>NZ_CP060084.1:326250-652500 GCF_014211975.1 Teredinibacter haidensis
TTAGGTGCGGTGAATATCGCTTCCATTGATGCACAATCATGGCGTTTCTCTGCCGCCATTAATTGGGATACACCACCGGACCCAGGAAACAGTGGCGATCGAAAATTCTGGTTGTTGGCGGCTATTGTGGGTGTGGAAGACCCTACGGGCGCCGATGATGAAGCGCCGGACCACACAGCCATTAACAGTGTGCAGAGCTTCTGGCATTTTTTTGTGGGTGCAGAAAGAAGTAACAATGCGGCGCTTAGAGTGGTGCCGTGGAGCGCATAACTTTATGTAAGGTTGAGGTGTGTTTTATCGTGCATTAATATTTTTATAGCTAACAGGTACGGTAATAATTTTTTAGCGGCGGGGTTTTAATGCCGCCGCTAGGGGCGTCTTTATGTTATTTATTTGAGGTCAGCAGAGTTTTACCCGTCTGAAATAATGCATCGAACAAAAACCAGGTTGTCAGAAATGCCACCAGCTCCAACCCAAAACTTCCAAATTTGTATAACGTGTTGGCGATAAAAAAAGAAACTAAAAATACGGGGGCTTGCTCTAGGGCAATACGTTGAACAGACAGCTCGCGAAATAGAGAGTACATAATAAAATCCTTTTGAAAATTAATGGTACTTTAAAAGGAACTGCGTAGGGAATGATGCTAAACAGTTTGGAATTAATATTCAAATGATTTTGGCTTCTGGTGTAATAGTGGTTAGGGGTATTTCCAATAATACTTTTATTTGTTTTAGTTATTGGAGAAAATTTTTGACGCTAATTTTTTTGGACTATCTAGAAAACGGTAAGCGGCTGCGCCGTATTTAAAATGTTTCGCAACAGAGTCTAACGGGTATGGTTCGCAAATCTATACTCACCACAGGATCAATAGGCGTAGGTTGATATTTGTGCCTGCACGCAAGCCGGCTCTGCCAGAGCGTTAGGATGGCAATTATAAATATTAAGAGAGGGGGATGAGTTGGTGGGGCGGTTACAGCGTTTTTTGCTGCTTCAGCGTAGTGGCCAGTGTGCTAAAGTTTTAATTTCACGGCCGGGATATTCAGCGGGGCTGGTGTTCAAGCTGAGAACAATCAACCCCGCCGAGATTTATTAATATACCAAATTACAGGCTTTTGTTCGCTTCGTTAAATTTGCGCACCAATGTTTGCGTTGACGAGTCCCAGTCGCCCGGGATATCGGTGGTATCGATGGCATTGGCGATGTGGGTGCCGAGCAGCTTGCCCAGTTCCACGCCCCACTGGTCGTAGGAGTTAATATTCCATAGCGTGCCAAGGGTGTAGACCTTTTGCTCGTAGGCAGCAATGAGTGCGCCCAGAGTTTCCGGTGTCAGCTTGTCCATCAGGATGGTGTTGCTGGGGTGGTTGCCGGGGTGAACTTTGTGCTCTGCCAGCTTCTGAATTTCTTCTTCGCTAACACCGTTTGCGCGCAGCTCTGCTTCGGTGGTTTCCAGATCCCGGCCGCTCATCAGTGCCTGGCTCTGGGCAACGCAGTTGGCGAATAGGTACTTATGCTGATGGTCAATAGGGTGGTGGGCCTGCAGGGTGGCGATAAAGTCGGTGGGAACCATAGTGGTACCCTGGTGTAGCAGCTGGTGGAAAGAGTGTTGGCCGTTAGTGCCTTCACTACCCCAAACGATTGAGCCTGTCTGGTAGTCCACGCGGGCGCCGTCTTTGGTTACGCTCTTACCGTTACTTTCCATTTCTAGTTGTTGTAGGTAGGCCGGCAGCAGTTGCAGATGGCAGGCGTAGGGTAGAATAGCCTGCGTATCGGTGCCGAGGAAGTTGCTGTACCAGAAAATGATCAGGCCCATCAGTACGGGAATATTTTTTTCCAGTGGTGCCTCGGCAAAGTGGGTGTCCATGGCGTTGGCACCCGCGCGCAGCTTATTGAAGTTATCCATTCCCACGGCGAAGGCGATGGGCATACCAATGGCTGACCACAATGAGTAGCGGCCGCCCACCCAGTCCCACAGGGGGTAGACGTTATCGGCATCAATACCAAATTCAACGGCTTTATCGACCTTGGATGATATGGCCACGAAGTGATGACACAGTTGATTTTCACCACAGTCGTTGTCGAGCATCCATTTTCGTGCGCTCAGGGAGTTTTCCAGCGTCTCCAGGGTGGAAAAAGATTTGGAGGCGATCAGGAACAATGTGGTGGCCGGATTCAGCTTTTGCGTTAGGTCGTAAATCTCTGCTCCGTCGACGTTGGCAATGAAGTGAACATTGACATGGCCTGTGTGAAAAGGTGTCAGCGCTTTAGTCACCATACGCGGACCGAGGTCGGAACCGCCGATACCGATATTCACCACATCGGTAATTTTGTCGCCTTTAAAGCCTTTCCATTCACCACTGTGAACAGATTCAATTAATCCCGCCATTTTTGTCAGCGTCGCTTCTACGCACTTTTCTTCTTCGTTAGAGGCTTCACCGGTATAGCGTAGAGCGGAATGGAGAGCTGGTCGGTCTTCGGTATTGTTTACATGGTCTCCGCGGAAAAGGCGTTTGATCGCACCCTGTAAGTCGGCCTGTTTGGCAGCATCCAGTAAGAGTGCTAGCGTCTGCTCGTCGATATGGTTTTTCGAAAAGTCCAGTTCCAAGCCTGCGGCGGCAACAGAGTAGCGAGCAGAGCGGTTGGCGTCTTCGCTGAACAGTTGTTTTAAGGTGCGTCCTTCCCAGGAAGCGGCATTATCGACGAGTTGATCCCAGTTACTGTACAGATCGGATAATTTTCGTTTTTGCATCGATAGACTCTCTATGGCTGGGCTTAGGTAGATTCAGGTGCTACGTTCTACCGAGAAGCGTGTAAGGTCCGCAAGTGCGGACTGATAGGGTGTTGCCGGCAGGTTGGCAATTAAAGCTAGCGCCTTGTCGGCGTGAGCGCGAGCACACTCATTGGTGTATGCCAGACCACCGCGCTGCTGCACGATAGTGATAATGTGTTGCAGTTTGTCGATACCGCCTTCGCGTATCGCCTGCTTGATTAGGGCTGCTTCGTCTTTAGTGCCCTGTGTTATGGCGTGAATTAGAGGCAGCGTGGGCTTACCCTCTGCCAAGTCATCACCTACATTCTTTCCGAGTTTTTCGGCATTGCCTTCGTAGTCCAGGGCGTCATCTACCAATTGGAAGGCGACTCCCAGATGGTAGCCGATCTGGCGGACTTGTTTGCGCAAGGTTGTATCCGCGCCGGAGATTACCGCGCCAATTTCACAGGCCGCTTCAAACAGGGCTGCGGTTTTTTTGTGGATCACGGTTAAATAAGTGGCTTCCGATACTTCTGGGTTGTTGGCGTTAACCAGTTGTTGAACCTCTCCCTCGGAAATGACATTGGTCGTATTGGAGAGGATTTCCATAATATCCATATTGCCGATGGCAACCATCATCTGGAATGAGCGTGAATAAAGGAAGTCGCCAACCAGCACGCTCGGGGCGTTACCCCATTGGGCATTTGCCGTTGGGCGGCCTCGGCGAAGGGATGATACATCGACCACGTCGTCGTGGAGTAAAGTCGCGGTGTGAATAAACTCAATAATGGCGGCGAGATTAATATGCTGCCTACCGTTGTAGCCTAGGGCGTTGGACATCAAAAGAACCAGCAGTGGGCGCAGGCGCTTGCCTCCCGCATCGACAATGTAGTGACCGATATTTTCAACCAAGTCTACATCCGAATGTAGCTGTCCAATAATAAGCTGATTAACGGATTCAAAGTCAGATTGCACCACTTTGTGAAAGGACTGCATGGAGTATAGTCGCCTGTCATTTTTGAGGGGTGGATGCTAGGGGGCTGCTTTGGGGGTGTCAAGCTCATCAGCTCATATCGATCAAAAGCCAGCCAAAAAAAAGCCCGTAGAGCTACGGGCTTTTATATCTAACGCTTAGGCAAATTAGAGTACGTCTATAGCGTTCAGGTCGGCGAAGGCTTGCTCAAGGCGAGCAACCATAGCGTCTTGGCCTTTGCGCAACCAAACGCGTGGGTCGTAGTACTTCTTGTTTGGTGAGTCTTCGCCCTCAGGGTTACCGATCTGGCCCTGCAGGTAAGCTTCGTTTGCGACGTAGTATTCCTTGATACCTTCCCAAGTTGCCCACTGGGTGTCGGTATCGATGTTCATTTTGATTACGCCATACCCAATAGATTCCTGGATTTCTTCAGGAGAAGACCCGGAACCGCCATGGAATACAAAGTTCAGGCTGTTGTCTGCCAGGCCAAACTTCTCGCTGCAAAACTTCTGGGAGTTGTCCAGAATTTTCGGTGTCAGCTTCACGTTACCGGGCTTGTAGACGCCGTGTACATTGCCGAAAGAGGCAGCAATGGTGAAGCGTGGGCTGATAGCATTCAATTTTTCGTATGCGTAGGCAACGTCTTCTGGCTGGGTGTACAGCAGTGAGCTGTCCATATCGGAGTTATCAACGCCATCTTCTTCACCGCCAGTGCAGCCCAGTTCAATTTCCAGGGTCATGCCGATTTTGCTCATACGCTCCAGGTATTTGGCACAAGTTCCGATGTTTTCTTCCAGGCTTTCTTCAGACAGATCGATCATGTGTGAACTAAACAGAGGTTTGCCAGTTTCTGCGAAGTGCTTTTCGCCAGCGTCTAATAGGCCGTCGATCCATGGCAGCAGTTTCTTGGCCGCGTGGTCGGTGTGTAGAATAACGGGTACACCGTAGGCCTCTGCCATTTGGTGAACGTGCTTGGCGCCAGAAATAGCTCCCAGAATTTGTGCTTGCTGGCCTTCGGCTTTCAGGCCTTTACCTGCAAAGAAAGCTGCACCGCCGTTGGAGAATTGGACAACAACAGGAGATTTGGCTTTAGCTGCTGCTTCTAATACACCGTTTACGGAGTCGGTACCCACGCAGTTAACCGCTGGCAGGGCAAATTTGTTGGCTTTGGCAATTTCGAATATTTTCTGAATATCGTCGCCAGTAGCAACGCCGGGTTTTACTGCATCTAAAATTTTGGACATATCAATGGTTTCCTGTAGTTCAAAACGTGGGACGGGGCAGGGGTTCTATGCGCGCTTCTGCTGTTGGCGGTGTTTCTGCCACAGTGGCTTCCCGTTCGGGGCCGCATTATACGGGAAAGTGGTGGCTTTTGTACTCTCGTACGCGACTCCAAAAAGATGAACGGGCCAACTCCCCTATAAAAGAGTAGAACAATTGATTTGAGTCGCCAGTAGAGAGTTTATCTGTCTGGATGAGGGATGTATAAATAGGGTTTGATTTGGCCAGAACCATAAAGTACAATTCGCGCCCCTGTAACCTTTGGTTGCGGGTTTTTTAAGCAAACGACGCAAGTTTTGTGGTTGTCGCCGATAATGGTGCTCTCCTGAAAGCTTTATTGAGCTACTTCGTGTCGTCCATTCTAATCTGGAGCAGATTATGTACGCAGTTATTGCTGCCGGTGGTAAACAGCACCGCGTGGAAGAGGGCGAAGTTCTTCGTCTGGAAAAAATTGAAGTGGCTACTGGCGAGAGCGTTGATTTTGATCAGGTTCTGCTGGTAGGTAGTGGAGACGACGTGAAAATCGGTACTCCTGTTGTGGAAGGCGCTAAAGTAACTGCCGAGGTTGTAAGCCACGGTCGTGCAGACAAGGTGACGATTATCAAGTTTCGTCGTCGTAAGCACTCTATGAAGCGTCAAGGTCATCGCCAGTGGTATACCGAAGTTAAGATCACCGGTATTCAGGGTTAAGTTAAAGATTAAGCAGGAGTAGAGCATGGCTCACAAGAAAGCAGGCGGTAGTACGCGCAATGGTCGCGATTCCGAAAGTAAACGTTTAGGCGTTAAGTTGTTTGGTGGTCAGGTAGTTAAAGCCGGTAATATTCTCGTTCGTCAGCGTGGCACTAAGTTCCACGGTGGTGAAAATGTTGGTATGGGTAAAGATCACACCCTGTTCGCCAAGACTGACGGCGAAGTTAAATTTGATGTTAAAGGCCCTAAAAACCGCAGAGTTGTTAGCATCGTAGCTGCTTAATTTCGGTTTATTAGTGTTTGAAAGCCCCGCTACACTTTTGTGGCGGGGCTTTTTTGTTATTGAGCAGGAAATTGTGCGCTGCACTATTGTCATTATTGACTATTTTGTGGGGCGATAACGTTTTTGGGAGCGTTACTCTTCGGGTGCAGCCAGCCTTGGGTTAGTGGTTTGGCGCTTAAGCACTGCCTTGCGGTAATCCACGTCGCAGTTAAAGTGTTTACTGTGGCCTCTGGCCCGATCTTTGGAGATTTCACTACAGTATTTCTGCTGTTGAGGTCTCGGGAGGCAAGCTCCTACCGTCCCAGCTGAAACTGAACTGCTCACCATCTCTTCTTACATAAAGGTTACAAAATGAAATTCGTAGACGAAGCCCCAATTATTGTTCAAGCGGGTAAAGGCGGGAATGGCTGTCTCAGCTTCCGTCGCGAAAAGTTTATCGAACGCGGTGGTCCAGATGGTGGTGATGGTGGTGATGGCGGCAGTGTTTATCTGGAGGCAGATGAAAATCTTAATACGCTAATCGATTACCGCTATCAGCGCAGTTACAACGCTCAGAGTGGCGAGGGTGGTCGCGGTCGCAACTGCACCGGTAGAAAAGGTGATGATTTGGTCCTCAAGGTGCCCGTGGGTACCTCTGTTTTGGATGAGGAGACGGGCGAGCAGGTCGGCGATCTGACCCGGCATGGAGATTTGTTGTTGGTTGCTCAGGGCGGGTTTCATGGTCTGGGTAATGCTCGCTATAAGTCGAGTGTAAACCGTGCTCCTCGACAAACATCAAATGGTTCTGAAGGTGACGCTAAGCAGCTTAAGCTGGAAATGAAAGTTTTGGCTGATGTGGGTATGTTGGGTTTACCCAACGCCGGTAAGTCCACGTTTATTGCGGCTGTCTCTGCCGCCACGCCAAAGGTGGCTGGCTACCCGTTTACCACGCTGATACCCAGCCTAGGGGTGGTTAAAGTACAGATGCACCGCAGCTTTGTTGTTGCAGATATTCCGGGATTAATTGAGGGGGCGGCAGAGGGTGCCGGTTTGGGGATTCGTTTCCTGAAGCATTTGACCCGTTGTCGAGTACTTGTGCACTTAGTGGATATTTGCCCTATTGACGGTTCTGATCCGGCGGAGAATGCAAAATCCATTACTCGCGAGTTGGAGAATTTCAGCCCTACGCTGGCTAAGCGAGATCGCTGGCTGGTGCTGAACAAGTCGGATTTGTTGACTGATGAAGAGCTCGAAGTTCGTAAGCAGCAGGTGGTGGACGCCCTCGGTTGGCAGGGGCCCGTATACTGTATTTCGGCAATTGCGCAGCTGGGTACCAGCCATTTGTGCGAGAATTTACTGACCTACATGGAGTCGTTGTGGGAGAAAGAGAAGGAAGACCCGGAATTCGCCCAGCAGGAACAGGATACTCAGGTTCGTATGCAAGCGGAAGCCCGTGAGCGGATCGAAGCTTTGCGCGCAAGACACAAATCAAAGAAACACCAGAATGGCGATGATGATGGTGGTGATGATGATGACGGTGACTTTGATGTAGAAGTAGAATATGTTCGTGAATGAATTTTGTCCTACCCATATATTCTTTAAATAGGTTCAGACACAAAAGGCACCAAATGCAGAGTGTCGACATAGGCTGAGGTATAGGTACATACTTCTAATAACCTTAACAATAACGAACGAAGAGAACTATGTCTAAGAGAATGCTAGTCAAGCAGGGTCGGCGTTGGGTTATCAAAATTGGTAGCGCGCTGCTCACTGATAATGGTCGCGGTTTGGATCGGGAGGCTATGGCCATCTGGGTTGAGCAAATTGCGGCGCTGTCCAAGAAAGGTTACGAGGTTGTTTTGGTCTCCTCTGGTGCCGTTGCTGCGGGAATGACGAAGCTGGGATGGAAGTCTCGGCCAAAGGCAATTCACGAGCAACAGGCGGCGGCGGCAGTCGGGCAATCCAGTTTAATACAGGTCTATGAAGAGGAGTTTCATCGGTTCAGCAAAAAGACCGCTCAGGTGTTGCTCGATCACGATGACCTATCTAATCGTCAGCGCTACTTAAATGCCCGTTCAACGCTTAGTACGTTAATTGATATGGGTGTTGTGCCCATTATTAATGAAAACGACACTGTCGTAACCGAAGAAATTCGTTTTGGTGACAACGACACTCTGGCTGCTCTGGTGGCGAATTTAATTGAAGCAGACGTGCTGTGTATTCTGACTGACCAGAAAGGTATGTACGACTGCGATCCTCGTAAGAGCGCTCTGGCGGAGATTGTGTTTGAAAAATCTGCCCTGTCGCCCGATCTCGATGCTATGGCAAGTTCTGGCGGCGCTCTAGGGCGTGGCGGGATGATCAGTAAAGTTCGAGCTGCGCGTTTAGCTGCGCGTTCTGGAGCTAGCACGGTCATTGTGGGTGGAAAAATTCCCGATGTGATGCCGCGTATCGCTAGCGGTGAGTTGTTGGGAACACTACTTTATTCCGATCAGCAGCCAATTGCTGCGCGCAAACAGTGGTTGGCTGGACATCTTCAGTCTCGCGGTGTGGTTGTTTGTGATGATGGTGCTGTAACGGTTCTTCGAGAGCAGGGTAAGAGCCTGTTGCCGGTGGGAGTGGTGGGTGTTGATGGCCATTTTACCCGGGGTGAGATGGTCCTCTGTCACGATTCGAAAGGTAATGAAGTTGCGCGTGGCTTGGTCAATTACAGTAGTGATGATGCGAGAAAAATTATGGGTCAGCCCACGACAAAAATCGAGGGTCTTTTAGGTTATAAAGATTTCGACGAGTTGATTCATCGAGACAACCTTGTGCTGTCATAACGCTTGCTGATAAACCCTTTTAAGTTGTAATCTTCGAAACCCGGCAATTGCCGGGTTTCGCTTATTTTGAGATCTTATGTTATGTCCATCTTCAAAGATCATATTGATCGTATGAGTGCTTATAAACCGCCTTTGGATGGTCGTGACCCAAAACAGCATTTGTTGCTCGATTTTAATGAGAGAACTCTTCCTGTGGGTGAGGCTATTCGGCAGGCTTTGGTGGACTATATCAACGATGACCGTCTGCAGATGTATCCGTCCTACGGTGACATTGTAGAGAAAATCGCCGCTTACGCCAAAGTGAGTGCTGAGCAGGTGATGATTACAAACGGCTCCGATCAGGGGATCGATTTGATTTTTCGCGCGGCTTGCTGCGAAGGGGATGAGGCAATTATTCCTGGGCCGAGTTTTGCCATGTATAGCCAGTGTGCGAGGGTCGAAAACCTGACGATTATTGAGCCACAGTATACGCAGGAAAAGGGTTATCCTCTGGCGGAAGTGTTGGCCGCGATTAGCGGTAAAACACGTATTATCGTGGTGTCTAATCCGAATAATCCCTGTGGGACGTTGGTTGCGCGCAACGATATTTGCACCTTGGCAAAGGCTGCGTCCGATGCTGTTATTTTGGTGGATGAGTGTTATTTCGAGTACAGCTCCGTAACGGTTGCTGATCTGGTACAGCAGTACCCCAATATTGTGATCACCCGAACATTCTCTAAAACTTGGGGTTTGCCGTCTTTGCGCTTGGGTTATGTGATTGCTGATGCCGACAATATTCGTGCGCTGCTTAATGTTCGTGGCCCTTACGATATTAATCAGTTGGCGGTTGTGGCAATTCGCGCTGGTCTGGAAAATCTCAATGGTATAGAGAGTTATGTGTACGAGGTGATGAGCGAGTCCAAGCCGATGTTAGAGGGGTTCTTCGATCAGCAAAAAATTCCCTATTGGCGTAGTGGGGGGAATTATTTGTGGGCGTTTTTTGAAAACCCTGAGCAGATAGAGCGTGGGCTGCAGGAGGCTGGAGTTTTGGTTCGGCCGAAATCTTATTTGGGGCAGGTGGGTCTACGTATAACGCTGGGCACTAAAGAGCAGAGCGAGCGTTTAATTAGTGTTCTCGCCCAGCTTATTTAGGTCATAAAAAAACCGGCGAAAGCCGGTTTTTTTATGAAAGCTTTGCCACTTAAGCAGCGAGAGCTTTAATTTGGGTATTCAGGCGGCTCTTATGGCGAGCAGCCTTATTCTTGTGAATGACGCCTTTGTCAGCCATACGGTCAATCACGGGCACTGCTGCTTCGTAAGCTGCTTTTGCTGCTTCAACGTCGCCTGCTTCAATCGCCGCAATAACTTTTTTAAGATAGGTGCGAACCATGGAGCGCAGGCTAGCGTTGTGTACGCGACGCTTGTCGTTCTGACGGGCGCGCTTCTTAGCTTGGGGTGAATTTGCCACCGGGTTAGCTCCTGTAAAATCTGTTAAAGAAAAAAATAAATTCTATTGTTGTACCGCTACTGGTGCGGTTTAAGGACGCGGTATTATCCGTGTTTATAGGCCAATGTCAAGCCGCAGGTAGGCGAATTTCGAAGATAACGCCACTGTTGTCTGGAACGTTATAACACTGTACCTCTCCGCGATGAAAATCTGCAATCAGACGTACAATATAGAGCCCTAGGCCCAGATGCTGTCCGTTCTCGGTATTATTGGACTTTTTTTCTCGTACGGACACCATGGAGTCGAATAGCTGCCCGTGCATGTGCTTGGGCAGCGGTGGACCTTCATTGTGAACGGTAAACACCAGGGTATCGTGGTGGCGGTAGAGCCCTATTTCGATTCGCCCTCCTTGCGGACAGAAGTCGGCGGCGTTATCGACCAGTTTATCGAACATCTGTACCAATAGCTCCCCCGAGCCGAGCAGGGTTAGAGGGCCATCGTCGTGGCGAATTTTTAGGTTGAACGAGGCGTTTTGGTACACGTCGCCATAGGCTTCCTTTAAGTTGGTCAGCAGCTCATCGCAGGGAATGGTTTCCAGTTCTGCAGCTCCAATGGCCTGCTCTACTCGGCTGGCGGCGCTCATGGCGTTAAGGATATTGGATAGCCGGGTCGTCCCTTCCTTGGCGCGCTCCGCATAGATTTTCGCTTTGGGTGTAAGCTCTTCGTGTTCAAGATTTTCCAGCGAGGATTTCACTATCGCCAGCGGTGTACGCAGTTCGTGAGAGAGTTTGCTCGAGAGTGAGCGCAGGTAGTTAGTGTATTCGCGCAGGCGGGTCAGCAGCAGTGCGTAGTTGCGGGACAGGTCGCCAATTTCGTCCTGGCTTTTAAATATGGGGAAAGACTCGGCGATTTTACCGCTGTCTGTAATGGCACTGGCGGCCGCGTGGCTGAGTCGGCGGATACGCAGGGACAGCCAGGAGGCGTAGAGTATGAGGCTAATACTGGCCGCAAAGGTGACCACCAGAGAATAAAAGAGCAAACGGTAGAAGGCCGAACTCGTGAGCGTTGCAAGACTGTCTGCGCTTTGGTCGGCCACTATAATGCCAATAGGGCCTTTTTCTTTGCTGGCCAAATCAAAAATGGGAAGACTGACGCGGACTAACTTCTGCTTTCCCTGCTGATACCAGCCATGGGAGGGGGGCGCGTTATCGCTAAAGCCCGTATCAAGAGCCTGTCGAGCTTCACTGCTGTCGAGCCGGCCTGTTCGCTGGTGGTTGTCTAGTTGTGGCAGCCGCTGGTTGCCTAGAGCTGCGCGGTAAAACCAATTGAGGAAGTTGTGCCGAGTTTCCAGTTGGCTGCTTTCTGGTGTGAGCAGGTCGCCGGAGAGCGCGATCGGGCGGAGACCGCGGGTGGCAATGCTTAGTTGCACGCCACTGCGTTGAAAAATTTCCAGTTCACGGGAGAGATCCGGTGAATTTGAGATCAGCGGAGGCAGTTGGTGGTCGATGCCCAGATTACTGGCGCTGGGCCTAATGGTATTTGCATCGTTAATATCGATACCGATACCTTGGCGAACCCAGCTCAACGGGAGGCGCATTTCCATCTGGTACCCCTGTGGCCATTCGGAGGAGGTACCGCTAGCTTGGTACTCCATCTGTAGGCTGCCGCTTTCCTGTTGCCAGGCTGCATGCAAATCACCAGAGCCAGAAGAGTAAATAATGAGCCTCTCGTGCTGCTCTCCTCTTTTTAAATGTAATTGCAGGTGGTCGCTGGCTAAAGGGCTTTGAAGGGTTGGGTTGAAGTAGTGCCGTTGCGCGTCTTTTACCTGGATAAGCAAGTATAAGAAGGGTGTGTTGTCGGTAACCGCTACCAGTAGTAGAGCCATTTCCTCCCCGCGGCTATTCAGCAGACTTTGTCTGCTCAGTGAATACGATAGCCATTCGTCATCGTAGGAATCAAGAATGGGTGGGGTGTCTAGCTGGTGGGCGTAGAGGGGCGTGCTGCCCGCAGGAGGGTTGAAGCTGGTTAAGCGGCGAACGGTGTCTGGATCGCTTCCCAGTCTCGCGGCTACGGCTTTTGCGGTGGCTGCCAGGGCATCGGTTTGGCCTTTGCGTAAAGTGCTTTCCATTTCCTGAATATATTGGCAGCCCACCCAGGGTAGTGTGAGGGTAATCAGGCTGACAATCAGTAGTTGTTTACGCAGTTTCATTAAGTGCCTGCCGGCCTATTTTGCCGGTGCTTCGCTAAGCCAGCGATACCCCATACCGTAGGCGGTCTGGATGCAGTCGAATTGTTTATCCAGCTCTCTAAATTTTTTGCGAATACGCTTGATGTGGGAGGTGATGGTGTTGTCATCCAGGACGACATTGGCAGCGTCCATTAGTTGCTGACGGTTTTTAACGTGCCCTGGGTGCTGCGCTAGAGAGTGGACAATCCACAGTTCGGTTACGGTTAAATCTACACGTTGGTCTTCCCATTGAACACCCATGCGATCCATGTTGAGTGTGAGCTTGCCGCGCACAATTTCTTTCTCCTGGGCAACCGGCTGTTGCAGCGCATCGATACGCCGGAATAAAGCAACGATTCGCGCAAGCATGTGAGGCTGGCTAATATCTTTGGTGAGGTAGTCGTCAGCGCCCAGTCGCAAGCCGGAAACGACATCGAATTCGCTGTCGCGTGCGGTCAGGAAAATGATGGGCAGCTCAGGCGCACGACTGCGTAGATCGCGGCATAAATCGAAGCCGCCCTCAATCTCATGTTCCAGGCCGACATCAATAATGGCGAGATCCGGCAGGCGTGTACTGAAAGCCTCGGTGGCTTCAGGCCGATTGCGGTAGTGGGATACGGTATACCCGTGCCGCCGGAGGGCGTCGCAATAGTTTTGAGCGATGGCTTCTTCGTCTTCTACGATGGCAATATGACGGGACATAGGCAGGTTTTCTTATCGTTCTGGTAAGGCGAAAGCTTAACAGTGAAGCACCTGAATCAACAACCTGCCTTTGTCAAATCAAGGCTATGTATTATTACCGGGAGACAATCTGATTTTGCGTATCCAGCAACGTCGCGTACATGCGTGTGATCTCATCCATGTTGCGTAACATAATGTCTGTGGTACCGGTGATGACAAAAATTAATCGGTCGCCTTTTAATGTCATGTCACCATCGAAACCTTTAGCTGCATAGCGTAAATGGCCTTCGGTTTTCATAATCTTGCGCATGATATCCTCTGTGTTCAAATCACTCTCTTTTAGATAACTCAGCATCAGCTCGTATTCCGCCAGGTCGGAGTAAAGGTGTTTCAGGCTGTTGTTATCCAGTTGCCAGTAGTAGGCGAGATAATTTTTGGCAATACGTTGGGATAGCATACGTTGACGGCCAGATACGTTGATCAGCTCGGCACTGGAGGTGTTGGCGAGCTTTTCCAGCTTGCCAACATACGCGTGGGCTGCAGTCAGGAGAGGTGAACTCTGTTTGTATAAGTCGGCGGCAGCTACCTTTGAGACGGGGCCGAGGGCGACAGGTTTAAAATCAGCCCATAATTGCCTAACGGTTAGTAGGTCTTGTGTTAGCGACGCCCCTTCGGGCATGCTCGCCAGAGCATCTAGGTTGCTTTGAAATTCTGATACGCATTTTCGCAGTTGTTTCTGGTAACGTTGGTTCTCTGGCTGAATGCCGGTAAGGATAAAGGACTGGGTAATACGCTGTGACAGCATGCGCTGTCGACCTGCGGTATTGATTGCATCACCCATTGTGAGGGCTATGGTTTCGTTCGCACAAAAGAACAGCAATAGAAGAACAATAGATCGCATCATAAACTCCGCAAAAAATAGAAAAGAAAATCATTCTCGGTTGTGGCGAGCTAGCTATTTGCAGGATGTAGACCAATGTGTGAATCGGATACCGACGCACCTTTTTGGTGATGTATTTGGACGAAAGTGTCTGTTAATTGAACATAAGGTAGGAGTTGTGAGATTCTGCTCTCAGTTCTGAGTGTTTTAAGAGGGCAAAAAAAGAGTGGTTGGCACGCCTATGGTGCGCGATCAGTCAAAGGGTGTGGCGCGTGAAAGATGCTGACATTTATGGTCAGTTTGTAGTCCTAGAGGGCGGTTATAAGCAACTAAGTTTATGGGTCAAAATGGCTAGGAATTAAATGTATGCACATGTCGTTGATTAAGGGTGTTTTACTCGTTTTTTTTATTCCTGTGTGCTTTGCGCAAGCGGAGCGATTGTATCCTGTGGAATACAGAGTGCAGTTTGCGCCAAACGAGTCGTTAGCGTATGTCACGCTGACGCTTCGTAATAGCGGGCTAGTGAACTACATCAATTTCAATCTAGCCAAGAGTTTATGTGACGACTTTGAAAGCAAATCTTCTTTGACGCGTGAGGGAGAAAGGATTATTTGGCGGCCGGAGGGTAAAAAGGCCGTTTTGCACTACCGGTGTAAAATAAATCAGCTACGCAGTCACAATAACGGACAGAAAAGCTACGACGCCTATATGACGAGTGATTGGGCAATTTTTCGTGGCGATGACCTGGTTCCACCGGCGAAAGTGCGAGCTAAAAAGGGGGCCTCCTCCGACGCTCGACTTATTTTCGATTTGCCCAATGGTTGGGGGAGTGTGAATACAGGTTGGCGACGGATAAAAAATAAGAACGAATTTGTTATTCAGAATCCACAGCGCAATTTCGACCGACCTACAGGCTGGATGATCGCGGGGAAAATAGGAACAAGGCGAGCTTATCTGGAAGCAGGAAAAAAAGAATTATCGCGTATCTCGGTTAGTGCCCCTCTAAATTCATCACTACGACGCATGGATATTCTTACCTTTACTCAAATGGTATGGCCGCAATTCGAGCGTGCTTTTATTACCATGCCGAAAAGTATTCTAGTGGTAGGTGCCGATGATCCATTTTGGCGAGGCGGCTTATCTGCCGGGAATTCTCTATACGTACACGCTGATCGACCTATTGTTAGTGAAAATGGCACAAGTACCCTGCTGCATGAACTAGTGCATATGGTGACGGGTATACACGGCCAGAAAAACAATGATTGGATTGCAGAAGGGCTGGCGGAATACTATGGCATCGAGTTACTTTTACGTTCCGGTGGTATGAATGAAAAGCGGCATAAAAAAATACTTCAGGAGCTAAAGCTGCGTACGAAGGGCGTTAAATCCTTGAGGGTTGGGTACGCAAATGGAGCGGTAACGGCGGCGGCAGTTTTACTCTTTGCCGACTTGAGCCGGGAGATTCGAACATCCAGTAATCAACGTTATTCGCTGGATGACCTTGTGCAAAGGTTAATGTCACTAGACCGTAGAGTGAGCGATAAAGATCTAAAGGCAATTTTCGAGCAGCTAACAGGTGACTCCACGAAAGTACTACAAACCAAATTACTTAAATAAATATCGCTATGAACAAAATAACGGCGAAGCATGTGTATTTTTTGTTATTTGCATTGCTGTCTGCATGCGAAAGTGACCGGCCTTCAAGCGCGTTGGGCACCGTTGAGCGCGACCGCATTATCTTAAAAGCTACCGCCAGTGAAATTATCATCGCGCAACCAATTCGAGAAGGGGAGTTTGTTGAGCGGGGTCAGCTTTTGGTTGAGCTGGATGATCGTCGCCAGCAGGCGCGGGTTTCAAAAGCAAGCGCAGAAAATGTTCGGGCAGCAGCGTACTGGGAAGCTCTACGAAACGGTGCCCGCGTTGAGGATATTGATGCGGCAACGGCCGAAGTCAACGGCGCACAGGCGACACTGATCGTAGCCGAAAAAAACTACCAACGGACATTGGAGCTGCGCAGAAAAAACCTGAGTGCTCAAGTATCGGTGGATCAGGCTTTAGCGCAGCGAGATTTTGCCGAAGCAGCGCTGGATGCCGCCAGTAAACACCTGCTGGCGCTAACTAACGGTACACGTAAGGAAGAGCTGGATCAGGCTGAAGCGGCTTTCAATGCCACTCAGGCTCAGCTTGAGCTGGAGCAGTATCAGTTAGAAGAATTAAAAATAGTCGCGACCCGCGATGGGTATCTTGATAGCCTAACCTGGAACACCGGAGAGCGAGTGCTTGCGGGTGGCCGTGTCGGGGTACTATTGGTGGGTGAGCACGCCTACGCTCGTGTTTATGTACCCGAGCCCTGGCGAGCAAAGCTTGCTGTGGGAGATCAGCTGAGCGTCAATGTTGACGGTGTAGAAAAGCCTTTTGTGGGGAGGTTGCGTTGGATATCGTCGGAACCTGCTTTTACACCCTACTATGCGCTTAACGAAAGGGATCGCACGCGGCTGGTGTACTTGGCTGAAGTGGAGTTGGACGGCTCGGACGGTCTTGCGTTGGGTGTTCCGGCGGAAGTTCTGTTTCATGAGCACTGATACGCTAGCCATCCATACTCAAAATCTTACTCGTAAGTTCGGTGATTTTGTCGCCGTCAATCAACTCAATCTCGCTGTGCCTAAAGCTTCTATATACGGTTTTCTGGGGCCCAATGGTTGTGGTAAATCAACCACCATTCGCATGCTTTGCGGCCTGTTGTCGCCCAGTGCGGGGAGAGCGGAAGTGTTAGGTATGGAAGTGCCGAAGCAAGCCGAGGCGCTACGTTTACGTATTGGCTATATGACTCAAAAATTTTCACTTTACGAAGATTTAAGCGCAGAAGAAAACTTACTTTTTATGGGGCAGATATATTCTCTTCCGAAAGTTTTTTTAAAAAATCGCATTGAAAAATTGCTGTGTACCTATTCGCTGATCGATATACGACAACGGCGCGCGGGCAGTATGAGCGGTGGTCAGCGTCAGCGTTTGGCGTTGGCAACGGCAACGTTACATTGGCCTGATTTACTCTTTCTCGATGAGCCCACCTCTGCGGTCGACCCGGAAAATCGCCGGGATTTCTGGGAGAAATTATTTGATCTCTGTGATCAGGGAACCACGATTTTGGTATCCACGCACTATATGGATGAAGCTGAACGCTGCCATCGTTTAGCGATTCTCGATGAGGGAAAGCTTTGCGCGGAAGGCGAGCCGCTAGCGTTAATGGCGAGTATGGGCGCGCATGTTGTGGAGGTGGAAGCGGAAAATTTGCGAGATTTAAAAACAAAAATGCTTGCGCTTCCCGGTGTTAAATCTGCGGCACAGCAGGGCGTAAGGTTGCGTGTGCTGGTTGACGGTGAAATTTACAATCCGCTTGATTACATAAAGGCTCAGTTTGTCGACGCTCCCCTGGTTTGTAATCGGGTGCATGCGAGTCTTGAAGATGTGTTTGTTACGGTTACCCATTCGGGGCGGTCGTAATGATATCGTTTAGGCGGGTTTTTTCTGTTATCCATAAAGAATTTATGCAGCTGCGCCGCGATACAATAACGTTCGTTATGATTATTATGATCCCATTGGTGCAGCTGTTGTTATTCGGTTATGCCATCAATACCGACGTGCGCCATATTCCCGTGGGGGTGGTCGATCTCAGTGGCAATAGCGACGCGCGTTTTATTGAACAGGCCGTCATAGCGACTCAGGTGGTCGATATTACTGCCCGATATCAAACGCCCAAGCTGGCCGAGCTGGCCATTGTGCGAGGGGAAATTCGCGCGGCTTTGGTGTTTCCTTCCGACCTGAATAAGCGTATCGCCGAGCAGGAAATTTTGGCTCAGTGGCTAGTGGATGGTTCCGATACCATGGTTAGTTCTGCGGTATTGCAATTAAGACAAATGTCTTTGGATCAATTGATAGTCGAACCACAGTTAAAACGCAACACTCACAACCCCAGTTTTGAGGTGGCTTTATTCTTTAACCCCACCCGTCGTTCCGCCGTTAATATTGTGCCCGGGCTTACGGCCGTTATTTTGACCATGACGATGATCTTGTTTACCTCTACGGCGATTGTGCGTGAGCGAGAGCGAGGGAACCTGGAATTGCTGATTACGACACCTATTCGGCCCATTGAGTTAATGATAGGGAAAATAGTACCCTATATTTTTGTTGGCCTTATTCAGGTAAGTATTATTTTGTTATTGGGGCGTTTGGTTTTTGCTGTACCAATCAACGGTTCACTCGCACATGTGTATGGTGCAACCCTGTTATTTATTGCCGCCAGTCTTACCTTGGGGTTAATTATATCTACCATTGCGACAACCCAGTTGCAGGCTATGCAAATGACAGTATTTGTATTGCTGCCATCTATCCTCTTGAGTGGGTTTATGTTTCCCTACGAAGCCATGCCAGTTATCGCGCAAAGAATTGCAGAAGTGCTACCGGCAACCCATTTTATGCGCATGATACGCGCGATCATATTGCGTGGAGCGGAGCTGCCGATGCTGATTTATGATTCTTTGTGGTTGGTAGGTTTTAGTATTTTAGGGTTGCTTGTGGCAGCGTTACGGTTCAGCAAACGGCTGGATTAAATGGGTTTAATCTCTTTATGTGTTATGACGGCTAATGCTATTACATGAAGGATGGCTATGCTTGCAGATTCTTCTTTAGCAGAGCATGCCGTTCACCTAGTGCCACACTCGATCTATCGACAAGTTCGCAATCTCTGGGCTGCTTGTTTGGCTTGTATCATGTTTGCAGCTCTTTCTGTACTCGTACTTGTTCTGATTCCGGTAGTGGTGTTTTTTCTGGTTAGCTGTTGATAGAAAGCGTAAAGACGTGGAAGGCAGTTTGAAATAACCAAGTCGCCTTTAATGGAAAATGCGACTTGGTTTGTTGTTCACCACATTAAGTCGTCGGGTATTTCATAATTCGCATAGGGGTCACCTTCCTCTGTAACTTCTGCAGATTTTTCAGCAAGCGAAATAATAAAGCTATCGTCGCGCTGACTGATTTTGTCGGCAACAGCAGCGGGTACCAGTTCGTAGCGTTCATCCCGTTTGACAATCGCTATTTGGCCCCGTGCCAGCTGGTTTTGCAGCTTGTCTGAGATGTAGATTTTTTTAATCTGTTTGCCATCAGTAAAGTTATAGGCAATATCGCCCTCACGCCTAATAATATTAAGCGTAATCAACTGACGAATCTGGGCCAATATGGCTTTGCGTAGGGCTTCGGCATCGCGCTCTGCGTTGAGCTGGCGGTCGCGCTCTGCTTTTTCTGCCATAGCTTGCTTGGCTCTTTCTTTCGTTTCGTCCACTGTAGGTTGAGATGATTTTCGCTCAACCTTATTTTTTTTGGCCTTGTCCTTTTTAGCCTGTTTGGCTTTTTTCTCATTAACCAATCCTGCTTTTAGCAATTGGTCCTGCAAGCTGCTCATAGGATTATTCTCTTACCAGTTGGAAATGATTTGTTTAAGGTAAAGTCCATTTTCAGTTAAATCGCTATCTGTCCAGTTGCCGTCGGCTGACGCGCCGGGCTTAAGTATGGACGCACCTTCTTCCTTATCGTGCATAGACCAAGTGCAGAAGCTGAGGTCGTGCTTTTTCATAAAGGTGAGCCATTGTTCAACACTTTCTTTGGCTACTTTACCATCGCCATCGGCATTAACGGTACCCCATTCGGTAACCATTAATGCAACACCGTTGTTAAGCGCTATTTCAGCTTTTTTTCGTAGTTCTTCTTTGTGGGTACCTGCGTAAAAATGCAAGGTATAGACAATGTTGTTAATGCCTAAAATAGGGTTTTTAGAGGCTTCGTCTACATCCTGAGACCATGCTTGTGTGCCCACAACAATTAAATTGTCGGAATCTATTTTTCGAATAACGGGGATTACTGTTTCAGCATAGGGCTTGATGGTTTTCGCCCAGTCAGCAGCTTTTAAGGGTTCGTTATAAATTTCGTAAATAACGTTCGGTGTGTCGCCATAGGCTTGCGCGATACGGGTAAAAAATACAATGGCATCGTCTGTGTGAGTCTCGGCGTGGTGAGAGTGCCAGTCTACGATGACGTAAAGACCTTCTGCGATGGCCGCATCAATTAATGCTTTAGCTCGCTGGTAGTTGCCCTCTGGGTCTTCGCTGTAACCACCAGGGCCTTCAGCACCAATCGCGGCGCGAACAACACTTGCTTTCCAATCCTGCTTTAAGTGGCGAACGACGTCGGCATTATAAAATTTTTCTGCGCCCCAGCCGGTATTGCTCCAGAAAAAGCTGGGGCCGGCAAGGGATACGGGTTTGCCGTGGCTGCCTACGATTTTATTTCCCATTACAGCCAGTTGTCCGTGCTGTTCGACCGGTGTTTTCGCCAGAGCGGTGAAAGGAAGCGCGACTAAAAAGAGAAAAATTGCAGAGATAGACAGGCGACCGCAGTTCTGTTTGTTCATGTGAGTGATTCCTCGTTCGAATTTGGCGCGTAGCTTATCTTCAGCTCGGTTAATGTCCCGTCAAGGCCAGAGCTGCGATGGTATCTTGCCCTGCTGCAGGAGGGAAGCAATATCCATACTGACCGCAACGCCCGCATGAACAAAAAAACCGCCCCAAATGGACCGAGATCGCAGGGCCAATATCCCTAGAAACAAGCCGAACAGTATCGCGCCGCTAGCTTCCAGCCAAAGCTTTGGGAGGTGAATCATCAAATAGGGTACGCACATCACCCATATGGCGTTGGCGCCTATTGCGGGCCGTAGTGATTGAATGATAAACCCGCGGAAAAAGAATTCAAGGCAAATAAACTGGGTGAGGTATAGCGCTTCCCAGGCAATAAAATCGAACCAACTTCTTCCCGCTTGTTTATAAAATGGGTAATGCTGAACAAAATCTGTGCGGAAGCTCACCAGCAACACAAACAGCAGAATGGGACTGAGCAAGAGTAAATAGCCCTTCCAGTGCTTTGCTGTTTCGTTAAAGCGCCAACCCATTTGGGTAAAGCTGGTTTTTAGTTTATAACGAATAATCAAGAAGGGAATGGCGATATAGCCGATAAGGTGCCAGAAGGTCCACCAGCTGTAGGAGGCCAGTTGCATATAGTCGCTACGCTGGAGTTGGCTTGACCAGTAGTTGCGAGGTTTGTCCTGCCATTCCGCAAGCAGGTATAAAAATGCTTGAAAGGAGGAAAAAAATTTCAGGTAGTGGATCGTTAGCAGGCTGATGCAGACGCAGGCTAAGGTCCAGAAAACACGTCTTAGCGTATCGTGCCGGTTAAGGGTGTAGGAGGGTTTTTGTTGATCGATCTCGTCGAGAGCAATAAATATATTGCGCGGATCCAAAGCAAACCGTTTTTTCATTATTGTGTGCTCGCAATAAGAGAGAGGCCGACCATTATAGTGACAGCTTCAAAAACCCGCTTGATCAGCGGGTTGCCATATTTAACCGCAATATGGGCGCCGCCGTACCCCCCCAGCAGAGATCCTAGCAATAGCATGGGCAGCCATTCCCATCTGACGGGTGTTAATAGGGCCAGTGTCAATGCGCCGGTGCCATTCCAGAATAAGCCGACAAGAATCATGGTGTAGGCGGTGGCTCGCTTATAGTCGTAGCCAAACCAGGCGATTAACCACATTGTTACAAAAAGGCCTGTGCCAGAAGTAAGTGAACCATTAAAAAACCCCAGTACAAATAAACCAAGGCCGCCGGCAAGATAACCTTTAAGGTTGCGATGACGGGGCAGGTAGTTTTGGCCGAGTTGTTTCTTAAAGAAAGAATATGTACCCAGGCCAATTGTAAGAATACCCAGAGCGATTTTTGCCATATTTTCGGGGATACTTAAAATAATGTTGGCTCCGATAATAACACCGGGAATACCGGCTCCCAGCATTAACAGTGCAAATGGCAGCCGTGTATTGTGCTCGCGGGCGTGCTTAAGAGTAGCTCCTGCGCCAAGCGCTACGGTGGCGATTTTATGTGTGGCCAGGGCCATAGAAAAAGGCAGCCCCAGAAAAATGAGTGCGGGTAGCTGTAATAGGCCTGCACCGCCGCCCGCCATCGCGGAAACCATATTGGAAATAAGGGCAACAACAAGGAGTAAAGCGTGTTCGGCAATATCAATCATTAATTTGGCTACTTAATTGGTTAATCGCTTTATGTAACGGTTGAGGCGGGAAACCATTTTGTTGGAGGTGGTGGATGAATTTCAGCGTTAAGAAAGCATCGAACCATTGATGGAATTGGGTGCGAAAAGCGTGTAATGATTTGCAGTGGGATCTTGCGTGGGTCAAGAATTTCTCTGAGCCTAATACTGTAACGGTCTTGCGAATATTTTCCGGTAACGCTTCCAGCGGGGCGGCCCCTGTCTGAAGCGCCTGCCATAGCGTATCGATTGACTGCAGCCAACGTCTAAGCTCTACAAAAATACCGGCGTTATAGTAGTGGTAGTCTTCGGACGGTTTTTCCAACTGCAGAATTTTTTCTACTGCTGGTCCCGTTCCAAAAGGGACCCGTTGGGATTGTCGGGCAGAAATCTCAACGCAAATAGTTTTGGCAAAAACAACATCCCCGAGTTTTGCAAGCTTGTTCAATAAGTAAAAATCTTCACCGCCTGCACGCTTGGGAAAACCGCGTGACTGAACATAGTGGTGAATAGAAACTGCCAGCGTGCTGCCCAGGGTATAGAACGCATAGGGGGATTCGGCAAAGCTCAAACCCTTGCGAAAATATTTTAGAGACCGTTCGTAGAGCAGGGTGGCTTGTAAGCATGTGTCCGAAGCGTGGGGGTTTTGCTGATCACTTTTATGGTGGAAGTCGAACACCAGGGCGCTGGCCGTATGTGTGAAATAGTGTTTAGCCGCTAGAAAATAATCGTCGGGTAAATGCGCGTCGGCATCGGAGGAAAAAATCCAACTGCTATTTAAACGTTGTTTTCGATATAGCTCGCAGGCGAGATCGCAACCAATTTTTCTCGCAAGGCCCACTCCTTGCTTTGTGGGGATGGGTTGAGAGCTAAAACGATCAACTAACAGAAGGTGACAGTTGTGGCTGGAGCCGAAATAGAGGTTTGCTTTTTGCCAGTGATTTGTCGCGAAGATCGCTCGTGCTTTTCTTGCCAGTTCGTTATTGCTTGTGTTGTCGGTTTGGGTCTCTGGGCGATTAATTACCAGGATTAATAATATATTGTGCTGGCTTTGATCAAAGGCTGAAATAAAGCGTTGCAGCCATTCTGTACTTTCATCTCGGGCGGGGATAACAATACAGTATTCGAAGGCTTTCTCGGGAAAGGTGTCGAGATGTGTCACTTCAGTTTCACTGTATTGCTGTAAGTATTTCCCCAGGTTACTTGTGGCCATGTGACGGTACAATATTCAGTTTCGATTAAAAAAAGAGCAAAGGAAAAATATGAGTTGTGGCTAGGGTTACACTTGGGCGCGATGAGCTACTGTTCCTCTGCGCGCTAGGCGGTATAATGCGCGGCTACAAAGGCGCCAGTATACCTTATTAAGGGACGGCTGCTCGCTCTAAGAACAATAGCCTCAGGACATTCGCATGATTATCAAACCAAAAGTTCGTGGATTTATCTGTATCAACGCTCATCCCAAGGGGTGTGCTGCCAGTGTGCAGGCGCAGATCGCTCACATTAAAGCGCAACCGGCTATCGAAAGCGGCCCTAAAAATGTATTGGTTATTGGCGCATCGACCGGCTATGGGTTGGCTTCTCGTATTGCAGCGGCTTTTGGCTGCGGGGCTAATACTTTGGGCCTGTTTTTCGAAAAGCCCCCAACGGAGCGTAAAACCGGAACGGCAGGGTACTACAATACGGCGGCTTTCCATGCGGCAGCAGAAGAAGCTGGTGTTTGGGCTAAGAGCTTGAATGGCGACGCCTTCTCTCACGACGCCAAGCAGAAAGCGATAGACGTGATTAAAGCAGATATGGGGAAAATTGACTTGGTGGTGTACAGTCTGGCGTCCCCTCGCAGACAGGATCCCGATACCGGGGAGGTCTATTCTTCCGTGCTCAAGCCTGTAGGTAAAGCTTACACTTCCAAAGGTTTGAACACCGACACCCTGAAAATTTCCGAAACCTCTATTGAGGCTGCCAGCGAGGACGAGATAGCCAGTACCGTTAAGGTTATGGGTGGGGCTGATTGGGAATTGTGGATGGCGGCGCTGAATGAAGCCAACGTGTTGGCCGAAGGCTGTAAGACGGTTGCCTATACCTATCTGGGGGAAAAGCTAACCTGGCCAATTTATGGTCACGCGACTATTGGTCGAGCGAAAGAGGATTTGGATCGCGCCGCAACGGCGATTACCAGCTCTCTCGCGCCCCTGGGCGGCAGCGCCAATGTCGCCGTACTAAAAGCGGTTGTTACCCAAGCCAGCTCGGCGATCCCCATTATGCCGCTATACCTCTCCATTCTGTTTAAAGTTATGAAAGACGGTGGCACGCACGAGGGCTGTATCGAGCAGCTTTATCGTTTGTTTGCCGAGTGTCTTTATACTGATAGCCCGCGCGTTGACGAAGTAAACCGCCTGCGTGTCGACGAGCTGGAATTGTCTCCAGAGGTTCAAAGCAAAGTAGAAGAAATCTGGCCTGCGGTAACGGAGAGCAACTTGTTCGATCTCACCGACTTTAAAGGCTATCAGTCTGAGTTCCTACAGCTGTTCGGTTTTAATATCGAGGGTGTGGATTATGAAGAAGACGTTAGCCCATTGGTAGAGTTATCACTGGTCGATTAATGGTATAGGTTGGGGAGTCGTCCCCATCATTGGAGGTATCGATAATGAAATTTCGCAAATTGGGCAGTACGGATCTCGATGTTAGCTTGATCTGTTTGGGCAGCATGACCTGGGGAGAGCAAAACACTCAGGAAGACGGCTTTGCTCAAATGGATATGGCCGTCGATAGGGGCATAAATTTTTTCGATGTGGCAGAAATGTACTCCGTACCGCCGCGCCCGGAAACCTACGGTCGCTCGGAAGAGGTCATGGGCAGCTGGTTGGCCAGTCGCGGACAGCGCGAGCATCTGGTGATCGCTTCTAAGGTAACAGGGCGTAGCGAGCGAAATGGTGGAGTGGGTCATATTCGAAACGGTGCCCGCCTGTCTCGCGAGCATATTTTCCAGGCGGTGGAGGGATCGCTCAAGCGTTTGCAGACTGACTACCTCGACCTTTATCAGGTTCACTGGCCCGAGCGGCAAACTAATTTTTTCGGCAAGCTGGGTTACAGCCACGGTGGTGACGATGGTATAGCTATAGAAGAGACCTTGTCGGCGATGCATGAGCTGGTGGAGCAGGGCAAGGTTCGCCATATTGGTGTTTCCAACGAGACACCCTGGGGATTGTTTGAATATCTGCGTTTGGCCGAGCAAAAAGGCTGGTCGAAAATTGTCAGTATTCAAAACCCCTACAATCTGTTGAATCGCACCTTTGAAGTGGGATGCTCTGAGTTTTCCATGCGTGAACAGGTGAACCTATTAGCCTATTCTCCACTGGCCTTTGGCGTGCTCTCGGGAAAATATCTGCATGGCCAGCAGCCGCAGGGTGCTCGTCTCACTTTGTATGATCGCTTCACCCGATACGGAAAAGTGAATGTGGAAGAGGCAATTGAGGCATATGTGAACCTAGCGAAGGCGCACGGACTCGATCCGGCTCAGATGGCGTTGGCCTATGTGAATAGTCGTGATTTTGTAGCCGGGAATATTATCGGTGCAACCAGCCTCGAGCAGCTGAAGAGCAATATAGAAAGTGTGGATTTGGAGCTGGGTGAAGAGGTTCTTGCCGGAATTGAGGCGATTCACGAGCGTTACCCCAATCCATCCCCCTAATTTGCCAAGATTAGCGGCGTTAATGGTTGAGTGTAATCGCTTGCGCCAGTACCATTGACGCCCTCGTAATTATCACCCTTCAATTTGTGGAGAAATCTTATGTTTAGAGGCAGCATGGTCGCACTTGTGACCCCGATGAAAGCGGATAACTCGCTCGATTGGGATGCCCTGCATAAGCTTGTGGAGTGGCATATAGAGCAGGGAACTCACGGTATTGTGGCCGTGGGTACGACTGGCGAGAGCGCCACTCTAAATATGCAAGAGCACGCCGAAGTGATTCGCAAGGTCGCAGATCAGGTCAATGGCCGAATTCCGGTAATAGCGGGAACTGGCGCGAATTCTACTTCTGAAGCTTTGGAGTTGACCTTGGCGGCCAAGGAAGCGAACGCTGACGCCTGTCTGCTGGTAACGCCTTACTACAACAAACCCTCCCAGGAAGGTTTGTATCTACACCATAAATTGATTGCCGAAAGTGTCGCCATCCCCCAATTACTGTACAACGTACCGGGCCGCACCGCTGTGGATATGCTGCCCGAAACTGTTGCCCGGTTGGCCGCGGTCGACAATATTATTGGTATAAAGGAAGCCACTGGTAGCTTGGATAGGTTGCAGCAGTTGCAGGCCGTAGTGCCCGACGATTTTCTCTTCTTTTCCGGTGATGATGGTACTGCTCTAGATTTTATGCGTTTGGGTGGTTGTGGAGAAATTTCGGTAACGGCGAATGTTGTTCCGCACTTAACCGCAAAAATGTGTGAACTGCTGCTGGAAGATAAGGTCGAAGAGGCTCGCAAAATTGACGAGCGTATGCGGCCACTGCATAGCGCGCTATTTTTGGAAGCTAACCCCATCCCTGTTAAGTGGGCAATGGCACGTATGGGAATGATGAGTGAGGCGATTCGCTTGCCGCTTACGCCACTCGCAGAATCGTATCGCTCAACGCTGGAATCTGCCATGTTGGCAGCTGACGTTTCACTGTAGAAAGAGTTATATAAGTAAATAATAATATGATGTTTAACCAACGTTTTATCGCTTCAACACTGTTTCGCTCGGGCTTAATACTGTCGCTTGTATGGCTTTGTGGTTGCAGCACTTTTTTTGGGAAGCACGGGGTTTTTCGTGGCCGCGGAAATGATTACCTCGCCGCCGCTCCCATCAAAGGGCTAGCGCTGCCTGAGGGTATTCAAAGTGTTCTCTCGGAACCTATGTACCCAGTTCCCGATGTGAATGCTGTCGATGAGTTCGGTGATCCGGTGAATATTGCCGAGTACAAAGTGCCACGTCCGCTTCCTTTGGGAGATAAGGGCGAGATTGGCGTTAAAATCCAGAAGCTGGGTGACGAGCGTTGGATTTACCTGAACGCTTCAACTGCCCAGGTCTGGCCCCGCACCCAGTATTTCTTGTCACAGTTCGATCTCGATATCGCTCGCAGCAATGCTACGGCAGGTATTATTGAAACTAACTGGATGAAATTCACTAACGATGAGGTGAATGCTGTACGTTTCCAAATCCATCTATCCAAGGGTATTCATCCAGAGACGTCAGAAATACATGTCCTTCATATGCAGCGCTCGCGTGAAGAGGCTGCGAATAACCCAAATCAACCTTGGCCTAAAACTTCAGATGATACCGAGCGTGAATCCTGGTTACTGGGTGAACTCGCGAAGACTTTGGCTGAATCGGTTGATAATTCGTCGGCCTCTCTGTTAGGGCAGAATGTGGGTGGAGATCTCAAAGCGGGCTTTACCCGGGATCATAACGAGCCAACACTTTCAATCCGCCTGCCAAACAGTCGCGCCTGGGCGACCATTTCCCACTCGGCTAAAAAAGAGGGTTTTAAAACCTGGGAAGCTGATTCGGACTTGGGTCTCCTTTACGTTGGCTATGCCCCCTATGATGAAGATGGGGAAGGTTTCTTCAGTAAGCTTGCTTTCTGGAGTAAGAAAAAAGGGCTACCAGACACCGCTCCCCACAAAATGGCAGAACTGCTAGCGAATTTAGATAACAGTACCGATGTGATGCAGCGATTTAATGGTGTAACCGGCGCAGCTTTTAGTGGTCTGAAACTCGCTCAGGCTCAGGGTTACTTACTGGTTGTTTCGCCCAATGGCGCTGAAATACTAGTGAATATCCGCGATTTTTACGGTAACCGTCTTCCTGATGGCAAAGCCAAAGATTTTCTTCGTTTGCTACGAAAAAACCTGATTTAAATTGGGGTCCTATTGAGCCTGCAATTTGCGTCCCTTGGCAGCGGCAGCAAGGGCAATGCGACCGTTATCCGCAGTGATAAAACGACACTATTGCTCGATTGTGGCTTTGCGTTGCGAGAGCTTGGCTCCCGCCTCGCCAACTTAGGTTTAAGCCCTTCAGAGCTGGATGCCGTCTTGGTCACCCATGAACACTCTGACCACTGTAAAGGCATAGGTGCGCTCGCTCGTAAACACCGTACACCTGTATATATGACCCTAGGGACCCACCTGGGGCGGGATTATGGTGAGCTACCCAATCTACAACTTATTCAGGGCTATAAGCCGTTTACCCTGGGTGATATTGACATTACTCCCATTGCGGTGCCGCACGACGCCAGGGAGCCTGCACAGTTTTTTTTTACACACCAGCGTTTGAAGTTCGGCGTTCTTACCGACTTGGGCTGTATCACGCCACACGTGCTGCAGGCCTACAGTCATTGCGATGGTTTAATTCTTGAGGCTAATCACGACCCTCAAATGCTTGCTGTTGGCCCTTATCCTCCGTCGTTAAAACGTCGTGTTGGTGGTGATTGGGGACACTTGAGTAATGCTCAGGCCTACAGCTTTTTGGAATTGGCGCTACTGCCAAAGTTGCAGCAGCTGGTGATTGGTCATATCAGTGAAAAAAACAACAGTTTGGCTGTTGTGCAGGAGGTTTTTACACAAAGTCTTTCAGGTCCGAAAATCACTTTTGCCAGCCAGCAGCAGACGATGGGTTGGTTTGTGTTAACAACTGGTTAAAAGTGTTACTGACCTGTAACTATCCAGTAACAACTTAGGCTGGAAATCTCTTTGTTATTGGTAAAATGTCCGGTTTGGCGCTTGATTATTTGTGTTGTATCAAATAGACAGCGCTACACAAAAAATAGGTGTTACCGAAGTAAGTAACTACTTCCCTCTCGCACTACAAAACATGGGTGTCAAATACTTTTTCCACATGACGTTACAAAAAGTCACACTGAGTGGAAAAATTCTAGTTTTTTTGATGCGTGCGCTGATAAAATAGCGTAACTCGTTGATAAATAACTAATATTTCAAATTGGTTAAATAGCCGTCAAACAGCTAGCTGGCCAGAAGTAATGGTAAATAGCGGTAGATGTAAAGAGATTGCTCACAGAGTTATCCACAGGTTTTGTGGATAAACAAACATACAATTTTTTCATGAACCTGTTAATCCTCTTGTCATGAACTAAGCTTAGTGACAACGATAAATGTATAGAAAGGAGAGCCTTAGTGGACGAAAGACGCAAGTATGAGCGCAAGGCAACGTCTATTCGTGTTGAAATCATTCACCCGGCGTTTGGTTCCATCATCGGCTTCGCTCGAGATATTTCAGATGGCGGAGCACAGGTCACCATAGAGAACCACCCAACACCACCGGTTGGTACCGTGGTATCCGTAAAATTCCGCAAGGTCATGGGCCCTATTAATGAGGAGCCCGTAGCCATGAGAGTTATGCACACTGCTCGCAATACCGTCGGCCTTATGTTTACAGGCGCATAATCTAGCGCCTCTTTCCACCTTTTAATGACTCGCTTGCAGACAATGGTTTGGAGGAATCACTTCCAGATCATTTTTTGGTGTTTGATGTGAAATACTGGCGCACTTTAACGCTACGTTGCCTTTCAGGTTTAGGTATTGCAGTTTGTTCAGCTTGGATAAAGGTTGAGTATCGATAATGTGGTTGTTGGCTAGGTTTATGTGCGTAAGGCGGGGAAGGAGTGAAAGCGTCTCGATATTGCTAATGGCGTTGTCGCTTAAACCCAATTGCTGTAGTTGATCGAATATCTCCAGGCCGGCGAGGGAGCTTATTTTTCCGGGCCCACACTGCAGGCGTTTTAACTGGTCTGCAGAAGTAATATTCTTCTCCGCCAGATTCGTTTTTACGCATGACTGTAAGGCGGTATCGGCAAATTGAACACTTCGTTGAAATTCAAGCGGGTCGTAGAGGGTTCGCTCGTTTATACTGAACTCGTACTGACTACAGGAACTTAAATAGCCAATTAAAAAAATAGGTGACAGTCGACGCAGATAGAATGATTTGATTGTCATAAAATTAACTCTTTCATGGGTGCTGACTAAGATAGTAGGCACTTTATAGACATATTAAACTATTAACACGTTATAGCCTTGGAGATTGTATGAAACGGCTCATCATTATTAGCATGCTAATGTTTACCTACGGATGCACAACAATAGATCCTTACACGGGTGAACAAAAAACCAGTAAGGCGGCTGCGGGCGCCGGTATAGGCGCCATTGCTGGCGCGGTTATAGGGGCTGCAACTTCCAGCAAGAAAGATCGTGACAAGGGTATTCTTACGGGTGCCGTCGCCGGTGCTGCCGCTGGCGGTGGTATTGGTTATTACATGGATCGTCAGGAAACCAAACTGCGTGAAGAGCTGCAGGGTAGTGGCGTACAGGTTCGTCGTGAAGGTAATACCATTCACTTGGTAATGCCCGGCAATATTACCTTCGAGACCTCGCGATATGAGATCAAGTCGGAATTTTATTCGGTGTTGAACTCTGTGGCAAAAGTACTGGCCGAGTTCAAGGAAACCTCCATTAAGGTGTCTGGCCATACTGATTCCACCGGATCAATGGCGTTGAATCAGACCCTTAGTGAGCAGCGCGCAGACAGCGTTCGCCAGTATTTGATTCAGAGAGATGTTGCCGGTGGCCGCGTTCACGCCTACGGCTATGGCCCACGATACCCTGTTGAATCAAATTCATCTGCCAGTGGGCGCCAGCAAAACCGGCGTGTAGAGCTGAAATTGGAGCCTTTGGAATAGGGGTTCACATTTCCCGCCATAGAGCCCGCTATTTAGCGGGCTTTTTTGTGTTCGCTTATTGTTCGGCGCATTACTGTAGGGGAAAGGGAGGCAGTTAATGCTAAATTTATAGCACTATGTTGTTGTTCTTGCGTTCGAGGTGTGCTACTTTTCTAGCATGATGCTAAATATTTAGCAGGTGCAGCCAAGTTAACACAGGAGCAACGATGCCACCCCTCTCACACCTTAACCTCAGCCGTCGGGAACGCCAGATTATGGATGCGCTCTATGAGTGCGGCGAAGCCTCTGCTCACGATGTGCAAGGAAAAATCCCCAACCCGCCTGGATACTCCGCCGTACGTGCTTTGATTGCCCGTTTGGTAGAAAAAGAGTTGGTTAGCTTTCGTCAGGAAGGCGCCAAGTATATTTACTTCCCTACCGTTGCCCAGAAAAAAGCCAGCCAGTCGGCGATAGAAAGAATAGTTAAGACGTTTTTTAAAGGCTCCAAAGCGAAAGCTATGAATGCACTTTTGGATCTGGACGGGGACGATATCTCAGCGCGGGAAATAGAAGAGTTGGAACGCAATATTGCGCGTATAAAAGCGCTAAAAAAGGACGGAGACAAGTAATGATTTCCGTGGACTTGATGCATATTTTCAGCGACTACTGGCTAAAACCTATGATCGGGTTTACCTTCGTGCTGCTGTTTCTGCGTCGAGCTAACTTTCGTTCTGCCGCATTGAGTCACCGGATTTTATCTTTGGTTCTGGGCGCAATGGCAATCCTAATTGCGTTACTACCTGTTATGCCAACCTGGACCTTAGAAATATTGCCCCAGTGGTTGGCTAGCCATACTAGGATTACGTTCTCGCCCAATGTTGGTGGGTTCGACAATTGTGTTTTCTATGGTCTTATTGCTATTTATATACTCGTTTTTTGCTGGGTGAGTAGTTTTACCCTATGGTCGATTAAAGACGCACAAGCGTTGACTGTTAGCAGTCGAGAGGCCGATGCACAGGAGGCTAAAGTATTAGGGCCCATAGAGCAGGAGCTGAATGCACTTTTCGATATTAATGGTAATAAGCGCCTTCAAATTGTTATTAGCAATGAGATTCAGACACCGCTCGTTTGGAAATATCAGCAGCCCGCGATAGTACTCCCGGAAGCATTTAATCGTTGGCCGGTTGCGAGATTAAAGCGAGTGCTAGCCCATGAGTATGCGCATATTGAACGTAATGACTGGCTCACAAAAATCATTACACGAATAGCCTGTATGGTTTTCTGGCCTATTCCGTTGGTTTGGCTTTTGAGCCGAAAGATTAACTGGTATGCGGAAATAGCCTGTGACGATAGGGTCGTGCAGTTGCTCGACTGCAGAGGTGAATATGCAGATGATCTGCTGAACCTATCAAGCGATCAGAAACACTTTGGTTTTACCTTAAGCTATCTGCGCAATTCAGAGCTTTATGCACGTATTAATTTGGTGCTGGATCCCTGTCGCAGTAAAAACAGACCAAGCTACAAGCAGAGCCTGGCAATAGGTTTAATGGCGTTATTGGGTTTGTCACCGATAGCGACAACAAAAATCGTTACAAATAAGCAGTTCGACACCTTGTGGGAATTGGGCGTTTACCCTTTGCCCAGTCATGTTCCGTTGCTGGAAGTGCCAGAAAAATCGCCGATTGCTGACAGTAAAAGCCGTGTTCGCTGGTATATACAGCAACAGCAATTGGGTGATTCCCGCGTGCAGGCGAGCGAAGCCAAACAAGAGGACAGTCGAAATCAGCTGGCTTCAGATAAATCAAAAAAAGAATGGCTTGGGGCGCCAAGACCACAATATATTCGCCCGGAAGAAGAAATGGTTATTTCTGTCGCCCCCCCCAGAGCGCACACAATTGATCTTTCAAAAAAACAAAGAAATGCATTTGCGATATCGGCTCCCAGCGTAGCGGTAAACGGCTATATTCCGTTGAAAACAATTACGCCGCAATATCCCAGGTTTGCATTGCAGCGAAATATTACGGGCAAGGTTGTCGTGCGGTTTGATGTAAACGAGAGCGGCCAAGTTGTTAATCCAGTTGTTATCAAGGCAGAGCCCGGGAAAGTTTTTAATAGAAGTGTACTTAACGCGGTTAAAGAATTTAAATTTATGCCTTTGACTATCGATGGCGTACCCGTTATTACAAAAAATGTCTCAGAAACATTTGTATTTACGATATAAAAATAAGCACTACTGACGTTACATTGGCTCAATAGAGGAGAACGTCCATGAGTAAGAACCTTATCAACAATACCCCGTCAGTTTTTATGGCAACAGAGGTTGCTGAATCAAGCCTTGGTCGCTGGTTGCAGGTGCTGCCACTCGCCGCGATTATCACTTTTTGCCTATTAATTTTTATGGAGAGACTTATCGCAATGGCAGATGTCGAACTTGAAGAAGAGGCTCCACATATTATCGATAATATATATTGGGAGCCAACGGTAATTGAAACGCGCAGGGAGGAAATGGCCAGAAAACCTCAGGAGCCTATGGATAAGCCTGAACTTCCGGAGGAGATTCCCAGTGTGACTCCAGGGATTAAAACAAACCTTCCGCGCAGCAACTTTAGTGTTAAACCACAAGGTAAGTTACAGGTATCTATGTTCGCCAATATCCCTATTGCACAGTACTTAGCTACCGCTCGATATCCCAGCACTGCGCTTACCAGGGGAATAGAAGGCTATGTAGATATTATGTTCGATGTAACGGAATACGGTGGTACCGATAACATTAGGGTGGCAGCAGCTGAACCCGAAGGCATTTTCGAAAAGGCAGCAATGAAAGCCGTAGCAAAGTGGCGCTTCCAGCCAAAAATGTACGAAGATAAGCCGGTAAGGTTCGAGGGAATGATGCGTCGCGTTCGTTTTGAGATGGAGAAGTAATGGATGTAGAAATTTTATGTCAGTAGTACCTTTGCGCTTTCCCTGGAAAGCGCTTTTTTATCTTCAGTAGCTCTGTCGTCCACTTAACGGCACAATTAAAAAGACCCACCGTTTTGGTGGTTGGCGCAATAGTCATACGACAACACGTTTTTCAGGTCGTTATCTTTTATTCCCTCTATTCTCCCGCCGTGCGCAATGAGAGTACTAAAAACAATTTTCAGGACGAATCAATTGCTGTTTCGTCCCCCAGTTTCCCGGTGTGGTTTCAAATACTCCCGCGATAACCTGGCCACAATAAGCGCATTGGCCCGTGGTGCTTGCCCTTGTTGTCTGGATATTCCACTCGCCTAGTTCATACCAGTCGCGCTCAATGAGCAATTTTTTACAGTGTGGACAGTAGGTGCTGCTGCCGTAAGGGTCGTGCACATTGCCTGTGTAAACGTAGTTCAAACCGACGCCTGTTGCGATTCTGCGAGCACGTGTCAGGGTCGCTATCGGTGTGGGTGCTTTGTCTTGCATTTTCCAATCGGGATGGAAGGCGGTAAAGTGCAGGGGGACATCGGGGCCGAGGTTTTCGATTATCCATTCATTTTCGCGGTGAAGTTCTGCGTCACTGTCGTTTTCGTTCGGAATTAAGAGCGTGGTGATTTCAAGCCAAGCATCGGTTTGATGTTTTATATAGCAAAGAGTTTCGAGCACATTTTCCAGTTCAGCTCCGCAAAGTTTTTGATAGAATTCGGGAGAAAATGCTTTGAGATCGATATTGACGGCATCCATATGACGGAAGAAGGATTCCCGCGGTTTTTTCTCTAAGTAGCCTGCGCTAACGGCAACGGCACGTATATTCTTTTCGTGGCAAGCCTGAGCTGTATCAATGGCGTACTCCAGAAAAATTACCGGGTCATTGTAAGTAAAAGAGACAGAGTGGCAATCTGTTTTCATGGCTATTTTTGCCAACTGTTCGGGCATGGCCAAGGACGATAGGGTATCCATTTCCCTAGATTTACTCATATCCCAGTTTTGGCAAAATTTACAGGCCAAATTACATCCTGCGGTGCCGAATGATAAGGTGGGGGTGCCGGGAAGAAAATGATTCAGCGGTTTTTTTTCGATAGGGTCGATACAAAATCCGCTGGATTTTCCGTAGCTATACAGTAGGATTTGATTCGACTCCCTGCCGCGGATAAAACATAGGCCGCGCTGGCCTTCGTGAAGTTTACAGGCGCGAGGACAGAGGTCGCATTGAATCCGGTCATCTTCCAGCTTGTGCCAGTAGTCGGTCTTTATGGTGTGTTGTTGGGATCTTAAAAACTGTCGCGCGCTCATCGATTTAACCCTCATTCATCCAGCCTTTCTACTAAACTATAGACAGTGTGGGAGGCAACTATGCTCGCTCGACCTGCAGTGGTGGCTGGTAGTTTTTACCCAGCAGACCCAGAAACGCTAAACCGGCAGTTGGAGCTGTTGTTACAGACGCCGGACTTGCACACCGGTGGCACGACAACACGGCCCAAGGCCTTGATTGTGCCGCATGCAGGCTATATCTATTCTGGGCAAACGGCGGGCATCGCTTATCGAACGCTCAAACGTCACGGAGAAAATATTTGTAAAGTTATTCTGTTGGGGCTTTCTCATCACTTGGCTTTTTGTGGTATTGCCACAAGCAGCGCTAGACAATTTGAGACCCCGCTGGGTGCTATTAATATCGATCGTGCTACGATTGCATCGCTTAAAAAACTACATCTTATAATTGAACTCGATGACGCCCACCACTGGGAACACAGTCTGGAAGTACAGCTCCCCTTTTTACAGAAAGTATTAAATCCATTTAAACTTATTCCCCTGGCGACTGGGGATTGCTCTGCTGGGGATATCGCACGGTGTTTGGATGCTCTATGGGGGGATGGTGAAACGTTAGTTGTCGTCAGCAGTGACCTTAGCCATTTTCATTCGTACCGTGACGCACAATGTATTGATAAGACCAGCTGTGAGCGGGTATTACAGAAAAAACAATTGAGTGCAGAGCAGGCCTGTGGGTATAAAGGGGTTAATGGTCTATTGAAATTTATTTGTGCCCGTGATTTCAGTATTGAGTTACTCGACTACCGTAATTCCGGTGATACAGCGGGAGATAAACAACGGGTCGTGGGCTATGGCGCTTTTGCCATTTATCCAGGTGTCGGAAATGGTGAAACCTCATTTAGGTAAAGAACAGCAGCAGATGTTGTTGGCGGTCGCCAGAAAATGCATTATTTATGGATGCCAAAACCGATCCCTTTTGCCTATCGATAAATCATTGATTGTTCAACCTGAACTGCAACAAATTGTCAGTACTTTTGTCACTTTGAAAGAGGCTGATATCCATAACGTTTACCAGTTACGTGGTTGCGTAGGCTCAGTAACGGCATCTCAATCATTATTGTCGGATGTGATTGAGCATGCCTATACGGCTGCTTTTTACGACTCCCGATTCCCCGAAATAGCCGCTGATGACATTCCTCTGTTGCATATTGCTATTTCGATAATCTCGCCCCAAGAAGAGCTTCAGTTTAAAAAACAGGATGATTTGCTTGAGCAGCTAAGGCCCCATGTTGACGGTTTAATCATCCAGTCTCGGGGGCGGCTAGCCACCTTTTTACCTTCGGTTTGGGATTTGGTGTCAGATAAAACTGGATTTATCGAGCATTTAAAGCTTAAAGCTGGCTTTACTACTGACTATTGGAATGATGATTTAAAGGCCTTTCGCTACGAAACTCTCTATTTTGAAGAGAAAACCCCTGTTTAAACTGATGTTTAATCGGTCTGGCTGTCGAAAAGTATCAAAAAATACAATAAAATGCGTCGCTTGAGTGTTTGTAGGCATATTGCGAGCTCAATTAATTGTATTCAATATCTGTTTTTGTAATGGTGATGGCAAAAACAGAATTTTATTCTTCACCAAAAGATAAAGAGAACGGTATGACTAAAGGTACAGTAAAGTGGTTTAATGCAGATAAAGGCTTCGGTTTTATTACTCCAGAAGACGGCAGTAAAGATCTGTTTGTTCATCATTCAGAAATTCAAGCTGGGGGCGGTTACGCAACTTTGAATGACGGTCAGGCCGTTGAATTTGAAGTTGGTCAGGGTCAGAAAGGTCCATGTGCAAATAAGGTTCGCCCGATATAAGGGGCTACACCTAAAATACGATTCAGCCGCATTGCACGCCGCTTTCCATCTGTCGGCATGCAATGCGGTTTTTAGGTTTAGAGTTACTGAATATAGAATGAATGTCGGGAAGGTCGATATAAGGCCTATACGTGGGAACGTACCCGCTAGGTTTTTGAGCTTGTTAAAGGGGTATTTGACGAGTTCTTAAAGCACGATATGACAGAAGCTGGCGTTGCTGAGTTTTATCGGCCAGCACAGGAAACCGTTTTTCACACACAGGACAATCATTGTGTGTTGGTGGTCGGTTCAGAGCGTCGCGTTGTCGGGATGATTGATATTAGAGTCTGGCATCATATCTCTCTGTTTTTTGACAAAAAAATTGTCATCAAAAAGGCGTGGGAAAAGGTTGCTTGTACAACCCTTAGTTAAATGTGTGCATACTTTACCAAAACTGGAAAAGTTACTGTTAATTCGTCTTGTTATGCCGTTAGTGCATAGAAAAGTTGGGGTTTATTAAAACAAGAGCGAATAGATTGTTTACTGAATGCGGTTTATTCCAATGATCCGGCCAGCGTTATCGTTATAGCGTTGCGTTATCAAATGAATTTTTCTTTACAGATTTAAATGCAACGTTCGTTTTTTCTAGTCACCGTTACATTGACCCTGCGTAGCACTGCTTGAATAAAAAAAAGGCCAGCAACTAGAGCTGGCCTTTTGTCCATATTGACTCTGCTAAAATCAATCAAATCGCAGGTATGCTTACCCAGAAACGAATATCGTCACTTTCGTGGCCGTTTAGCATGTCATAGGTCCACTGGTAACCTGTTTTAAAGTTATTGATATCGCTCGTATTGGGGTTATCAAGGCCAGACGAGCCATTGCGATGCCCGGCAAACCAGTTGTCTCCGAAATAGCTGCGGCACTCGTTGTAAACTTGTACGTCGAGGCTCTTACTGCTATTCATTGCTGCAGATACATCGTAATCATCCGCGCCATAACTGCTCCAGGCACTGTGGCATTGGCGCATCATACCCCAGTTTTGTTTGGTTGCTCCGGCGTTAAACGCGTCTCCACTTTTCCCGTCACCATAGGTGTAGTTGGTATCCATCATTTCGGTTTCCATCATGGCAGACGCAAGAAAGCGACGGTCGGCGCCGGCGTTGGTATAGGATTGCTTGTTCGAGCCGAGGCCGCTGACGGTATAGCAGCCACACTCAATGCCGCTTGGACAGCTGAGGGAGCTGGGGCAGCTGCCACTTGTACTTCCTGTGTTGGAGCTAGAGCTGCTACTGGATGTGGTATTGCCACCATCCTGAGAGTTACAGGTATCAACGCCTATGCAGCTCTCGCCGTTTTCGTAGCCCCAGTCGCTGCTTTGATTTTGACACATAGGGTAGCTGGTGCCGTACCAGTTGCACTGCTGGCTTGAACCGGTGTTGGTGGACGATGAGCTAGAACTGGATGACGTGGAGCTGTCTGTCCCGCTGCCTCCAGGGCAGCTATCAGGGCCAATACAGCTTTGGTCGTTTTCCCATCCCCAGTCGGAGGACTGGTTTGTACATAGCGGGTAGTCGGTGCCGTACCAGTCACAGATCCCGGAAGCGCTGCCGGAGTTTGTGTCGGTTGCAGTATTACCGCCATCCTGCGAGTTGCAGGTGTCTGAACCAATACAGCTTTGGTTGTTTTCGTATCCCCAGCCGCTGCTTTGGTTTTGACACAGGGGGTAGTTGGTACCGTACCAATTGCATTGACTTTGCGCGTGAGATCCAACGCTTGCGAGCCCTATAAGTAAAAAAGCGGCCATTAAATAGATGCGTATCATTGTAGGTATCCTCTATTCGGAGTTTTGTTTCTTCGATCCATGCACCAGTACAGGTCTTAATTTGCAAGACGGTAAACAGACCAAAATTATTTAAACGGTGTGGAAAATGAAGGCTCGAGCAAAGGATATAGCGAACATGCTTACTCTAAGCCCAGTGGTGGCCAGAAGGTATTAGGCCGTGTTGCAAACGTTAACGGGTACATTATTGTTATCACCGCACTAATCGTTTGAGAGGGAAGTTTGACTGCAAATGGAACCGGTTACAAACACATAATGTTCATGTAAAACGGTCATATCTATACACTGTTGAAGTAAAAAACAGAACAAGTTCAAAGTCTCTTATTCTTTGATGATTCAGACGCGGATGGCGTTGCCGCAATGCGTAGCTATGGAGTTGCGCCAGAAGGTTATAATGGGGCGTTAATTGAAAAGGCAATATAGATAAACACGCAAAAATAATAAGCACAAAGAGGTATAAAAATGAAACTCGCGGTATTCTGGGTATTACTGATTAACTTGATTTTTCCTCTGTCGGCACTGGCTAAACCTGCCAATTACGTACTAGTTGCGGGTGATGCCCAGCTGCGTTTCCATCAACAGCAGATCTCTTTATTACGCGATGGCAAGCAGCTACTTTTGTTGGACGGCCTCCGTTTTAATTATGTGCAAGCAGACTCCTGGAATTTGGTGGAGGCTAATGAAAGCCAGATGACCATCAGGGGAAGCTTTCCTGCGAAGGCAGATTTTTATCGTCACGTGACGGACACCAAACCCCGGGTGGCAGAGTTGACTATATCTAAGGCGGCGGGTGGTTTTCGCCTATATGCGAATCCCGAATGGGCACGCCAAACAACATTGAGCTTTGGCTATCTTGGGGATCATTTTTTTGGCTTGTCGGAACCGCTGCAGCCAGATAACCGCTTGTCGCCAGATTTAACCAACAGCCATATCCGCGTAGAGATCGTGGCTGAGCATGCATCGTTTCAGGAGAATTATGCTTCGGCCTATTCTTCTTTTTTTATGAGTAGCTACGGTTACGGTGCTTTCTTCGATACCTTCGCTCGAGGGCAGTACCAATTTGCAATTAATGGTCGCAATGAGATTCACCACGATACCGGCGAGCTGGATTGGTACCTGTTCCCCGGCGCAAACGGGGCGGAAATTCACGAAGCTTATTATCAGGTCATTGGGGCACCCAAAAAAGTGCCTGCCTGGGCGCTGGGCCCAGTGGGTTGGCGTGATCAGAATGATGGTGGTGCTGCCGAAATAGTCGATGATGTAAAAAAACTCACTGAGATGAAAATTCCATTTACCTCGTGGTTTGTCGATCGCCCCTACAGTGATGGTGCCCATGCCTGGTCGGATATGAATTTCAGTGAAAGCTTTGCCAACCCCAGCCAGTGGATAACGTCCTTGCGTCATGATTATGGTCTGGAATTTATGACCTGGACCTCTCCAGCCACTTTTGGCGACGCACGCTTCGAAAAACATCTGGCGGGAAAATTCAGCTATGTGGATTTAAGCCATCCACCAACAGTGGCGGCTTTTCAGCAGGAACTAAAAGACGAGCAGTATGTGCACGGTGTAAAAGGACACAAAATAGATCGCGCCGATGAAAACTTGCCCATGTTTGAAGACTGGTACGATACGGTAGTTTCACCGGCTGAACGTCGCAATAAATATTCTTATCTAATGGCCAAAGTTCACGATGAAGCTCTGCGCAAAGCCTGGGGAGATGACCAGGTCACGTTTGCGCGCTCTGCTATTCACCGCAGCCAGCCATTCCTTAGCGCCATCTGGGCGGGGGATCCCCGTACCAGCTGGGAAGGCCTGCAGGCGAATTTTGCCAATGCCGCACGCAGCGCTTTTATGGGTTTTCCGGTCTGGGGAACAGATGTTGGAGGTTATCAGGGCGAGGGATACATTCCGGAAGATTTATATCTGCGATGGATGCAGGCCGGTAGTGTGAGTGGGCTTTTTGAAATTAAGTTGGATGGTGCTGGCGGAGATGGGCGGGATCGTATGCCCTGGCAGTACGATGCTGCTTTTCAGCGGCAATTTAAAGCGATTTGCGATGACCGTATGCGTTTTATTCCCTACCTTTATTCTCTCGCGTATACGGCGGGAATAACGGGTAGTTTGATGCAACCGCTTGCCTATCGGCATCTGGATGACAAAAATACCTACGCTATTTGGGATCAGTTTTATTTGGGCGAGGCGATTATGGCCGCGCCCGTTTTTACACCGGGAAACCGGCGCAACGTATATTTTCCCAAGGGAAACTGGCGAGATTTAGACGCTCCAGCGAAAATATTCAAAGGTCAGAAGCTGTTAGAAATAGAGGCGCCGCTGGACAAGCTTCCGCGTTTTATACGCGAAAACAGTATTTATGTAACGGGCAATCTTTTTGTGGGTAATGATCGTTTGTGGCAGACAGCCGAAAAGCAGCTGACTATTCACGCCTACCCCGGTAAGGCGGGAAGCGAAGCGCTATTCCATTATGTCGATGCATTAAATGGCAACCGGGAGAAGAGTATTTCTTTGGTGACGGAAAGAAAAATACTGAAGCTAACAGCGCCCGCGATGTCGCACGCTACCCGAGTGGAGATTTTGCTCGATAACGCCGCGAAAAAAGTACAGCAACAGGGTGAGGTGGTGGCACATAGCTACGATAGTGAACAGCACCAGCTGAGTGTGAGTATCCCAGCCGGCGAGCCCATTGATGTGTGGGTAAGTTTTTAATTTTTTAATAATGTTGTGCGTTAAAACCCTCTGCCTGTAGATCCCAGCCGGGAGCTTTTTGTTCGTCCCACCGCGAGGCAATCATAGCGAGGGCGGACAGTAAAGCGCCGTTTGCCGGTAGGTATACCGGTAGTTTGGCGCCGGGTTGCGGACAGTGCCCGTTGATTAAATAGTGGTTGTGCGGTGCGTCTTTTAGCAGTAGCTCAAGCGCGAGTTCCGTATCACCCATTTGCAGGGCCGTCATGGCGATCATGGGGTAATCCCAGCCCCAGATTTTTTCTTTCCAGTCCCAGCTTGTGAGTACCGCCGCCAGTGTGTTTTTCATAATAGCTTGATTGACACTCGGGTCCTTTAGCAGACCCCTGGGCGCAAGCATAGTCGGGTGATCTTTGCGGCTGGCAGGATTGTCAAAAGTATCGGGAATCGATTCTATGGCAACGTACTTACCCTGTTTTTGAGGCAGGGGTGCGAGGCTATCCAATTGCTTTTGCCACACGGGGTTGTGCGGTTTGCCCAGGCGTTTGCGCCAGCTTTGGGCGGTGCTCAATCCATAGCGCCAGTAACTGAGCTCAAAGGTAGGGTTTTTCGTGAGCGCAGGTTCGTAGATTTCCTGAGAAATCCAAATGGGTGGCAACAGTGAGTAATGTTGTTTGCTGTCCTCCCAGCTCAGCATGGAAGAGAGCGCTTCTGCGCTCTGTTCGACAAGGTGCTGATATTTTTGTAGGACTTCGGGGCTATTCTCACTGCGGTAGAGCAATTCCGCTAGATGAATCGGTTGGGGTTGATTCCAGATAATTAACGGGTTGCCACCGGGGCTTTCGCGTCCCCAGGGGCCGACCATTTTTGCCCAGCGTGCCCCTCTTAAATTACGACTGGCCGCCAGTTGTTTAGCTTCAGTCAATCTGCTCAGGTACCAGTCCAGCACGCGCTCGGCTTGTTTAGGGCGGCTCCAGTATATCCAGTGGGCGGTGTGCCACCAGGTCATTTCGGTGTGGTGCTTTCCGTACCAGGAGCTGCTCGTTAAACCGGTTTCCTGTGCAGGAATCTGACCGCGCCCCTGAGTGCCCATTAAATACTGAGATAAAATAATACGGCGTTCCAGTTCTTGTGCCCCGGGGTTTTGGCTTTTTTCCAGTGAGATCATGGCTCCCTGTGTCCAATAGTTCTTCCACTGGCTTTTTGCTGTCTCAAGCGTCGCTCGATAGGATTCTGGCTTGGCAGCGCTTTTGTTTTGCTGAATAAACTCCACCGAGATCTCGAGCGTTGTTTCACTGGAGGGCAAGGCATAGAGAATATAGTGGTGCGGCCCCTGTTGCTTTAATTCGGCCTTTCCTTGCCACTGCAGGCGTACTTTGTGCGTTTCGTTATCGATGCTACGCAGAAATAATGCCGAGTGGGAATCGCTTTTGAGAAGCTTGGTCGTGTGCTCTTCGTGGTGCTGCCAATCTATGGCAGGAGTATTTTTCTTATCCAGTTTGTAGCCTCTGGGAAAATTTACGCTCAAGCCCAGTTGACCGTTTTGTATAAGTGGTGATTGAATCTTTGTGGCCAGAAGATCTCTTTGACCGTGTACGGTGCTGTGCAAGGATACGGGGCTTCCTTGCAGAGTGTATCGACTGGTCAATTGACCTTGCCAAAGGTTTAACGTCTGTTGAATATTGTCGAGATCGTTTGGTTGAAGGGCTTGCTTGTCGAATAGCAGACCCAGATTTGCGAGAGGTAAATCGTGTGGATTTTTGCGCAGCCACTGGCCTGCATCGCTTTCCATGTTGGTGGGGAAGTTCACTTTTGTGCCGTAAGCGTCGTAGGACTGATGGGTGTCCTGAAGTCGGTAGCTCCTGGGGTTGCTGCGGCTGTGCCAGGCCCAGCGCGCCTTGGTCTCCACAGGTGTACCCTTTACATAGTAAAGTTCGCTAAAACTTTGCAATCCAGTGACATCTGCGGTGAAAGCGAAATGCCCATTACCCAGAGTGAGGGGATTGCGGGGGTCCAGTTCTCGAATAACGGGATTGTGTCGTTCTACCAGGGCCTGCCGGTCAATCGGTGTGTCGGTGCCGGCAAGTACGGGGCTGGAGAGTATAAAAAAAAGAGAAGTAAAATATCGGTGGGCGTGGCTACCCCAGTTAATTATTTTATGCATTATTTTTGAAACCAAAAGGCAGAGAGAAATTTATTGGCCTGTACGCAGGTGCAATCTACAGCTGAGTTCCATAAAATGGCTGTCGCTTGCAAACTCATTCAGCCCGCTTTTTATACAGTCACTACGCTTTATGATTCTCTCACGAATAATTAAGGTTTTGCCATGAATAACACGATTCAAGCGCTTTCCCTTCATCCTGAACGCCTTTTTGGTAGTGATCCCGCAGTTGTTGCAATTGCCCGGTCGCTTTACCTTGACGTGGAATCATTGCCCATCATCAGCCCCCACGGGCATACGGATCCCCGCTGGTTTGCGGATAATAAACACTTTGGTAATCCGAGCGAGCTGTTAATCAAACCCGATCACTATGTATTCAGAATGTTGTACAGCCAGGGTGTTGATATGAAAAGCCTGGGTATACCCCAGCACGGTTTTAAAGGGCAAATGGCCGAGTCTGCAGCTATAGACCCTGAGGTTATTTGGAGGATTTTTGCCGAGCATTATTACCTTCTGGTAGGCACACCTTCTGGTTATTGGCTGGATTCTGTTTTTGCGAAAGTCTTTGGTTTGACGGAAAAATTGTGTGCTGAAAATGCAGATCGTTATTACGAGCGCATAAATCAAACGCTGGCCACAGATGCCTTTAAGCCGCGAGCTTTAATGGATAAATTTAATATTGAGCTTCTCGCAACAACGGAAGGTGCGCTGGACTCGCTGGAGCACCATAAAAAATTGGCGGATACGCCCTGGGCGAAGCGGGTTATTACCACCTTCCGCCCCGATGACGTGGTCGATCCCGACCGGGAGGATTTTCAGGGTAATTTGGACGTACTGAGTGAGATTAGCGGCCACGATACTGCCAGCTGGGCGGGCTATTTGGAGGCTATACGCAATCGTCGCGCATACTTCCGTAAAAAGGGGCGGGCTACCGCGACGGATCATGGACATCCTACGGCATTAACGGCCGACCTGTCTGTATCCGAGAGCGAGAAGTTGTATCAGAAATGCCGGACCGGGACATCGACCGAGTGGGAAAACGAATTGTTTCGCGCTCAGATGCTAACCGAGCTGGCTGGTATGAGCGTAGAGGATGGCATGGTGATGCAAATTCATCCCGGCTCCCACCGCAACCACAATCAGCAGTTATTTGATGTTTTTGGCCGCGATAAGGGCGCCGATATGCCGGTTGCCACGGAGTACGTTAACGCACTGAAACCGCTGTTGGGTAAATATGGTAATTCCAAAAAGCTCAATATTATCCTTTTTACGCTGGATGAAACGTCTTACAGCCGAGAGCTGGCGCCGTTAGCTGGGCATTATCCCTGCCTGAAATTGGGGCCCGCGTGGTGGTTCCACGACAGCCCTGCGGGCATGATGCGTTTCCGTCAGCAGACAACCGAAACGGCGGGCTTTTATAATACCGTCGGATTTAATGACGATACGCGTGCATTTTTATCTATACCCGCTCGCCACGATGTGGCGCGAAGGGTCGATTGCCGCTATCTGGCCGAGCTGGTTGCCAATCACCAGATCACGGAGGTGGAGGCTCGTCATGTCGTGCACCAACTCAGTTATGGCTTGGTCAAAAAAGCCTATAATCTCGATTCACTCTAAAACGGTATTACAACCTAGCCATGCAGTATTTTATTCAAATTCACCCCAGCGATAATGTGGCCGTTGCCTTGCGGGATTTAAGTGCTGGCACGGTGTTGCCGTTAAATAGCCGCGATATTCGCTTAGAGACAGATATTGCCAAGGGCCATAAGTTTACGTTGTGCGATATTACTGTCGGCCAAGCGCTAAAAAAATATGGGGCGGTGATCGGAGAGGCCGTGAAGGGGTTGAAATCTGGAGCCTTGGTGGATGAGCACAGTATAAAGACCCGGCTGGACGATGTGATCAGTTACACCTACGAGCCTAAACTGTGCGATTTACCCCGTCAGCCTTCAAGGGATGTTCAGGTGTACCGGCGCAGTCAAGGCCTTGTTGGTATTCGCAATGAGCTGTGGATTATTCCAACTGTGTCCTGTGTGAATGGTGTTGCCGCGAATATCGCCAAAGCTTTTCTAAGGGAAAATGCCTGTGATGATATTGATGGTGTGCATGTTTTTCCCCACCAGTTTGGCTGCTCTCAACTCGGTGATGATCTGGAGTACACGCGCAACATATTGCGTTGCCTGGTTCTGCACCCCAATGCCGGGGGCGTTCTGGTGTTGGGGTTGGGTTGCGAAAGTAATCAGATCGCGGAGCTTAAATTGGGGATGGCAGATATTGATCCCGCGCGACAAAAGTTTCTCGTGACACAAAGTGTTGAAGATGAAGTTGAGTCGGGGAAGCTGGCGCTCGCTGAGATCTATCAGCAAATACGCCACGACCGTAGGACAACGGGAAATCTCTCGGAGCTTTGCTTCGGCCTGGAGTGCGGGGGCAGTGATGGGCTGTCGGGTATTACCGCTAATCCCTTGTTGGGCGCTTTTTCCGACCGGGTTATTGCTCAAGGTGGCAGCAGCGTTCTAACCGAAGTTCCGGAAATGTTTGGTGCTGAAACATTGTTAATGGAGCGTTGCCGCAGCGAGGAGGTATTTCTTCAACTGGTGGACATGGTCAATGAGTTTAAGCATTACTACAAACGTCACCAGCAGCCCATTTATGAAAATCCATCACCGGGAAATAAAGCCGGTGGTATTTCCACACTGGAAGAAAAATCCCTGGGCTGCACCCAAAAAGCGGGCTGCTCTACGGTAGAGGCTGTTGTGGGCTACGGTCAGCGTATTCACGCTAAGGGTCTAAATCTGTTGAATGCTCCGGGCAATGACGCCATTGCAACAACAGCACTGGCTGCTGCCGGCTGCCATATGGTGCTGTTCACTACCGGACGGGGAACTCCCTACGGGGGGGCTGTGCCCACCGTTAAAGTTGCGACTAACTCGGAATTGGCCAAACGTAAAAAACATTGGATTGATTTTGATGCCGGGCCACTGGTAGAGGGAGCGGCTATGGAGACCCTGCTGGAGGGTTTTATCGACCAGCTGGTGTTGATTATTAACGGCGAACAAACTCAAAACGAGCGTAACGATTTTCGCGAGTTGGCGATATGGAAGCAAGGCGTGACGCTTTAAGCCCGGCTACAGGCAGGGGTGCTGTAGCACTCCTGCGCGCTTGAATGCGGTATGCGAAAACTCGTAGTAATCACCTCCTGCTCGGCCAAACCAGCAGAGCTCTTCGGTCAGGCGCAGGTTCCAAAGTTCTTCTTTATCTGGTTTTGTTGTGGCGAAACATTCGGGTTTAAGTACCGCAACATTTGTTCCTTCGGGACGGCGTGAAGAGGGGTACCAAAAAAATTCTGCTCCCGCTTGCCGCAGGTTAGTGCCCAACTGCTGACTGTGTTGCCAGTCTTTCGGATTCGTGATGGACGGGTGTAGCTCGGCAAAGTTCGAGCTGCATAGGTCGCAGCCTTTTTGAGTTCTTAAGCGTACCGAGAACAATGTGCGTGAATCGGAAATTTCTGCCAGTGGGCCGGTAATCGTGGGGCCTTTTTGAAATAGCCACAGGTAGACAGCAGTTTCGGCTAGGGCGGTTTGTTTTTCCTTTGCCGCATAAAAAATGCCCCTCTCCCATTGGCCGCCGTAGCGCGAGCCATATTGCAGCGGAGGATAGCGAAAGGGTGTCATCAGCAGGTAGGAAAGCCTTTCGCATTCCGAAGGGACTGGTGGTTTGCTTGTATCCAGTAACTGTTCAAGCCGAAGCTGCTCTTCGGCATTGCGGCTGATGGCTCGTGTTGCTGCCGTTTCCTGGGTTTCAACCACGCGCCAGGCGAGGCCGACAAGGGGGGCTAACTGTTTTTGTAACTCGTCCGTTGAGGGGATTTGCACTTATATTTTTCCCCGCATGGCGTCGAGGTACCAGATAATTTGCCCCAAGCCTAAAGCGGTTTGTACTAGGTCGACGGGCTTTGTATTGGAAAGATGGAGATTGGGGGTGCTCATCCAGTGTTTCATTGCTTGCTGGTTACCGCCGAGTATGGAATAGAGGGAGCGGTATACACGGATCAGTAACAGCGATAACTCAAAGGGTTTACCATTGCTCGCTAAAGCGGCGTCGTCCAGGTTACTGCTGGCACTTTTTTTGATACGCGCTACCGTGGCGCGGGATACGCCTATAGCGCTGGCGAGCTGGTCTTGTGTGATCCCAAGGAAGCGGCTGGCTTCGATTAGGCCGTTGGCGACAATGGCGCTGTCGTTAGGAATACGGGATGGCTCCATGCTGACTATGCCTCATAAGATACAAATATGCATATATTGTTGCATATGATGTTTTTTTCTGCAAGAAACAAAGGGAGTACGGCGAATAATGTACAAACGAAAACGCCGACGGATGCAGGCGTTTTCGTTATTGATTGTGTTGTTGGTGCTATTCGAGGTTGAAGCTAAAGCTGCCGTTGAAATTGGTGCCATTTCCAGTCGCAATATCAAATGTACCGCTGGCCTGCCGGTCGGCGATGCTGATGATGCTGAGGCTTCCACTTATGCCTTTGAGGGCGTCGGGTGCGGCGTCGGAACCACCGAACTCAGGGGAGCTGATGTTGACGGCAGTCTGATTCGCCTCATTTTCTATTTCGAGAGCGCTAACGATAGAGTAGGTGCCCGGTGTGACGGTGCGAAGGAATGAAAAGGCGAAGTTGATTTGGCTGTCGCCGTATGGGGCAGCGACGTTTACTGCAGCGTATGTAGCTGTATCATCTTCCAGTCCCAGCCCCTGATCAGACAGGGTTAATTCGACGTATGAATCTGCTGTGCCTCCGCAAACGCCCGCGCTGGCATCAAGGTCGTTGTACTGGTCGGAACCGAAGCTCAGAGTACCTTGATTGAACGTAGGCGTCGCGCTGAGTTGCCGCATTTCAACGGCTCCGATACGGTCGCTGCCACAGTGCATTTCGATACGGTATTGCGAATCGGAGACCACGAAATAGCTGGAGGTAATCGCGCTGTTACAGTTGAAAAAGTTGGCGTCTTCTTCCCCGATAAAATCTTCGCCGTTCACTGTAGTGTCTGTCACCAATTCGGAGCCGCTGGCGTCGCAGTAACTGACCGTTGTAGCGCTAGCTCCAACGTTGATTTCGCTGACGACGGTGCTGAAAGCTAACATATAACCATCGATATGGAATACGTTAGATCCGTATTCAAAATCGAAGATAAAGTCAGTATCCAAGTCTACATCGGTACGCCATACCCCCGATTTAGTGAGCAGATCAAAATCGTTTAGGCTGACTTCCGTACCCAAGGTGCTGGTGCGCCCTGGGTCTTTACTTACAGTATCTTCTCCATCACCACCGCCGCCACAGCCGGTGAGACCCAGGGCGGACGCGAGACAAAGGTAAGTGAAGGTTGTTGTCCATAGACGATGTTGCATTTTCCTCTCCTTGTAATAGTCGTTTTGTTGTTACTGTTCGCGTGCAATTGCTCTGTAGGCAATATCTGTACGCATAAAGACATCTTCCCAATTGATATGCCGCGCTAGAGTATAAGCGTTCTGTTGCGCCTCTGTGACAGAGCTGCCCAGCGCCGTTGCGCAGAGAACGCGGCCTCCGTTAGTGACGACATTTTCGTCTTCGAGTGCTGTACCCGCGTGGAAGACTTTGGCGTCGGCAGATTCGCCTTTACCTAAACCGCTGATGACTTTACCTTTAGCGTAGCTATTGGGGTAGCCGCCTGCGGCCAGCACGACGCCAACGGATGGGCGTGAATCCCATTCGGTGGTCGATGTATCAAGTGATTTGCTTAGCGCGGCTTGGCATAGCTCCACTAGATCGGATTTCAAGCGCAGCATAATCGGCTGGGTTTCGGGGTCGCCGAAACGGCAGTTGTACTCGATTACCTTGGGCGTGCCATCTGCGGTAATCATTAAGCCCGCGTAGAGGAATCCGGTGTAGGTGTTGCCTTCGTCGGCCATACCGCGAATGGTGGGCATGATCACCTCATCCATAATGCGTTGATATACGGCGTCGGTTACTACGGGAGCTGGCGAGTAGGCACCCATTCCTCCGGTGTTTAGACCAGTATCACCATCTCCTGCGCGCTTGTGATCTTGGCTGGTGGCCATGGGCAGGACATTGTCGCCGTCGGCGATAACAATAAAGCTGGCTTCTTCGCCCACCAGAAATTCTTCGATAACCACGCGGCAACCGGCATCACCAAAAGCGTTACCGGAGAGCATATCGGTAACGGCATTCTCTGCGGTTTTAAGATCTTCGGCGACAATCACGCCTTTACCCGCGGCCAAACCATCGGCTTTCACTACAATGGGCGCGCCTTTTTCCCGCAGGTAGGCGAGCGCGGGTTTCACTTCGGTAAAGGTTTGATAGTCGGCTGAGGGGATGTTGTGGCGGGCGAGAAAATCTTTGGTAAAGGATTTGGATCCCTCCAGTTGCGAGGCGCCTTTGCTTGGGCCAAAACAGGCTAGGCCTGCGGCTTCAAAGGTGTCTACTACGCCTTCCACCAACGGTGCTTCCGGGCCGATAATCGTGAGATCGATGGCGTTGTCTTTGGCGAATTTAACTTGTTCATCAAAGGCCATAATATCGATGGCAACGTTTTCCATTTTATCTTCGATTGCGGTACCAGCATTGCCGGGCGCGACAAATACTTTTTCGACTTTACTACTCTGTGCCGCCTTCCAGGCTAGCGCGTGTTCGCGGCCACCGGAGCCTATTACAAGTATTTTCATGTTTCTGATCTACGTTTTATGTCGCTTGGGGGCCGCTTAGCGAACCCCAATCTACGTGTTTATTTAGTGCCGGAAATGACGCATACGGGTAAAGACCATCGCCATGCCGTGTTCGTCGGCGGCGGCGATCACTTCTTCATCGCGCATGGAACCACCTGGCTCGATGACGGCAGTGATGCCTACGCTTGCGGCATTGTCGATACCATCGCGGAAGGGGAAGAATGCGTCTGAAGCCATAACGGAGCCTTTTACTTCAAATCCTGCGTGCTCGGCTTTAATGGCGGCGATTCGCGCGGAATTTACACGACTCATCTGGCCTGCGCCGACGCCTATCGTCTGGCTGTTTTTGGCGTAAACAATAGCATTGGATTTGACCATTTTGCCGACTTTCCAGGCGAACAACAAATCGCGAATCTCGTCTTCTGTTGGGGCTCGCTGGGTCACGATCTCCAGATCTGCTTCGACAATAATACCGTCGTCACGATCCTGAACCAGTAGGCCGCCGGTGACGCGTTTAAAGTCGAATGCGTGTGCTATTTCGGTGCTCCATTCGCCGCATTCAAGCAAGCGGACATTTTTCTTGGCACTAACCACCTGGCTGGCTTCGGGAGACACCTGCGGGGCAATAATGACTTCCACAAATTGCTTGTCGATGATGGCTTGCGCTGTGGTTGCATCCAGTGGCCGGTTAAAAGCGATAATGCCACCGAAGGAGGATTCTGGATCGGTAGCGAAGGCTTTTTCATAAGCTTCGAGAATGTTTTCTCCCAGTGCAACACCGCAGGGGTTGGCGTGCTTCACAATCACACAGGCTGGGCCGTCAAACTGTTTCACGGTCTCGAGTGCCGCATCGGTATCGGCCATGTTGTTGTAGGAAAGCTCTTTTCCCTGCAACTGTTTCGCCGAGGCCGCGCAGGAGTCGCTAAAGCTTTTCTCTTTGTAGAAAGCCGCTTTCTGGTGAGGGTTTTCCCCGTAGCGCATGCTCTGCACTTTCTCAAATTGCAGATTGAAGGTGCGGGGGAAATTGTCTTCGCCCGGAGCTACCTTTTGGCCAAGATAGTTGGCAATGGCGCCGTCGTAGGCAGATGTGTGTTCGAATGCCTGTACACACAAATCAAAACGGGTATCCAGAGAAATAGCACCGTTGTTCGACTGCATTTCTGTTAGTACGGTTTCGTAGCTGTTGGCATTGACTACAATCGCGACATCTTTAAAGTTTTTCGCCGCTGCACGTACCATCGTAGGCCCGCCGATATCGATATTTTCGATTGCGGTTGGTAGGTCGCAGTCCGGGTTGGCAATGGTCTGTTCGAAGGGGTAGAGGTTAACAACGACCATATCGATGGGATTGATGCCGTGCTTTGCCATTACAGCATCGTCGATGCCGCGACGGGCGAGAATACCGCCGTGCACTTTGGGGTGTAGTGTTTTTACTCGACCGCTCATCATCTCGGGGAAGCCGGTGTAGTCCGAAATTTCAATGGCGGGAATATTGTTGTCGCACAGCAATTTATAGGTGCCTCCGGTAGAAAGCAGTTCTACACCTTGAGCACTTAAGGCTTGGGCGAATTCAACAATGCCGGTTTTGTCAGACACGCTGATTAGGGCGCGCTTGATGGTTACGGGTTCAGCAACGTTTGTCATGAGTGGATGCGTTCCTGTGATTGGGAGGATGAATCATGTAGTCCGTTGCAACCAATACAAAAAAACTACCGCCCGGAGCTGGTTATGGTCGGGAGTAGACATCTTTTTATAAAGTAGCCACAGAAGTAGCCAGAGGTATTGGGTGCTGAGCAACACTTTACAACAGCATAGACGGCGTTTTGGAAGACTATGCTCAATGTAAGATTGAGTCTATGTCATTGTTGTCGGGCTGTTGTTGGTTGAAACTTAAAGGCCGGATCTACCGGCCTTTTTGGCATGGTGAACAAGTATTCACCCGTTTTCAAAAATACTTAAAGTAATCCGTATTGTTTGAGTTTTTTACGCAGTGTGCCTCGGTTTAGGCCTAGAACCTGTGCTGCACGGGTTTGGTTGTGTCGGGTGTACTTCATAACAACTTCAAGCATTGGCGCTTCGACTTCTGCCAATACCATATCATAAACATCACTCACGTCTTGACCGTCGAGGTGTTGGAAGTAGTTAGATACGGCTTTCTCTACACTGTCCCTCAATGAAGGCTCTTGGCTGCTATTGTACTGTTCACCGTTGACGGGTTGAGTACTAAATTCTCGCGCGCCTTCTCTCAGAAGCGTATCCGCTGTGTTCATGCTGCATTTTCCTCATGTGTTTCTGGCCGGTTAAAGAAATTTGTCACGGCCTCAAGTTGTGATTGTAAGGTGTCTAACTGATTAAAGTGTTGAAGGAACGTTTTTGCCCCCTGGTATCGCTCGAGATACCAGCGAGTGTGTTTTCGCGCAATGCGAACGCCCTTCGTCTCTCCATAGAACACTGTAAGTTCGTTAAGGTGCCAAGCCAGTGTTTTTTGTAACTGGTGCGCACTGGGCGTGGTTTTGAGCTTACCTTCTTGCAGGTAGTGCTCGACTTGCTCAAAAATCCAGGGGTTACCAAGGGCGGGGCGACCGATCATTACCGCTGCGGCTCCCGTGTACGCGAGCACACGTTCAGCTTTTTGCGGGGTATCGATATCTCCGTTGGCGATCACTGGGAGAGCAACGCTGTCGACTATTTCGGCAATGGTGTCGTACTCAGCATTACCATTAAAGCGACAAGCGCGTGTTCGGCCATGAATGGCCAAGGCCTGTATGCCGCTCTCCTCGGCAATACGGGCAATTCTCTTTCCATTGCGGTTGGTACTATCCCAACCTGTTCGGGTTTTTAGCGTTACTGGAGCAGAAACACTGTTAACAACCGTCGTGAGTATTTCTGCTACTAGGGATTCATTTTGTAGGAGCGCTGAGCCCGCCAGTTTTTTACACACTTTCTTAGCCGGGCAGCCCATATTAATATCGATGATTTTGGCGCCATTAGCAACCGCTAGTTGCGCAGCTTCGGCCATCATTTGTGGATCGCTGCCAGCAATCTGTATGCTGATGGGGGTTTGCTCCTGCGCTTCGCCGGCTAGTCGCGAGCGAGTTTTGTTACTGCTCCACAAGCGGGTATCGCTGGTTACCATTTCTGATGTTGTCAGTCCGGCCCCGAATTGGCGGCACAGGCGGCGGAAGGGTGCATCGGTTACGCCAGCCATGGGCGCAAGCACAGTTCGGCCCGCAATGGTATAAGGTCCAATTTGGAACAAACGACTCCCCCCAAAAGAATGGTCTGCAATTACATCTAAGTGCCTGATTTAACAGTCAATATAATATCAGGTAACCATTCCCTTATAACCGTCGAAGGTTCTGTTAAATGGTTAATACTGATCGATAGTTGAGTGTTTCAGGTGGCGCACATATCGCCTTTAAGGAAGGCAAAGCCGTCTCCAAAAAAGGGTGGCTATAATACCCGTTGTTACACATGTTTGGAATGCACAATTTGATCAGATTGGTCAAAAAAATAGCAGTCTTTGATGTTTTTCAATGAGGCGTCAAAGAGCTTGCTTAGAATGGGCTTATTTATTGGGCTATTGTGATGCGATAGCCCACGGCCTTGGGGCCGGGGTCGGCAATTTCGAGAGCAATATGAATGGGCTGTTTGCTAGGCATACTGTCTTTGCCGGCCATTTCACCCCCCAGGTACTCGCGGGGCTCAAAGCGACGAGCGGCAACGGGTTGATCCTGCATATCGGTGAAAACGAGGTCGAGCGATGGAAAACGCTGAGGGAAGGCGGCTGCATTTTGCAATACAGCATCGACCACCAGTGCATTACTGCGCTCGGGGTGGCTGCGAACCACTAGGTTGACAGCGTGAATCTCGGCTCGGTTAACTAGGGGGGGGAGAGTACAATTGAGCCACTGGCAGGCCTGGGCGTAGTAGCTGCGGTAGGGCTCTGTACGGTTTAGGCGGTCAAATTGAAGCCAGGCGACTTGTGCCACTAAGGCAATACTCATAAGACCAATCAGAGGAGCCCAGAGTAGCTTGGACTCAAGAAAATGTCGGTTCTTGCGGTAGGAAAATTCTACCGGTTCCGGTTCAATGGCGTGGATAAATTGGTGCTGTGGCGTGGCGGCGGTTTCGTAATCTGGTTCGATAATGGCTTCCAGCTCGCTCAGGGATGGTTCTGCAGAAGTAAAAACCGGTTCGTGAATGCGGTCGGTCGTGCTTCTATGGGCCGCTTCCTCTATTTCTTTTTCACTGTACTCAGCGTGGTAATCGGAGTAGTTGGATTCTTCGTAATGATCTTCGCTCAAGTCGTGATTATTGTCGTGGTTCGCATCATCTGCACTATTGTTGTCTTGCGAGGTATCTTTGCGGACATAGAGTTGTTCGTCCTCGGCGCCATCAATAAGGTCAAGCGCCCAGCTTTCATCGGACGTTTCTTCATCGTCGTCATCCTCTTGAAGAATTTCCCGCTCAAACAGGTTGGATTCCTGTGATCCTACCGATGTACTGTAAAGGATATTGTCGTTGAAGTCGGCTTCGTAGTCGCCTTTTTCTTCGGTATCGAGTTCATCCAGCGGCATATCATCGCTGATCAGAATATCATCATCTTCTTTATGGGTGTCTTCTATTACTGGCTTCTGTATTGGCGCAGGCTTGGGTGCGCTCTTTTTCGGTTTGTTGGTTAATGGTTTTGGTTTGGTCTTGGGTTTTGGTTTGGGCGTTTCGACAGGAGTTGTTTCAAGCGCGGCGTTTTGCACCAAGTGGGCTCGGGCATTAAAAATATTCAGGCAGGAGCCACAGCGAACCGCACCCTTGGCAGACTTAAGATGTGCCTCGGTGATTCGGAAGGATGTGTGACACTTTGGGCAGCGCGTAATGGTCTCTGCCATATCGGCTAGAACTCTCCACCTAGAAACTTCATTAACTTTAGTACCTAATGTGCTATCAGGCTTAACTTTGTGTGCAGTTTAACCTTAACCTGGGGGAGCGTAAATCGAACGAGGCACTTTTCTCCCTGGTTGTGTCACTAAAATCACTTTCTCACGGCTTAGCTGTTCCTGTTATGCAAATCCATTCGTCCTTGGTCTCGACGCTGTCGATATCGATCGAGGACTCATAAGCGGCAACAATAGATTGCTGCTGGGTATTCAGCACGCCGGAAAGGCAGAGTTTGGCTCCGGGCTTGAGTAGTTTACCGAGCGTGGGCGCCAGCTCAACCAATGGGCCAGCAAGGATGTTGGCGAGTACGATGTCGACCGGTTCGCGGGGGCAGGCGTCAGGGAAAAAGACCGGGAATTGCTCCGCCTGCAAGGCGTTGCGCTGTACGTTGTCACGGGTTGCCAGCAGCGCTTGAGGGTCGATATCAACGCCAGTGGCTTTACTTGCTCCCAGTAATAAGGCCGCAATGCCCAGTATGCCTGAGCCGCAGCCGTAGTCGGTAACGGTTTTGCCTTCTACCGCTTGCTCAGCCAGCCATTTAAGGCAAAGAAAGGTGGTGGGGTGGGTGCCGGTGCCGAAAGCCAGACCCGGATCCAGCATCAAATTTACCGCGTTAGGGTTGGGTGGCGATGTCCAGCTAGGGCATATCCACAAGTTGTCGGCACATTGAATGGGGTGGTAGTGGCTCATCCATTCCCGCTCCCAGTCTTTATCTTCCAATAGGTGCCAGTTGGCGCTGTCGAGCATTTTTCCCGTACCGCGCTGAAAGTACTTGGCTATGTCTGCACGTATTTGTGCGGTATTGACATCCGCGTCAAACAGACCTGTAACGCGGGTTTCCTGCCACAGGGGGGTTTCACCTAGCTCGGGCTCGAAAATGGGTTGATCAGCGTTATCTTCCAGGGTCACGGCTAGTGAGCCGTTTTCAAGAAGCGCGGTTTCAACGATAGGGGCTTGGTCGCGCGAGCTGTCGATGCGCAGTTGTAGCCAGGGCATGAGCGGCTCCTCAGATAAAACACCGCAGCCGGAAAGGCTGCGGTGTGGATTGGTTTGATGTGAAAGTGGAGCTTAGAGTCCCAGCTTTTTCTCGAGGTAATGAATGTTTACACCGCCTTCAATAAAGGCCTCATCTCGAACCAGGTCTTTTTGCAGGTCGGTATTGGTGCGAATGCCGCTGATAATCAGTTCATCCAGTGCGCCTTCCATACGCTTTAATGCTGTTCGGCGATCCTCTCCGTGAGTAATTATCTTGGCGATCATGGAGTCGTAGTAAGGGGGTACGGTGTAGCCGCTGTAAAGGTGCGAGTCGACCCTTACGCCCAAGCCTCCAGGAGGGTGGAAGTTTTCCACTAAGCCGGGAGATGGCAGGAATGTTTTAGAGTCTTCCGCATTGATACGGCATTCGAAGGCGTGACCATTAATCTTAATGTCTTCCTGGCGAATACTGAGTTTTTGACCTGCACATACTCGAATCTGCTCTTTAATGAGATCGACGCCAGTAATCATTTCTGAAACGGGGTGTTCGACCTGGATACGGGTGTTCATCTCGATAAAGTAAAAACCGCCGTCTTCGTACAAGAATTCGAACGTTCCCGCACCGCGGTAGCCGATTTCATTGCAAGCTTTTATGCAGGATGCAAACACTGCTTGGCGGGCCTCGTCGTCAATATGTGGCGCTGGGGCTTCTTCAATTACCTTCTGGTGTCGGCGCTGCATGGAGCAGTCGCGGTCATAGAGGTGGACTGCGTTGCCCTGGCCATCGGAAATGATCTGTACTTCTACATGGCGAGGGTTCTGCAGGAACTTTTCCATGTAAACAGTACCATCGCCAAAAGCGGATTTGGCCTCGGTTTTGGTTATCTGGATAGAGTTCCACAGGTTGGCTTCGGTATGGACTACACGCATTCCTCGGCCACCGCCGCCAGCGGACGCTTTGATTATGACAGGGAAGCCAATGGCGCGACCAATTTTAATACAGGCTTCGGGGTCGCTTGGCAGAGGGCCATCGGAGCCAGGTACTGTGGGTACGCCAGCTTTTTTCATGGTTTGAATCGCGCAGACTTTATCGCCCATCATGCGAATAACATCTGGATCTGGGCCGATAAAGACAAAACCGCTTTTTTGGATTTGTTCAGCAAAGTCGGCATTCTCTGCCAGAAAACCGTAGCCGGGATGAACGGCGATAGAGTCGGTGACTTCCATCGCGGAAACAATGGCCGGAATATTCAGGTAGCTTTCGCTGGAGGGGTTTGGGCCGATGCAAACAGATTCGTCTGCCAGACGGACGTGTTTGAGATCTCGGTCGGCTTTGGAATATACAGCTACCGTGGTAATACCTAGTTCACGACAGGCACGCAGTACGCGCAACGCAATCTCGCCTCGGTTAGCAATGAGGACCTTATTAAACATAGTGGTTATCCTCGTTACGGTTTAGGCGATAACCAGCAGTGGCTGGTCAAACTCTACGGGTTCTCCGTCATCTACCAGATACGCTTCAATAACACCGGATTTATCGGCTTCGATCTGGTTCATCATCTTCATGGCCTCAACAATGCAGATAACATCGCCAGCTTTTACGGATTGACCAACTTCAAAAAATGGCGACGCGCCGGGGCTAGGTGAGCGATAAAAGGTGCCAACCATTGGCGATACAACTTGATGCCCCGTAATGACGGGCTCTGCGGGAACAGCTGTTTCGGCAACGGGAGCTGGCATGGGTGCGGCAGCTGGTGCTGGGTGATAGAGGGGTTGTGCCGGCGCGGGATTGCTTGAGCCTCTGCTGATCCGAACAGACTCCTCTCCTTCCTTGATTTCTAATTCTTCTACGTTGGACTCTTCCAACAGTTCAATCAATTTTTTAATTTTGCGAATGTCCATTAGGGCCTCTCGATAACAAGCGCGTAACAAAGTGGATGTTCATGGAAAGCGATTATTCGTTTTCCAGATGGGAAAATGCGGCCTGCAAGGCCAGCTCGTAGCTTTGAGCACCGAAACCGCAGACAACTCCCTTTGCGATATCCGAAAAATAGGAGTGGTGGCGGAAGGGCTCACGGCTAAATACGTTTGATAAATGGCACTCCACGAAGGGGATCTCGACCGCTGCTAAAGCATCGCGCAGGGCGACGCTAGTATGGGTAAATGCGGCGGGATTAATAACTATGAAGTCGACGCCTTCGTTGCGTGCATCGTGTATGCGGTCGATCAGTTCGTACTCGGCATTGCTCTGCAGTGCGTGAAGGTGATGACCTTTTTCGATACAGAGTGAAGTAAGCTTTTGGTTGATGTCAGACAGTGTGGTGCCGCCGTATATCTCTGGCTCACGGGTACCAAGAAGGTTAAGGTTGGGGCCATGAAGAATTAGAATCGTTGCCATTGCCGTACCTACCTACTGAGTTTGCCGAGCCAAGCGACAAAATATTGCCGCAAGTCAAGACTGGGTCGAATGTGCAGCGAACGGTGCCGATATTGTTATATACGGTGGCTAAATAGCTCGCACACGAGGAATGAGGGGAATTGTGCCTAAATTGCAGGGTGTTGTCTACGGGAAGTTGTGACTTACCTCTCTTTCAGCGATGTTTCCTTCTAAGTTAGCGAATATCAAGACAAAACGGCTGCTTGTTATTCTTCCGTCGTTGCGCGCGTCAGCGCATCACGAATGCTCGCAGGAGTGAGCAGTTGCGGTAAAATTTCTGGTTCTGCGCCTACTCTAGCGGGAAATACTAGGTAGAGGGGAATGCCACTGCGTTTGTGCTGTTTGAGTAGTGCGGCAATATCGTCATTGGGGTTGGTCCAATCGCCAATGAGTAGGGTTACACCCAGCTCCTTGGCCTTCGTATAAAAATCTTCTGAGCTGAATGCAATTCGTTCGTTCACTTTACATGTAATACACCAGTCGGCCGTAAGGTTGATAAACACGGGTTCTCCGTCTGCGCGTAAGCTTTCCAGTCGCTCAGGTGTGTAAGTTTCCCAGCGCTCATGCGAGCTGCCCCCCTGAAATAGGCGGATATTCCATGTGAGGTGGGCGGCGGCCAGAAGGCAGAAGACCATTAAAGCTCTCAGTCCCCACTGCTGTATGGCTTTCTCTCTGTTGAAGCGTGCGAGCCACAAGGCAAAGCAAATAAGAAGGGCGGAGCACAATACCAGAGCGGTGCCGTCGCTGCCGGTTTGATGGCCTAGCACCCATAGCAACCAAATACAGGTGGCCAGTAGGGGGAAGGCGAGCACCTGTTTAAGCACCTCCATCCATGCGCCTGGTTGTGGTAGGTGATGGGCGAGTTTGGGGCTGTAGCTAAGCGCGAGGAAGGGTAACGCCATACCGAAGCCCAGAGCGATAAAGATGATTAACGCCACAGCAACCGGCTGTGAAAGGGCGATACCCAGTGCCGTCGCCATAAATGGCGCGGTACAGGGGCTGGCCACAACAGCGGCCAACACGCCGGTGAAAAATGAAGCGCGTAGGCCTCCTCCTGCGGTCAGCGATTGCCCGACCCCCATAAATTGGGTGCCAAACTGAAAAAGCCCGAAGAGGTTCAACCCCATGACTAAAAACAAATACGCCAGCGCCGCTACGAAGACGGGTTGTTGAAGCTGGAAGCCCCACCCAAGCATTTCGCCTGTGTGGCGCGCAGTGAGAATAATACCGGCAGCGGTGACAAAAGAAATTACCACTCCAGCGGTGTAGGCCCAGCCGTGTAAATGTTGCCGGTGGTCTGATTGATTGCTGGATGCAAAGCTGAGGGCCTTTAGCGATAGCACGGGGAAAACGCAGGGCATTAGATTGAGGATTAAGCCTCCGGCCAGAGCGCCGAGAATAATCAGTGGTAGAAAGGGGGGCTTTTCCTGGTTGACGGGGTGCTCATTGGTTGTTGCTTGCGTAAACTGTGAATTGTTCAGTTCGATAACGCTGCCATCGACGCGAACCTGAAAAAGTTGCTTGCGTGGTGAATAGCATAAGCCAGCATCGGCACAGCCCTGGGATGAAACTTTTATTTCGTAGGGGGCGGCCATTTGCGGTATAAGGCTTCTTACGATTGTGCTGTTGTAATAAACCTCTAGTTCCTTGGCAAAATAGTCGTCGTATTTACGCTTACCTGGCTCAAATGTGAGTTCGAGTGTCTCGCTTTGTGAACCGTTATAAGCTTCCAGCTTAAACTGGTGCTGATACAGGTAGTAATTAGGCGCGAGATTCCAGTTCAATACGGTTTCGTTGTCGGCCGTTTCAATCAGAACCTGGAAGGCTTCTTCAACAGGTAAAAATTCGTCGTCGTTACCGGCAACACCAAAATCATAATTGTCGGCGTTAGCGCCAACGTTAATAAGGCCTGTGAGCAAAAAAACGACAGTGAATCGAAGAAATATCGAGAATGAGGAATAAAAAGAATATCTGTTGGTCATATAAAAGAATATCTGTTGGTCATATAGCAGTATGGCTTGTTATTAGTTTTTGCGTCTCGCTGTACAACACAGTACTCTCACAGTCGCAGACAATAAAGGCACATCTTAAGCCCTGTGTATGACAGTGGCATAGATATTGAGTTCAGTGTAGCTAAACCTCGTCTTCCGCTCTGTGCAAAGGTCACACGAAATTGTTTTTTAATGACAAAGTAGGGGTAATGAGCCCGTGGGGGCTAGGGCATTTATGCGGTTTTTAATAACGATTTGTATAGCTATATTGCTTTCAGCCTGTGCTGGCACGCAGGTTAAGCCCGTCGATACTGCGGCCGGTACTACGGTCGATGTCGGTACTATCACAGAGCCAGCTTCTCAGCCCATATTTGAGCAGCGTCTAATGCAGCAGGCAGAAAAGGCCTTTCGACGAGGGCGCCTGATATCGCCCGCCCACGATAATGCGTACGACCGTTTTCACGCGGTATTGTTGATGAATCCAGACAATGCGACAGCCAATGCGGGCCTGCAGGCGATAGTGATACGTTATGCAGAGTTAATTCGCGATGCTCTGGGGCATAGTCGTTATCATCAGGCGACAGGATTTATGCGGGTGGCTCAGCAGTATTTCCCCGGTAATCCGCTGTTGGTAAAATTACAGCGGGAGCTTGCGGAGACGCGACGCCACAAATCGCAGTCTCGTGTTGGCCCGACGCCCGATGTTGCTGTGGTGGATGAGTTTTCCCTGTCTGTGCAGTTGCTCAACGACAGCCCCGAACAGTTGGTACCTTTGCTGTTCAGCATTGCTGAGCGTGTTAAGGTGAGAAATGAAAGTGTGATGATTTATGCGCGCACCGATACCGAAGGGCGCTGGATATACCGACAATTGAAAAAGGCTGTACCCGGTTACAGGGTGCGTGGGGATATTCGTTTGGCTAAGCGCCCCAAAATAACCGTAATGCCCCCGTTGTAAGAAAACCCCGGTGGATGAAATTATTAATGTGTGTACTAATGAAAGCTTTACGGCAAACTATACTGATCAGTGTATGGCTATGTTTAGCGCTTAGCGTTGCCTGCAGCAAAGAGCCTGTTCCCGGTGGCGCTGAAATGGGTATCAGTGTTAAGTCTGCTGTTATGCCCAGCTTAGCTCCTGGGCAGATGACTGCGGCTATCTACCTCTTATTGGAGAATAACACTGAGCAGACATTGGTCATAAATCATATAGTTTCTTCAATATCTGACCATATTGAAGTTCACCGCACCTTTTATGAGGACGGAATGATGAAAATGCGCTCGGCACCTCACGTTTCTATAGCGCCAAGTGGCAAAATGCGGTTTGCGCCAGAAGGCTACCATTTGATGGTATTTGATATTTCTTCACCGGTACAAGCGGGGGATCAGTTCTCGCTCACCATAGAATTTGAAGGCGGTAAGACGGTAACGGGCAAAGTCGATGTTCGCCGTTTAGCTCTGTAATACTTGGAACGATGGATATGTTTACTAAAATTTCGCGATCTGCAGGGAATATGAAACAGTTGGCTCAAACCCGGTGGCAGGATTTTAAGTCCGACTTAGAAGAATCGAATCGCTGGTTTCGTCTAGTTGCGATTGGCATAGTTGTTTATTTGCTTCTAGCGATGGTTGTCGGTATTTACTGGAGTGTTGAGCCCGATTTTTTTGATGTGAATGCGGCGGTAAAAAAAGAGGCTCCTCAATTACAAGAGCGTTTTGTGACGGGAGCGACAACGACTGCCGCACTAATTACGGTTATCGATACACTAATGGATAAGTCGGGAGGCTATTTGTCTAACGATATCGCGCCGCCGGGTGCGTGGCTGGATAATATTCCCAACTGGGAATATGGTGTCCTTATTCAGGTGCGAGATTTTACCAAAGCTATGCGCGAAGCGTTTAGTCGTTCTCAATCCCAATCTACAGAAGATAAAGATTTGTCTTTAGCCGAGCCGCGATTTAACTTTGATAATCGCAGTTGGTTGTTACCTCCCACCGAAAAAGAGTACAGAGAGGGCGTTAAGTACTTGCGTTCCTATCTGCAGAGATTGACCGATGAACAGCAGTCCAATGCGCAATTCTATACACGTGCGGACAATATTAATTACTGGTTAAGCACCGTAGAAACTCGTCTTGGCAGCTTGTCTCAGCGTTTGAGCGCAAGTGTCGGCCAGCGTCGCCTGAATACGGATTTGGCCGGCACTGCTGGCGCAAACCAATCCACATCCGCGCCATCGGAAATAGAAATAAAGACCAGTTGGTTCGAGATTGACGATGTGTTTTATGAAGCGCGCGGCAGCGCTTGGGCGCTGATCCATTTGCTCAAAGCGATTGAAACGGATTTTGCAGATGTGCTGGAAAAGAAAAATGCTCGTGTTAGCATGCAGCAAATAATTCGTGAGCTGGAGGGCACTCAGGAAACCGTCTATAGTCCGATGATTCTTAATGGTAGCGGCTTTGGGGTGTTGGCCAATCACTCGCTGGTGATGGCCAATTATATTTCCAGAGCTAACGCTGCTATCATTGATTTGCGGGATTTACTCTCTCGCGGCTAGTGCCGCAATCAATCGTTTTTAAGCAGGTCGTCGTACTGTTCGGGCGAAAGTCTGGGCCCGAATTGCGATACTACCTTTGCCGCGGCCCTATTGGCCAGAGTACCTGCGCTGGCGAAATCCATTCCACGGCTGATACCAAATAAAAAAGCTCCGGCGAACATGTCTCCAGCGCCGTTAGTGTCGACCCGCTCTGCCGGATAGGGCGAGATTTCAATGGTTTGCTCTCCATCGAAAAGCAAAGCGCCATGTCTACCTAGCGTGATAGCGAAGGTTTTTGCGTATTGTTTTAACGCTTCTGCAGCAGCTTCAATTGAGCCAGTTTTAGTAAAGTTGATTGCTTCATCCTGATTGCAGAATATGATATCCACGCCGGAACCAACCATCTCTAACAACCCATCGTGGAAGAAGTTGACGATAGCTGGATCCGACAAGCTGAGAGCGGTTTTAACCTTATGCTCCTCTGCCAGCTGTCTAAGTTTGACGGCTGCCGGCCGTCCTGTTTCAGAGGTCACCAGATAACCCTCAATATAGGCGTAGCGAGATTTTACTAAAGCATCGACGTCGATATCGTCGATAGAAATGTGTTCGCTGGTGCCCAAAAAGGTATTCATGGTGCGCTCGGCATCGGGGGTGATCATCACTAGGCATTTACCGGTAATACCGTTACAGGAGCCGTTGCGGTTGTGGTAGTCAACGCCCGCAGCGGAGAGATCTTCCAGATAGAAAATGCCATTGTCGTCACTAGCTACACGACAACTATAAAAATTACGGGCTCCAAAGTAGCTTGCCGCAATAATACTGTTCGCTGCCGAGCCACCGCTGGCACGGTTTGAGGCAACAATGTGGGCTGATAGGGCATCGATTAGCTGGTGTTGGCGGGGTTCATCCACGAGCGTCATTACGCCTTTTTCGATTTCTAGTTCAGCTAGGTCGGTGTCGGTTACCTCTATTTCGGTATCCACCAAGGCCGCGCCAATGCCATAAATATCGTAATCACTCATTATTGCTCTCCAATTTAATAAGAGGGGATTATAGCGGTTGATAATGAGAGGTACAGTTCTGGCAGTGTTGGTTACTCAGCAAGAAACATAAGAAATTGTATCCGTATGGCGCTAAAGGCATTCTTTTTGCGTCATTTTTGTGGATAATGTGAGCGGTGTCTATGATTTAGACATTCTAAGTTTGTTACGGAAGTAGAAAACCACTTTGTTGGCTGATCTAAGCGGCTATAGTTGAGAGAGGCTTCTTTTAGGATTGAGGGAAGCTTTTGAATGAAAAGATCCCGGCTGATGGTTTATTATAATCGGGATTTTGCCGCCAGATAGCTACTGAAGCTGACCGAAACGAATGTTTTTGGGGATAAAACCAGGGGAACTATGTCAAGACTGATTCGTGGCGATGACGATAAGAGCGCCAGCGCCGATGACGATCATGCACCATTACTGTTGCCGCTTTCTAACGCAGCGGTTGTGTCGCACCTCAAAGCCTGCCAAGGCTTGGCTGCGAGCCATTCCCAGGATGCTTTTCGTGAGTATCTTAAGGTCTTGGATGATGCGCTTACTATTGAGATTGAGGGGGCAAAATCCAACCAGGAAGCTAGCGAGTTGCAGGAGGTTCAGCGGCTGTTCCGCTTAAATCGGGAAGAGTTGGAGCGCTATTTTTGTGGTTATCTCTCCGAAGGTTTTGTGAAGTTCAAAAAACGCGAATTACAGACTTCTGTTGGTGGTGTTGGTGAAGGCGATACCTTATCTTTGGTCGATAATGAAGACCTGGAAGAGACGATTGCGATTTCCTCTATTGCCCAGCGAGCAGACTCTTTTTTTGCTGAGCCTCTATGGGCTCTGAACCAGCGGTTTGCGGTATTGAATGGCGGTGAGCATGTGACAGAGGCGAGCAATCCTGCATCGCCAATACAGTTTTGCGAGTCTTTGCGTAAAGCGTTGAGGTTACTTTCACTCGATCCCAGCGTTAAGCAGTTGGCTTACCGGGTATACGATGATCAGCTGATCAAAACTATTCAGGATATCAGTGAGGACATTAACCGTTACCTGAAACAGGAAGGGGTTTTACCGCACTTAAAGTACAGTGCTCCCAGTGGGCATGCGCCTGCGTCCAGCTTAAGGCGGGAAGATGATGGCGTTTCACAGGAAGCGTCGTTTGATGGTGCGGGTGGTTCAGCGCTCCCCGATCCGAATCTTCCTCCAGAAGAGTACCAAAGCAGTTTATTACACGCGATTCGTGGCTTACAGAATCAGCTTGTTCCTAGTGCCAGTGCCAGTGCCAGTGCCAGTGCCGGTGGAAGCCTACCGCCTGGTGGCGTTATGGTTTCGCCTGATGATTTACTTGGCGCTTTGCGGGCATTGCAAGTGCCTGGCGCGGAGGCCAATCTCGGCAGGCAGGGGCAAGTCGTTCCTCTGGACGTGTCGGAAATTGTTGACCGATTACATGCGCAGCTAAAATCGGAAGAAAAAGATGGTGCCGTCGACAAGAGTGACATGCAAACCATCGATTTAGTGGGGATGTTGTTCGAGTATATGCTCAACGACGAAAACCTGCCCAACTCCATTAAAGCGTTGCTGAGTTATCTGCATACGCCTTTCCTGAAAATCGCTTTTATTGATCCTGGTTTTTTTGAGCAGGCCGAACATCCTGCGCGGGTCTTGTTAAACAGTCTCGCTGAAGCTGGAGCGCGCTGGGTTAGTGATGACGGTAGTGCTCAGTACGACATGTACAGCAAGATTAAAGATATTGTCGATCGCATATTGCAGGAGTTTGATAACGACGTAAAAATTATTACCGAGCTGTTGCTTGAATTCAGTAGCTACACTAAAAATATTATTCGTCGCCAGGAATTAATGGAAAAACGTGCAACAGAAAAAGCACAGGGCGAAGAAAAACTGCGCGAAGTGAAATTGAAGGTGAACGATGAGGTTCGCAGCCGAACAGAAGATCGGGAATTGCCCTCTGCCGTATTACTCTTTTTGCTGCAACCCTGGTCGGACTATCTGAGCTTTGCCCTTTTGCGTTATGGAGATAAGTCCGATCGATGGGGCAAGGCTCTGGCCATTGTTGATGATGTTTTATGGTGTGTAGAGCCCAAGGAAAGCGCCGCAGATAAAACCCGTCAGCTAGAAATTCACGATGACCTTATCGCGGCCATTGAGGCTGGATTCGAAACGATCGGTTACGATCAGCTCAAAGGTAATAAATTGGTAGATGCGTTGTCGGCGCTGATAAAGCTGGCGATGCAGAGTAAGAAAGCCGAGCCAGCACCAGCGCCAATGCGCGATAAGCTGGAGCGCATTGCAGCGGAAAAAGCGGGAACCAAAGAGCTGCGTCAGGAAGACTGTTCGCCGGAAGAAGCGCAGATGGTAGAAAGCCTGAAAATGATCGAATTTGGAACTTGGTTCGAATTTGAGGGCGGCAAACGCTTGAAAGTGGCTTGGTACAACGCGCGAACCTCCCACTACATGTTGGTTGATCAGATGGGTAAGCGTGTTGATATGCTCTCTGGTTTAAGCTTGGCCAGGCAAATGATCAGTGGTAAAGCTAAAATTATTTCTGGCAGCTCAAAGCCTTTCTTCGAACGCGCGCTGGAAAATATTTTCCAAAAGCTCAACGAAAAAGCCGAATCGATCAAGCCGGGAGAAGAGAATGTCGTCAGCTGAGTCGAATAAGCGTCGCCTTGCCCGGATTTCCATACAGCAGACCGTTATTGTGCGAGATCTAATGCGTGAGGTTGAGGTTGGGCGTATTGTGAATGTTCACGAAGAAGGCTTTATGTTGTTGAGTGAGGGAGGCTTGAAAGAAAATTGCCTGTATCAGCTGCAATTTAAACTATCCAAGCCTATCGATGCTGTTTCTGAGATTAGTGTTGGTGCTGAGTGCCTTTGGATCAACGAAACGGTTGGCGATGATCGCAACTGGGCCGGTTTCCATATTATTGACCTATCCTGTCGGGACGTTGCATTAATCGCCAAGCTTAAATCTCAAATCGACAGTTAGAGTGTTGCGAATACTTTTTTCGCGGCGTTTAAGGTTTGCTCTATATCGCTGTCGCTATGAGCCGCAGACATAAAGGCCGCTTCGTAAGAAGCGGGCGCTAGGTAAACCCCCTCATTTAACATGCCGTGGAAAAAGCGATTAAACCTTTCGTTATTGCAGTTCATCACTTGCTGGTAATTTGTTACCGACTCCTCTTCCGTAAAAAAGCCTCCCCACATTGTGCCGACATGGTTGGTTGTAAAAGGGATGCCAGCTTTTTTGGCAATGGCCTTCAAACCAGTTACTAGCGTTTCTGTCTTATCGAACAGAGGCTGATAAAACCCGGGGATAGCAATTTTCTGTAGGGTTTTTAAGCCCGCAGCCATAGCCACGGGGTTTCCTGACAGCGTGCCCGCTTGGTATACGGGGCCGACCGGCGCAATATAGTTCATAATCTCCTCACTCCCACCAAAAGCGCCTACTGGCATTCCGCCTCCCATTACTTTTCCAAGGGTGGTGATATCGGGTTGAACATTATAGTAGCCTTGGGCGCCGGTTAGACCGAGGCGAAAACCGGTCATTACTTCATCCAGAATTAATTGAGCACCGCTGGCAGTACACTGTTCGCGCAAGCATTCCAAGAACCCTGGTTGTGGCGGTATACAGTTCATGTTGCCGGCAACGGGCTCGACGATAACGCAGGCAATCTCATTTCCCAGTTTGGTAAAAGTTTGCTTAACCTGTTCAATGTCGTTGTAGTTGAGCGTAATGGTGTGTTCCGCTAGGCAGGCGGGAACACCAGGCGAGCTGGGAACGCCCAGAGTCAGTGCGCCACTGCCTGCTTTGATAAGTAGAGAGTCTGAATGGCCGTGGTAGCAGCCTTCGAATTTAATGATTTTATCGCGTCCGGTAAAACCTCTTGCCAGTCGAATCGCGCTCATGGTTGCTTCGGTGCCGGAGCTGACAAAGCGCACTTTGTCCATGCCGGGCATAGTTGTGCATAGCATTTCGGCCAGTTCTGTTTCAATTTCTGTGGGAGCGCCGAAACTCAAGCCGTGTTGCAACTTCTCGGTTACGGCTGCCAGAACCTCGTCATCGGCATGGCCCAGAATCATGGGGCCCCATGAGAGCACGTAATCGATATAGCGTTTATCGTTAATATCGTAAAGATAGGCGCCCTTGGCTCTTTGTATAAAAACGGGCTCGCCACCGACGGCTTTGAAGGCACGGACAGGTGAGTTTACTCCACCAGGAATAGTTTTTTGTGCGCGTGCAAATGCAGAGGTCTTCTCGCTCATAGGGCTCTCTTTTTTGGGGTGAGGAAAGTAATTGATACTGTGGGGCTGTCAGTGGTTTTTTTTGGCCGAAGGTAAATCCTGCGGGGATTCTATATTTTTGTCAGCCCAAAAAAAACGGTGAGGTGTGCGTGTACCATAGCCAAGCTCTCGTGAGGCGCGCATGGTTTGCCAGGTAAAGTCCTGGGCTTGGCCAATGGCCATTTTGGGCGTGCAGCCGTGGGTAAGGTAGGCGCAGGTGCTCATGCCCAGTGTGCTACTGGCTCCGTGGCAGGTCGGTGGTTCCTGCTCCCATTGGTAGTGCTGAATAAGGCCTTTTTGGTTAAAGCTGCTGTTCTGAAAGGTGGGGCGTTCATGCCCGGTACCGGTAATGAGTGTTAATTCGCAGCCGCTACTGGTGATGGCCTGTGCCGTTGTGGCCAGCGTATCGAGTTCGCGGGAGATTGAGCGAGCTTCCCACAGGGAAAAAATGCCTATATTTACTTGCGGAACGATAAGTGAGAAAAAGGCATCGGGGAAATCTTGTTGATCGTCATCGTCTCTATCCCACAGCATTAGAGTGGGGTGGGCAACAACGGGTATCTCGGGGTAATCAAGAATAATGGTGTGCACGGCTTCGGCATTCGCCACCGAGCCCAGAAAGCCAATTTTGATGGCGGCAACGGCCATGTTTTCGAGCACGGATCGCGCTTGAGCAATGAGTAAGGTGGCATTTACTGGGGAGGAGTCTGTATCCGTGCCAGCGCCAGCTGCGGCCAGCGTTGTGGCAATGGGGGAACAATGGCAGCCTAGGCTGGCAGCAGTTTCAATGTCTGCTTGAAGGCCGCCAGATCCCGATGGGTCTAGCGCACCCAGTGCGAGTATTACGGGAGGGTTAGCGTTACGTGGTGTCATTATTTGTAATTCGCTCGTCAGTGGCGGAATTCTAGCATAGGAGCAAGGTCATGCTGGATATTTTCGGCGCCATTTGGCTGTTACAGGGGTTGTTTTAAAACCACCAAAAAAACAGATGCCAGCAAGATTATCGTTGGAAACTCATTAAACCAACGGAAAAATACGTGGCTTTTCGTACATTGGTCGTTGCTAAGTTGGCGTAGGTAATAACCGCAAATATGGTGGTACACCACCAGCGTGAGAACCAGGGCCATCTTAATCCAGAACCAAGTACTGGACACATAATACTCCCATGCATAATGGACTGACCACAAACCAAAAATAATCGTGAGCCACAGGGAAGGTGTTCCTATACCCCTGTAGAGTTTGCGTTCCATCACTTTAAATTGATCCTTGATGGCTTGGTTATCGCTCATGGTGTGATAAACGAACAGCCGTGGCAAATAGAATAACATTGCAAACCAGCACACTACCGCGATAACGTGAATCGCCTTAACCCACAGCATGTTTAAACTCCTTTGGTTGATAATAGTTTTCGATGGCTTCCATGGTGACAACGCCGTAAACATCACTCGTTAACGGCGAATAGGTTCGCGATACATAGAGTGCGCCTGTGCCTGAATTTTTTATTGCTTCCATGGCCTCAACTAGATTTGCGGTATCGTGAATGGGTAACAGGTTAACTCTTCGGCCGGCGATTTCTAGCAGGTCGATTAGCGGCGGTTCAATACTGTTATTATCGGGTTCCTCTGGTTCTTCCTGCTGTTGATTAATGGCTGCAGCGAGGTCTGCTGCGCGCAGGCCAATTTTCTGATGTTCCGAATCGAAAATAAACCACATGGGTTTGCTTTCCAGTTTTTTAATAACGGCTTCTTCGCTGATAAGTTGGGAGCAGGTAACAAAGCGAGTGTCCATAATGCTGCGTACACCTGCGCGCCTTAGGGCCTGCCTTGCCGGACCGAAATCGAGATCCCGGCCACTGTATTTTAGTTGTTGAATAAAAATACAGTTGAGTTTGAAAAATTGCCGTGTCGATACACAGGCCACGACGATAACCAGCATGGCAGGAAATATCATGTTGGGGTTATAGCTTAGTTCCAGTACGGCGACCAGCGCTGCCAGCGGGGCGTTAAGGGTGGCTGCCATCATTCCTGTCATACCGACAATCACGTAAAAACCGGGGTTTGTTTCCAGCGATGGGACAAAGGTTTGCAGGGCTAAACCCATCGCACCGCCTACACAGGCCCCGATAACCAGCAGCGGGCCAATTACTCCACCGGGGATTCCCAGGCCTATTACAATGGGGGTTACAAAGAGTTTGGCTGCAGCAATAATTAATAAGCTTGCAACGGCAAGCTTGCCGGCTAAGGCGGCATTAACCGTGTCGTAACCCAGGCCCATAATCTGTGGAATAAAAGCGGCGACACAACAGGTGATTAATCCGGCAGCAAGTAGGCGCAGATAGATGGACGCTTTGTTGAATTTCAGCGCGAATATATTTAAGCGAATGTAAACGCTTGCGCATACGGAGATGGCTAAGCCAACAATCATCATATACGGCAGCTCCATCAAGCTATTCATATCGCTGGTGCCTACCAGTAAGCCACCGCTGTCACCAAACGCCGCTTGGCTCATCATCGTACCCATGACGGAGGCGAGAATGACGGGTACAAATCCGACGATGGTGTATTCCATTACAATCACTTCCATAGCGAAGATAACGCCGGCCATGGGGGTGTCAAACGACGCTGAGATGGCTGCAGCAACGCCACAACCAATTAGTGTGTGCATGCTGTTATTGGGCAGCCGCAACCACTGCCCCAGCTGGCTAGCGGCACCTGCGCCCAGGTGTACTACTGGACCTTCCCTGCCAACAGATTGACCGCTGATTAACGCAATAGCCGCACCGGCAAATTGCACCAGCCAGTTGCCAAAGGGCAGTTTGCCTTGGTGGTTATGTAGGCGATCGAGTACATGGGCAACGCTGGTTTCACCGTACTTTTTCCCTGCAAACTTGAGCAAAACCGCAATAGCAAACAGTCCGGAAAATATAAATAGAACACGGTCTGCAATAACCAAAGACTCGAAGTTATCTGGGCTGTCAGCAATCAGGAATGCGAGTGGGGTATCGATAATATATCGAAAGGCAACGATAATGGCCCCTGTAAGCAAGCCTACCACCAGACCAAGCAGTGTTAGCTGGGGAAGGGCGTCGATATAGGCGAGAGAATGGCGAAAATTATTGAGGTGGCTGCTGAAAAACTGGCCAATATTTTTGGTGTTAATCATATTTAGTCAGAATCCCGGATGGGAAGCGACAACCTCCCTTTAGCTTTTGGCGAAAGAACCTTATCATACGCGGCTATTCTTTTGTCGTCATTGGCGGCGTGTTATGGAGACTATGCTGTGATTAAAGTGGGTATTGTAGGTGGTACAGGCTATACCGGTGTTGAGCTTTTAAGGTTGTTGGCTATGCACCCGGAGGCGGAAGTGACCGCCATTACCTCTCGTGCAGAAGCGGGAAAGCCGGTTGCGGATCTTTTTCCCAACCTTCGGGGCCACTATACGCTGACTTTTAGCGAGCCCAGCGCCAAAGTTTTAAGCGCCTGCGATGTCGTTTTTTTTGCAACTCCCCACGGCGTTGCCCAGGCGATGATGAACGATCTGTACGAGGCTGGTGTCCGTGTTATCGATCTTTCCGCCGATTTCCGCATCAAAGATATTGCCGTCTGGGAGCAGTGGTACGGCCAGAAACACGGTTGTCCGGAACTGGTGGCAAAGGCAATATACGGTTTGCCTGAGGTTAATCGCGAAGCGATTAAAGGCGCGCAATTGGTGGCGTGCCCTGGTTGTTACCCCACATCCATTCAGCTGGGTTTTTTGCCTCTGCTGGAAAATGACTTGATTGAAGCCGATTCGTTAATTGCCAATGCTGCATCGGGTATTAGTGGCGCGGGCCGACAGGGTAAAGTGGACTTCCTTCTGGCGGAAAACAGCGATAGCTTTCGGGCTTATGGTGTTGCCGGGCATCGCCACCTGCCCGAAATTGAGCAGGGTTTACAGGCTCTGCAGCCGCAGGGAAGATCTGCGCCAAAATTAACGTTTGTGCCTCACCTTCTACCTACGATCAGGGGGATTCATTCTACGTTATATGCACGCTTAAAAGGCCGCGTAGACGATGTGCAGGCGCTATACGAGCAGCGCTTTGCCAAAGAGCCTTTTGTGGATGTGTTGCCAAAAGGCACTTTCCCGCAAACCCGCACGGTAAAAAGTACAAATATGTGCAGACTATCGGTACTAGAGCCTCAGGAAAGGGGTACGGTTGTGGTGATGTCCGTGATCGACAACCTGACAAAAGGAGCCTCGGGTCAGGGTATTCAGAATATGAATATTATGTTTGGGCTGGAAGAAACCCTTGGTTTGTCGGCGCCTGCACTATTACCCTAAGCAAGCTGAACACAACAATAATAAGGTGAATTAAATGGCGGTGGTGAAGGGGAGTAAACAGTATTCGTTGCACGTTGTTCAATATCGGCCATGGACGAGAGCGGGCATAAGCATGCTGCTGTTAGCTGTTGTGGCAGCTGCAGTAGCGGTTAGCTTCGAGTTTGGTCATACGAAGGGGATGTCGGGGCAGGAGCAGGCTCTGCAAGATGTTGCGCGTTTAAATAGTGAGTTGCAGGCCAGTAACAGTGAGCTATCGGAGCTGCAGCAGCAAACGGCTAATATCAACTTGGGAGCCGAGGTCGATCGCAAAGCAAGTGAGACGGTTCGTCAGGAAGTTATTACGCTAAAGGATCAAGTTGCGGCGCTACAGGAAGAAAACAGTTTCTATCGCAATCTGATGGCACCAACGGGTAATAAGCGTGGTCTAACATTTGGCGCTGTCGAGGTGGTAGATACCGATAAGCCTCGGACTTACCACTTTAAAGTGGTTTTACAGCAGCTGGCAACTAATCATCAGTTGCTGACGGGTACGCTCACATTTGATGTAGTGGGCAGGCTCAATGGCGTGGAGGCAAGCTTTTCTCTGAGTCAGTTATCCGAGCAGGTGAGCCAGGATGCTGTTAGGCTGCGTTTTAAGTATTTTCAAACGGTTCAGGGGGAGTTGTCCCTGCCCGAAGGGTTTGAACCAGAGCGTATAGAGCTGGTGGCAAAATCAGCTGGCAAAACGCCAGTAACGATAGAGAAACGGTTTGGCTGGTTGGTCGAGGAGGCCTAATAAATGTTCGCTAAGAAAAAAGATAATCCATTTGCCCAGGGTGGTCACACACTGTTCGATAACGCGCTTGAAATTACTGGCGATGTGCATTTCGGTGGAACCCTTGATATTGAGGGCACCGTGAAAGGGAATATCACAGCCGAAACCAATGGTGATGCTTTGGTTCGTGTGCGAGCCAAAGGCGAGGTGACGGGTGAAATTCACGCGCCCAAGATTATTATCAACGGCCATGTTCATGGAGATGTGTATTGCAGCAAGCATTTGGAGCTGGCAGCCAATGCTGTCGTGAATGGCGATGTGCACTACAAAGTTATCGAAATGGTAAAAGGAGCCCAGGTAAACGGCAAGTTGGTACATATTGTGGAAGATGCCGTTGCCAAGCCGGAGGCTGTTAAATCGACGGCGCCAGCCAAGGCAGGGTCTGTGCCGGCGACTAAGGCTTCTGCTTAGCTAATCCCAATCTGGTTAATAGTTGACTAAAATGGTTGGTTAAATGGATAATTGCCTCTCCGTAGTATTCGCTACTGTATAAGGTATGTGTCCCAACATGAGTCAAGCGCAAACATTTACTCCCGAACCCCTGCTGGTAACCGAAAGTGCGGTGGCCAAAGTGAAGGGGTTAATTGACGAGGAAGGCAATTCCGACCTTAAGCTGCGAGTGTACGTCACTGGTGGTGGCTGCTCGGGGTTTCAGTATGGTTTCGCTTTTGACGAGGCCTGTGCGGAAGACGATGCCCGCATCGAAAAAGAGGGTATCACGGTGGTGGTGGATGCCATGAGTTACCCTTATCTGGTTGGTGCTAGGTTGGATTACCAGGAGGGGTTGCAAGGTTCGCGCTTCACTGTCGAAAACCCCAATGCTGCTTCCACCTGTGGCTGCGGCTCATCTTTTTCTATCTAGCTAGCCTATCGTGGGGCAGTATTGTGAAGCCATACTGCCCTTATTCCCAGTTACTCTCCATCTCAATAGTGGTACTCGGCTTGTGCTTTGTCAGCCAGGCTTTCGCCCAGGTTTTAGCTCCCCCTTCGAGTAGCCATTTCAACACCCCGCCTCCAACGTATTCCCCTGTCGAGCCGTTGCCGCAAGGCTATTTAGCAAGAATTCAGCTCAATTCTCCCGAAGAAGTAGGGCAAGCCCTGCTGCGGGCGGAGTTATTGTTTCGCGATGGAAAGGCTTTACATCCGGGCGAACCCTTGGCTTTTGTTCTGCATGGCCCGGAAGTCGCTATATTTTTCCGAGAGAATTATGAGCAATACAAACCAATCGTGGATTTGGCTGCACGCTTATCAGCACTGGAAGTGGTCGATGTTCGCGTGTGTCAAACGCGCATGGGTGTGCTTGGGCGTGACCCTTCCGTATTGCTGCCTTTTGTTGGAACCGTGCCTTTTGGGCCGACTGAGATTGAACGGCTGGTGAAGGACAAGCAATTTGTTTATTTCTAGACTAGAGTTTGCTACCGTGCGGCCCTGAGCTGGTCGGGCAATCGCGTTTGTGGGTTTTCGAACCTACAGCCGAGGAAAGTCCGGGCTCCATAGGGTAGAACGCCAGGTAACGCCTGGGGGGCGTGAGCCTACGGAAAGTGCAGCAGAGAGTAGACCGCCGATGGCCTTCGGGCACAGGTAAGGGTGAAAGGGTGCGGTAAGAGCGCACCGCGCAACTGGCAACAGTTTGTGGCATGGTAAACCCCGTTCGGAGCAAGACCAAATAGGAATCCTACAGGTGTGACCCGCACTGGATTCGGGTAGGTCGCTTGAGGTTTGTGGTAACGCAAGCCCTAGATGAATGATTGTCCACGACAGAACCCGGCTTACAGACCAGCTCTTTTTACTTAAAATACCGGTAGTTTCAGGGGGGCGAGATTGCTTTAACCCCTTTGGGCTACTAGTGTTGGTACAGAGTCTGATGATACAAGAAAAATACGTTCCGCACCCACCTCCTGTTTGATTGAGACGCTTGTTTTGTTTCTCTTGTTCGGCTTACATACTTTAGTCTTATTGCTTGATTGATCACCAGCTGCGAGGATTGCTGGTTGCACTATATTGGCTCATGGTTAGGTTATACAAGGGAAGCTCATGCTTGATGTTATCTGGAACCCGGAATCCTGCGATCTTGTTGATATCAATATTCTCGGCGAGGAAATTGCGCGCCATCAGCGCAGCATGCTGGGTAGTGGGCAGGGTTTTTGGGAGTGGGATCTAGCCGCAAACAAATTGAGTTGGTATGGCACCTTCTGGCGTGAACTAGGGTATAACGAAGACGATATCCAAAACATGACCGAGCCGGAAGTTCTGCTGAATTTTATCCATCCGGAAGACCGTGCAGTTTTTGGTTCTGCCATGACCAAAACGATCACTGAAGGCGTTGGCATTGATGTCTGCTATCGCCTACGCAGTAAGATGGGGTACTACTTGTGGGTTCGTGTTACCGGCCAGGGTTTTCGTGATGAAAACGGTTGGACTCACCATGTCGCCGGCGTAAACCAGAATATTTCCCAGTTAAAACAAACCGAGCAGGCGCTTCGAGCCAGTGAAGAACGTTACGGTCGCATAATTGCCGGAACGCAGGATGGCGTGTGGGATTGGGATATTGAAACGGGTGAAATCGAATTTTCCGATATCTGCTGGGAGCAGTTGGGTTTTAGTGGCGCAGAGATAAAAGAGCAGAATTTACGTAAAATCTCCGACTGGGAAGCGCGGATGCCCGAGCGCGATGTCGAGCGTTTTAAAGAAGCGTTACGTGCGCACATTCTGGAAGGGCAGTCCTTCGATATTGAGTATCAAAGCACAGCCAAAGATGGTTCTATTCGCTGGATTCGTGCTCGTGCAGAGGCCTCTTATAATAAACAGGGGCGGGCGGTGCGGGTGTCGGGTAGTAATATGGATATTACCGAGCTGAAAAACACTCAGCTGGCCGTGGTCCAGGCAAAAGTAGCTGCAGAGAAGGCTAATCAGGCCAAGTCCGAATTTTTATCCAGTATGAGTCACGAACTACGTACGCCGTTGAATGCCATTCTTGGCTACGCACAGCTATTTGATTACGACGACAACCTTAACGGCGAGCAGCAGGATAATATTGTTGAGATCCGCAAAGCCGGGGCTCACCTGTTGCACTTGATTAATGAGGTGTTGGATCTGGCCAAGATCGAAGCCGGACGTATGACGCTTTCGTTGGAGCCGGTGATTCCTAATCGTGCTCTCGATGATTGCTTGAAGCTGGTTCAGCCACTGGCGGAAAAGAAACGTGTAGAGATTGTCGTGCACGCGGGCACCTTTGGCAACACCCCTATTTTTGCCGACAATACGCGTTTGAAGCAGGCACTAATAAATTTAATATCCAATTCAATTAAATACAATCGTGAAAAAGGCAGAGTGACCATTGCTTTGGAGCAGGGGGATCGCGAAGCCATGCGGATTATTGTGCGTGATACTGGCCTGGGAATTCCCGAAGAAATGCGAAGTCAGGTCTTTGAGCCCTTCAATCGCTTGAGCGCTGAAATGGGCGCTATAGAGGGGAGTGGTGTTGGGTTGGTGATCACCAAGCGTTTGGTCGAAATGATGAGTGGGCGCATTGGTTTCGAAAGTGTAGAGAACGTGGGCACCGAGTTTTGGATTGAGCTACCTCTGGCGAAAGAGGGGGACAAGGGCGTTACCCAGAGAGCTGAGGATGTGTTCTCATCCAAGCGCGGTGAACTGAAAGTGAGCGAATCCAGGCATATCCTTTACATTGAGGATAATCCTGCCAATACTCGTCTGTTTGCTAAAATCATTGATCGCTTCGACCTGTTGACCGTAAGCACCGTAATGGAGCCACTACTGGGCATTTACGAAGCGCGTACCGCACCACCGGACATTATTGTGCTGGATATCAATCTACCAGACTTGGATGGCTATGAGGTGCTGGAGGTTCTGCAGAATGATGCTCGCACCAAAGATATTCCTATTGTCGCGCTGTCGGCCAACGCCATGTCATTGGATGTACATAAGGGCCTGAAGGCCGGTTTTGTTGACTACTTAACCAAGCCCGTAGACGTCAATCGTCTTATTGAAGTATTTAATACGCATCTTGGTTAACGTCTAGAAATATTTTCGCTATATTCACTGTCGTTATATGCTTCTTGGGTATATCCCGCACTGATTAATAATCCCAAATATTCTTGCAGTTAAAGTAAATTCTAGGAATTCACTTTAACTGCTTGTATATGATTGTGTTTCTTCTTTTTGTCGTTTCCTCCCGCTGTGTATGCATCCTGTAAAACTCTCAGAATTTCAATAGCTTAGCGAAACTTTTGCTCTCCATTTCCTTGACTTTGGCTCCCTGCGAAATATAGTGTTCAAAAGTGGTGTAAAGTGGATTAATGTGGGGTAAAGTGGGTAGATAAGCAATTTAACGTTATACTTCTCCGAGGTATTCCCAATTCAGTGCTTTATTTGCCGCTTTGAATAAACCGATAAACGCGTCTCAACCTTGACGTAATAAGGAAGAGAGACAGGAGGAAAGAGTGTTTCAGGGCAGTCACGCTATCAATATGGACGCCAAAGGGCGCATGGCTATTCCGGCTAAATACCGGGATTCGCTGGCAAGTGCCTGTGGTGGCCGTATTGTTATGACAGCTCACACTCAGGATCGCTGTGTGTTGGTTTATCCAGAGCCAGAGTGGCAGACCATTCTGCCGAAAATCGAAGCACTTCCCTCTTTCAACAAAGCATCACTTAGAGCGCAGCGATTGTTAATCGGCTACGCCTGCAGTCTTGAGCTGGATGGTAATGGTAGGGTGTTGGTTCCGCCAACTCTGCGCGACTACGCTGGTTTAGAAAAAAAAATGATGCTCGTTGGTCTCGGCAAAAAGTTTGAGCTCTGGAGTGAAGAGGCCTGGTTGGCCTCGGTGGCAGATATGGACAGCGATGAAGATCTGCCGGAAGAAATGATGACACTCTCTCTATAGAGATCCAAAGCTATGACAGGTACGCCACACTATTCGGTTCTATTGCAGGAATCGGTTGATGCATTGATTACCAATCCGAACGGCCTCTATGTGGATGGCACTTTTGGGCGTGGTGGTCACAGTCGCGCAATTCTCAATCGTCTCGGGCCGCGAGCGCGGCTGGTTGCGTTTGACAAAGATCCGGATGCAGTGAAGGTTGCTAGTGTTTTGCGGGCTGAAGATGAGCGCTTTCATATCGTGCACGATTCGTTTGCACATTTGGAACAGGTGACAGGTTTTTTACACGACCGTGATGATGAAAGGGTTGATGGTGTATTGCTTGATCTCGGGGTTTCTTCTCCGCAATTGGATGTTGCCGAGAGAGGTTTTAGTTTTATGCAGGATGGTCCGTTGGATATGCGTATGGACAACAGCCGGGGGCAAACGGCAGCTCAGTGGTTGAACACTGCGGATGAGGCGGATATTGCGTTTGTTTTGCGGGAGTATGGAGAAGAGCGATTTTCAAAGCGTATGGCGAATGCTGTTGTTAAGGAACGAGTGAAAAAGCCTTTTGAAACCACAGCGCATTTTTCCCGGGTGATCACAGAGGCGAATCCGCGTTGGGAAAAAGGTAAAAATCCAGCGACTAGGGCTTTTCAGGCGGTAAGAATTTTTATCAATCGGGAATTGGAAGATTTGGAAACCGCTTTATCCGGCGGTGTAAATCTGCTCTCCAGCGGTGGCCGCTTTGTGGTGATTAGTTTCCACTCGTTGGAAGACCGAATGGTAAAGCGTTTTTTTCGCGAGCAGTCCCGCGGAAAAACTCTACCCAGAGGTTTGCCGGTAACGGAAGATATGCTGAATAAAACGCTTAAAACTATTGGCAAAGCGGTTAAGGCTGGTGATAGTGAATTACTGGAAAATATTCGTTCAAGAAGCGCGGTTTTGCGAGTGGCAGAAAAATTATAAAGTCCATTATACAAAACTAGTAAATAGCGACGGTAAAACAAGTACGTAATTTTGTGGAGAAAAAGGGTCGGTGAAGTCGCTACTGATAATAATGTTGTGGTTGAGTTGCGTGTGCTCTGCACTTGGCGTTGTGTATTCGGCCTATAGTGCGCGCCAGGCGACCCAGGAACTGGAGTCTTTAAGGCGGGAGTCCAGTAGTTTGCAGGTGGAGTCCGGGCAGTATTTGTTGGAGAAAAGCACCTGGGCGGCCTATTCCCGTGTGGAAAAAATTGCTGTCAATGAACTGAATATGAAAGTTCCTGCATCCAATAAAACAATATTAGTCTTTAAGAAGTAATAGAAATAATGAAACGAGAACTGCAAATGTCCTTTTGGCGATTTTGGTTGTTGGGTGGAATGCTGGTCATTCTGCCTGGCCTGCTCGTCTGGCATTTGGCAAATTTGCAGGTTATTCCCTCTGCAGATAAAGGTTTTGAATTCTTGCAGAGCGAAGGTGAGGCGCGCACTTTACGGAGCGAAATTTTGCATGCCTATAGGGGCGTTATCACTGACCGCAATGGTGAGTTATTGGCGGTAAGTACGCCCGTAACGTCTATTTACGCAAATCCACAATTTCTAAAAGAAGAAGAGCACAGTGTTCTCGCTTCAGCACTGGATATTTCTACAAAGCAGCTACGTGAGCGCCTGAAGGTCTACGCTAACAAACAATTTGTCTACCTAGCTCGACATTTGCCCCCTCAGCAGGCAGATAAAATTTTAGCGAAAAAAATTCAAGGTATTTACGGGGAAACCGAATATCGTCGTTACTACCCTGCCGGAGAAGTGGTTGCCCATGTTGTAGGCTTTACTGATATTGAAGATCACGGTCAGGAAGGTGTGGAACTGGCGTTTGATGAGCACTTAGCTGGCGCAATTGGTTATAAGCGGGTACTAAAAGATTTAAAAGGCAATATCGTTAAAGAAAAGGGCCTGCTTAAAGCGCCGATTGCCGGCAGTAATTTATCGTTAAGTTTAGATTTACGTTTACAGTATTTGGCCTACCGTGAATTGAAGGCCGCTGTTGCCAAACAAAAAGCGAAATCCGGTTCTGTCGTTCTATTGGATGTTAAATCGGGGGAGATTTTGGCAATGGCTAATCAGCCCTCTTACAATCCAAACGATCGCCGTAATATAAAACCCGCACAGCTTCGCAATAGGGCAATTACTGATGTGTTTGAACCGGGCTCCACGGTTAAGCCTTTCACGATGATGGCTGCGCTGGAAAGCGGTCGTTATGCGCTAAAAGACACCATTAATACCAGCCCTGGTTATGTCATGGTTGGCAGTAAGGCGCTGCTCGATCCAAAAGATTACGGTGTTATGTCAATGACCAAAATTCTCACCAAATCCAGTCAGGTGGGGATAACCAAAATTGCGTTAAATATGGAGCCGCAGAGTATTCGAGAGCTGTTTTTTCGCGCAGGTATGGGGCAGAGTACAGGCATGGGTTTCCCTGGCGAAAGTGTAGGAGTGTTGCCAAACCGAAACCGCTGGCAGCCCATTGAGGTGGCAAATCTAGCGTTTGGATATGGGCTTAATGTCAATGCTGTTCAGTTGGCACAGGCTTATGCCATGATCGCTGATAAAGGGTCGTTCAAAAACGCTAGCCTAATTCAGGCCGATCAAGAGCCAATTCGAAACCAAATTGTTTCTCCTGGAATAGCGCAAAATATTACCGATATGTTGAAGACGGTACCACAACCTGGAGGAACAGCTACGCGCGCACAAATTCCTGCTTACCCAGTTGCTGGGAAAACAGGTACTGCCCATAAAGTGGGTGCGGAAGGTTATGTTGATGACAGGCATATTGCGTTGTTTGCCGGCTTTGCTCCAGCGGATAACCCTGAAGTGGTTGCTGTTGTGATTATTAATGAGCCTACCGATGGTAAGTATTTTGGTGGGGAAGCGGCTGCGCCGGTGTTTGCTACTATTGTCGAGGGCGCATTAAAAGTGCTGCGCGTTCCACCGCAAGTGGACAAGGCAATGATGGCGGGATTGTGATGGTAGATCCGTTAGCAAAAAATATGGGTTCATCCGATTGCTCTTTAAATGAGCTTCTGTCGGTTGTCGGTTGTGGCCCGTTATCGCAGCAGAACCCAAGCATTAAAAATATTGTACTAGATAGTCGACAGGTAAGTACTGGCAGCCTGTTTGTTGCGATAAAGGGAAGCGCGGTTGATGGTCGTGAGTATATTGGGGCGGCCATTCGTGCTGGCGCCGTTGCAGTTATCGCAGAGAGCAAAAGCTTTTCTGTGGAGTATTTCGACAACGTCGTAATTATCAATATTGAAAATTTGTGCGAAAAGCTGGGTCTTATTGCGTCGAAATTTTTTGGTGATCCGTCAGAAAAAATGCATGTGGTCGCTGTGACGGGAACTAACGGAAAAACAACTTGTGCGCAACTATTGCAACAGTTGTTCCAGTTGCTGGGAAAAAAATCGGCGACTATCGGTACCATGGGCTATGGGGCTGATTTATCGTTACTTGTTAGCACCGGATTAACCACGCCGGATGCGGTTACCTGTCAGCGAATTTTGAAACAGTTGCTCGATGATGGTGTTGAGTGCGTGGCTATGGAGGTTTCTTCCCACGCGATTGCACAATGTCGTCATGGTGGGATTCAGTTTGAGGGAGCAGTTTTTACCAACCTTTCGCGAGATCATTTGGATTACCACGGATCGATGGGCGATTACGCCGAGATTAAAGCGTCATTATTTCAGTCTACAGAGCACAAGTTTGTAATTACGAATTTAGATGATGACGTTGGTGCAGGCAGTATTCGTGATGCCGTCCCCGAAACCGTCGATTGCTTTGGTTACGGTCTGAAAACAAAAAAAGGGAACAGGGGTTTCGAAGGGGGGAGCGTATTTGCTGGCGAGCTGGATTTTTCGGAAAAGGGTATATGTGGCCATGTTGATTCTTGCTGGGGAGAGGGAGAGTTAAGTAGTCAGTTAATTGGTCAGTTCAACGCCTACAATCTTCTGGCTGTTATCTCGACGGCTTGCGCATCGGGTTATTCACTTGTTGAAGTATTGGAAAAAGTACCTTTGCTTGAGCCTATAGAGGGAAGGATGCAAAAGGTTCAAGTAGCTGGAGATATTGTTGTAATTATTGATTACGCACATACGCCAGATGCATTGGAGCAGGCGCTGAAGGCTGCGCGCGAACATACAGCTAAAAAATTATGGGTTTTATTCGGTTGCGGCGGTGACAGAGATAAAGGTAAGCGTCCGCAAATGGCTGCTATTGCAGAGGAGTATGCCGATAATATTGTGGTCACTTCAGACAACCCCAGGATGGAAGACCCAAAACGGATTATCGAAGACATTCTCGCCGGCTTTTCTTCGGTGGATAAAATTATTACTGAACCCGATAGAGCCGCTGCTATTTACTGGGCGGTAAACCAAGCCGCCTCCGGCGACATGGTGTTGTTTGCCGGGAAGGGGCACGAGAAATATCAGCTGGTGCAGGGTGAGAAATTATCGTTTAGTGATTACGACACAGCCTCTAGTGCGTTAAGGATGCGGGCGCAGAAAAATGCGGGGGGCCTGCAATGATGTTATCGGATTTGTGTTCGGCAGTAGACGGAAAAGTCATTGGCGCTGACACTGCCTTTGCCCGCGTTAGTACCGATACACGCTCAATCAAAAAGGGCGATTTGTTTTTTGCGTTGAAAGGGGCCAATTTTGACGCCCATCATTACCTTGTGCAAGCAGTGCAAGCTGGAGCTTGTGCCATAGTTGTGGAAAAAGAAAGTCCGCACGTTGCTGTTCCGCAATTACTTGTAGAAGACTGTTGTAACGCTCTGGGGCAGGCTGGGAGATTAAACCGGGAAGCCTATTGCGGAATGCTTGTGGCGATTACCGGTAGCAATGGAAAGACCACTGTGAAAGGTATGCTGAAAAGTGTTTTCTCTGAGCGAGGGCGTGTTTTGGCTACTGAGGGCAACCTGAATAATCATATTGGGGTGCCTCTAACGTTAATGAAGCTGGACGTTCATCACTCGTATGCAGTCTTAGAGGCTGGAACCAGCGGGAAAAATGAAATTGCGTATTTAACGTCGTTGATTCAGCCCGAGATCGCGCTTGTTAATAATATAATGTCCGCGCATCTTGAAGGGTTCGGATGTAAGGCTGCTATTGCAGAAGAAAAATCCGCTATTTATTCCAGTACGAAATTACGTATTGGTGTTGTCAATTTGAATAGTGCCTATTGTAGTGAATTTCTGCTGAAGCTAAAGGGAAAGACTGTAACAGGTTTTGCTCGTGTTGAAACCACAGAAGAGCTTGAACGGGTTGTCGCTAAGTTCGATAAAGCGGTTAATCGTTTAGTGTTGGCTCGAGTCTTAGTGAAAGATGATCGGGGGTGCAATCGTTTCGAGCTAATTGATGGCACTGAACAATCCTCGGTGACTTTACGGGTTCCTGGCTTACACAATGTGAATAACGCTTTAGCTGCGGCAGCTTGTGCTTTGTCCTGCGGTTTACCTTTGTCGGTTATTGTCGTCGGCCTCGAAAAATTTGCCGGTGAGTCTGGCCGTATGCAAACTGTAGCTTCAATATTGTGCGATCAGCTAGTCGATGATAGTTATAACGCAAATCCCGGCTCTATGCGAGCGGCCATAGATTTTTTGGCAGAGAAGGCAAAAAGCGTACTAATAGTAGGAGATATGGCTGAAGTAGGCAGTAATGCTGAGCAAGAACATTTTGCGATAGGCGATTACGCAAAAAAGAAAGGTATAAATACTGTAATAGCCGTTGGCCCTCTAAGTCGGTTTGTCGCTGAAGGTTATGGTGAGGGAGCTGTTTGGTTTTCCGGTCGAGAAGAGTTATTCGAAGGTTTGGGAAAGTTAAATTTCAAAAATAGTGTTGTTTTGGTAAAGGGATCGCGCAATTCCAGAATGGAGAAAGTTGTGCAGACACTGAAGCAAAGAGAGGAGGATTGCTGATGTTGGTGTGGCTGGCGGATTTTCTGCAGAATTTTATTAGTGGTTTCGGTGTCTTTAAATACCTGACCTTGCGTGGCATCCTCGGGATTATGACCTCGCTGGGTATTTCCATGATCATGGGGCCCTGGGTGATTCGTAAATTAAACCACTTACAGATTGGTCAGTCCATTCGTGACGATGGCCCGGAAAGCCACTTGAGTAAATCGGGTACGCCGACAATGGGCGGCACACTTATTCTATTTTCAATTGTGACATCAACTTTGATGTGGGCCGATCTCAGTAACCGTTATGTGCTGGTCGTGCTTTTCGTTACTGTGGCTTATGGCTTGATTGGCTGGGTTGATGACTATAGGAAAGTTGTAGAAAAAAATTCGCGGGGTTTGCCCGCCAAGTGGAAATACTTTTGGCAGTCGATTGTAGGCTTTGGTGTGGCACTGGTACTTTTCTACAGTGCCCAATCTCCAGTAGAAACCACACTTTATGTTCCGTTCTTTAAGAGTTTCGCCTGGGAAATGGGCGCGTTTTTTGTTGTGCTGACTTATTTTATGATTGTTGGTTTTAGCAATGCTGTGAACTTAACCGATGGTCTGGATGGTTTGGCCATAATGCCTACCGTAATGGTGGGCTCGGCATTGGGGATTATTGCTTACTTGAGTGGACACGCAAATTTTTCTGGGTATTTGCATATTCCTTATATCCCCGGTGCTGGAGAGCTAGTGATTTTCTGCGGAGCCTTGGCGGGCGCTGGTTTGGGTTTTTTATGGTTTAACACCTATCCTGCCCAAGTGTTTATGGGGGATGTAGGTGCCTTGGCGCTGGGCGCTGCGCTTGGTGTTATGGCGGTCATTGTTCGTCACGAGATCGTATTTTTTATTATGTCCGGTATTTTTGTGATGGAAACGGTATCGGTTATTTTGCAGGTAGCTTCCTTTAAGCTTACCGGGCGTAGAATATTTCGAATGGCTCCGTTGCATCATCACTTTGAGCTAAAAGGTTGGCCTGAACCCCGGGTAATTGTTCGTTTCTGGATTATTACCGTTATGCTGGTTCTGATTGGCTTGGCAACACTGAAAATTCGTTAACAGGGTATTGGCAATTTAATGAGTTCGCTACTAGCAACAGATAGAGTCACCATTGTATTCGGTTTAGGTATGACTGGCGTGTCTGTTGCGCGTTATCTAAGCCGAAAAAAACAAGCTTTTGTCGTTGTTGACACGCGCGCGAACCCTCCTGGGTTAAATCAATTGAAAGTGATTAATTCGAGAGTGGAGGTTATCACTGGGGAACTCAGTGAAGAAACGATTTTGTTAATGTCGAATGCCACCGAAATTATTATTAGTCCAGGGGTTTCACGTCATATACCAGCATTAAAAAACGCGATCGAAAAAGGCGTGTCTGTTATTGGTGATGTTGCCCTATTTTTGCGCGAGGCGAAGGCTCCGGTAATTGGAATTACCGGTTCTAACGGAAAAACAACGGTTACAACAATTGTTGGCGAAATAGCCGAGAAAGCGGGAGTTAATGTCCGCGTGGGCGGGAATATCGGCGTGCCAGCGCTGGATATACTGGGGTCTGATGTCGAACTCTATGTTCTGGAGCTGTCGAGCTTTCAATTGGAAAGCATTCCTTCTGCCGGTTTACATGTTGCCTGCCATTTGAACCTTAGCGAGGATCATATGGACCGTTACGACTCGCTTGCACAATATTGTATGGCTAAGCAGAGAGTTTTCTGGGGAGCAAAAAATGTCGTTTATAATCTGGACGAAAAACTGACTCAGCCGCCGATCACCGAAAAGGTAAAGCGCTTTGGGTTTGGTATGAAAATTTATGCTGAGCAGGGTGATATCAAGTACCTGTTTAGTGGAACAAATAGAGTTTTAAATATTGATGACCAACCGCAGTTAGCCGCATCAGAATTAAAAATGTTTGGCCGCCATAATATTGCTAATGCATTGGCCGTTATGGCCATTTGTGACGCGGTGGGACTTGATCGAAAGGCGGTAAAATCAGTGCTTTGCGAATTCAAAGGATTGTCGCATCGTTGCCAATGGGTGGCTGAATATAGGGGGGTTACCTTTATTAACGATTCTAAAGCAACCAACGTTGGCGCCGCAATAGCTGCTATTGAAGGCATGGTAGATGATTTTTCAGAAATTACGCTTATCGCTGGTGGTGATGGAAAGGGTGCAGATTTTGATGTGTTTGCGGGTACGATTAATCGACATATTGCTCAATTGGTATTGATTGGTAGAGATGCTTTGCTTATCGCCGATAAAGTTGATGGAAATAAGGTTAATAAAGTTCACGCCACTACTTTAGAGGATGCTGTTCAAAAAGCGTTTGAAAACAGTAGGAAAAATAGTGTTGTCTTACTGTCACCCGCATGTGCAAGCTTTGATATGTTTACAAGCTTTGAGCACCGGGGAGATAAATTTATTACTGCGGTGGGAGCCTTGGTTGCATGAAGGGTAAGCAGCTGGTGCTAAATGATTATTTGCCTCCACTCGCGATGGATAAAGGCCTGGTGTTCGCCGTTGCTAGTTTAGTCAGTATTGGTTTGGTTATGGTCGCTTCCAGCTCGCTAGATTATGCGGCAGCAAATTATGGTGATGCGTGGTATTTCGTAAAAAAGCAGGCGATCTACTTGTGCATGGGCGTCGCAGGAGGACTAGTGGTTGCATCGATACCGACGGATATTTGGCAGAAATACTCTGGTCTGCTGCTAGTATTGGCCATCGTTTTTCTTGTGATAGTCCTACTGCCCGGGGTCGGTAAAACTGTAAATGGGAGTCGTCGCTGGTTACGGCTTGGTCCGCTGACGATGCAGGCCTCTGAGTTGGCCAAGTTTTGTCTGGTTGTCTATTTTGCGAGCTATCTCGCGAGAAAAAACCATGAAGTGCGTTTCCAGTGGGGCGGCTTTTTCAAAATGATCGCGATTATTGGCCTAGTCGTTTTTTTATTGCTGTTGGAGCCGGATTTCGGTAGCTCAGTTGTTATTTGTTTAACTCTGGGGGCAATGATGTTTGTCGCGGGTGTTCCGCTATTGCGTTTTTTGTTACTGGCGCTCATCGGTATTGGCATGTTGGCTTTTATGGCCGTTATGTCTCCTTACCGTTGGAACCGATTAGTCGCCTTTATGGATCCCTGGGAGCATCAGTTCAACAGTGGTTACCAATTAGTTCAATCGCTGATTGCTTTTGGTCGAGGTGAATGGTTTGGGTTGGGGTTGGGGAATAGCTTGCAAAAATTATTTTTTTTGCCAGAAGCCCACACGGATTTTGTTTTCGCTATCTACGCCGAAGAGTTCGGCTTGATAGGTGCTTTGTTGTTGATTGGTTTGTTTGCGTTTTTTGTTTGGAAAATGGCAGTACTGTCACGAATCACTTTTTTTAGGAAAAAACTCTTTGGCTGCTATCTGGTTTTTGGTATAGCAGTAATGGTGGCGGTACAGGCATTTATCAATATGGGCGTTGCGTCAGGTTTTCTACCGACAAAAGGTTTAACTCTCCCGTTTATTAGCTATGGTGGCAGTAGTTTGTTGGTCAATTGTGCTTTGGTAGCTTTGGTTTTTCGAGTGGCTTGGGAAGAGCGTTATGGCTGCAACTAAGCGTGTATTGGTGACTGCTGGTGGTACGGGTGGCCATGTTTTTCCTGGGTTAGCTCTTGCCAATGAATTGCAGTCCCGGGGTTACGAAATTCACTGGCTGGGAACAAACGCGGGAATTGAATCTCGTTTGGTATCAGAAGCGAAAATACCACTGCATATGATTGATGTTAAGGGCCTGCGTGGAAAGGGTGTTCTGTTAATATTTGCAGCCCCATTCAATATTGTAAGGGCGGTTTGGCAGGCTGTGAATATCGTGAAAAAAGTGTCTCCGGATTTGATTGTTGGCCTCGGTGGTTTCGTGGCTGGGCCAGGAGGCATTGCTGCTAAATTAACGGGTAGGCCGTTATTGATCCACGAGCAGAACGCCGTAGCGGGAACGACGAATAAAATATTGGCGCTAATGGCTAACCGTGTTTTGACCGCGTTTCCCAACGTTTTGAGTAAAGGTGTTTGTATAGGTAACCCTGTAAGAGATGAGTTTTACTCTTGCAAAATGCATAAAGCAGAAAACAACGGGCGAATAAATTTATTGGTCGTTGGTGGTAGCCGAGGTGCTCGGGCGCTAAATCAACTACTGCCTGACGTTATTGCGCAAATGGGCGAAAAGGCTGGAAGTCTTGCTGTTCTTCATCAAACGGGTGGAAAACTGCTTGTTGAAACAAAAGAGGAGTATCAGCAGAAAGGAATTACTTATTCAAACGGATTAGAAATGCCGGAGGCCGGTGAAGTCGCGGTAGTTGATTTTATTGACGATATGGCGTCCTGTTATCAGTGGGCAGATATCGTGCTATGCCGTTCAGGCGCACTTACGGTTTCTGAGTTGGCTGCGAGTGGCGTTGCGTCCATATTGGTACCTTTTCCGTTTGCCATTGATGACCACCAAACGGAAAATGCTAAATACCTAGTGGATGCAGGAGCAGCAATACTTTGGCCACAAAGCGCTATTGACAGCAAAAAAATCGCACAAAAGTTGCAAGAATTTATTGATGGTCCCAGTCAGCTTGTCGATATGGGATTGAAGGCAGAAGAAAGAGCGAAGCCACTGGCAACTAAACAGTTTGCCGACGTGTGTGAGCAGCTAATAAACGTTATGGCAGGCACGAGTTAACAAGGTTGTATTATTATGAAATCAAATAACCTTCATCAAATACCCGAAATGCGCCGAATCCGACGAATACACTTTGTCGGTATCGGCGGAGCAGGAATGAGCGGGATAGCTGAAGTCCTGTTGAATCAGGGTTATGAAATTTCGGGTTCGGATTTAAAGGAGTCTGATGTTACCCGTCGTCTTGCGACAAAAGGAATCGAAATATTTATCGGGCATCATGCGCAGAATGTTGAAGGTGCTAGTGTTGTTGTCAATTCCAGTGCAGTTACCGATGGTAATCCTGAGCTGGCGGAAGCGAAAGAAAAGCGAATCCCGGTTGTACGAAGAGCAGAAATGCTCGGTGAATTAATGCGCTATCGCCATGGGATAGCTGTCGCCGGTACACATGGTAAAACAACAACAACAAGCCTGATAGCCAGTATTTTTGCCGAGGGAGATCGCGATCCTACCTTTGTTATTGGCGGCTTGTTAAATAGTGCTGGCTGCAATGCCAGTTTAGGGGGAAGCCGTTACTTGGTTGCTGAAGCCGATGAAAGTGATGCTTCTTTTTTGCATTTACAGCCCATGGTTGCCGTCGTTACCAATATCGATGCTGATCATATGGATACTTACGATGGCGATTTTTCAAAGTTAAAGAAAACATTTATTGAATTTTTGCACAACCTGCCATTTTACGGTGTAGCGGTTATGTGCGGCGACGATCCTGTTGTGAAAGAAGTGATACCTAGTGTCTCACGCTCGGTGGTGACATACGGTTTTTCTGAAGACTGTGACTATCGTATCGAGGATTTGCAACAGTATGGAGATAAACAGAGCTTCAAAGTTATTCGTCCCGGCGACAAATCGATGCTGAAACTGAAGCTGAATATGCCGGGTAGTCATAATGTATTAAATGCTACTGCGGCTGTGGCGGTTGCGACCGATGAAGGGATTAATGATGAGGCTATTTGCAATGGTCTAGATAAATTCCTTGGTGTCGGTCGTCGTTTTCAGGTGTATGGTGAATTTAACGTGGGTGAAGGTGACACCGCGATGCTGGTGGACGACTATGGTCATCATCCTCGAGAAGTGGCCGCGACTATTAAAGCCGTTCGTGACGGTTGGCCAGCTCGACGTTTGCTTATGATTTATCAGCCACACCGTTATACTCGTACGCGGGATCTCTACGAGGATTTTGTCGATGTGCTTTCGAGCGTTGATCAACTTATTTTACTAGAAGTCTATTCGGCTGGTGAAGAACCGATACAAGGTGCCGACGGTCGTCACCTTAGTCGAAGTATTCGCAATCGAGGCGTAATTGATCCCATTTTTGTGGAGGGTGTGGAAGGTGTGCCAGCTGTTGTAAAGGATATTGTAAAACCTGGTGATGTGGTAATAACTCAGGGGGCGGGCAATGTAGGTGCATTGGCTACGGAACTGGCGAAGAGAAAATTTTGTTAAGGCTATGAGCGATAAAGTGGTAACTCGTTTTCAACACTTATTAAATGCTGAAGAAGGTTTTGGCAAAGTGGCGGTTTTGTATGGCGGAACGTCTGCAGAGCGCGAGGTTTCGTTAAAAAGTGGGCTCGCCGTCGAAAAAGGTTTGCAGGAACTGGGGATTGACGCCAAGGGATACGATATTGGGGGAAATGCTGTTGAGCAATTGTTGGCAATCGATTTTGATCGCGCTTTTATTGCTCTGCATGGGGAAGGTGGTGAGGACGGTAAAATTCAGGCTGTGCTGGATTTAATGGGTAAGCCCTACACTGGTAGCCGGCATACGGCTTCAGCGATTGCAATGGACAAACTGAAAACCAAACAGATCTGGTTGAGTGAAGGTTTACCGACTCCATCATATCGAGTTATTGATGCCTGTGCAGATATGGCCGAAGTGCTACAAAGCTTAGGTGGCGAGGCTTTTGTGAAGCCTGTACACGAAGGTTCCAGTATCGGTATGCGTTGTGTCTCGTCACCGCAAGCTTTGGCTGAAGCATGTGTTTTGGCGAATCAATTCGATAGTCTTGTTATGGCTGAGCAGAAAATTTCTGGAGCGGAATTTACGGTAGCTGTTCTAAATGGCAGAGCGCTGCCACCGGTAGAGCTGCAAACCGATAATACGTTTTATGACTACGAAGCGAAATATGAATCCAGTACTACTCGGTACAACTGCCCGTGCAATTTAAGTGTGGAAAAAATACAGGAGTTGGAGAACTTGGCGGTTAATGCCTTTGGTGCTGTCGGTTGTAGAGGTTGGGGGCGAGTCGATGTTATGCAGAATCAACATGGCGATTTTTTTCTGTTAGAAGTTAATACTGTACCGGGTATGACAGATCACAGCCTGGTACCGATGGCCGCACGAGCTGCAGGCTTAAGTTTCAACGAACTGGTGTGCGAAATTCTAGCCACTACCATGCAGGATTGAGAATGGCTCCAGTAAAGAAGCATAATTCCAAAGGAGAGCGGGTCTACGGATCAAAACGTAAAAGATCCGATGGGCGAGTAAAGTCTAAGGGCGCAGTAAAAAAACGAAAGAATATGTCAGTGTTTTTTTCTGCGGTTCGCTGGGGGCTTTGGTTGAAAGGTATGGCTGTATGTGGCGCTTTTTATCTGCTGGCGGTATATGTAGATTGGTGGAGTTTAAGTAATAAAGCGCAGGCATTGGTGAATAAACCCATCGCTAATGTTGTGGTTAAGGGCGAGTTTACTTGTTTGGAAAAAGGCACTGTTCAACGTATGGTTGTTGATCATATAAACGGCAACTTTGTGGGTATTAATTTGGCGGAGCTGCGTTCGAGTTTGGAAAAAAATGCTTGGGTGCAATCGGCAAGTGTACAGCGGTTATGGCCTGACGGGTTGCAGATCGACGTGCGTGAACAAAGGCCAATTGCACGTTGGGGAAATAGTAGTTTTATTAATCATGAAGGTGCCGTCATTGGAATAGGCCGCAACGACCAGCTTGTGCATTTACCGCAATTGTCGGGGCCAATGGAGCAGAGTCGACAGATAACACGCACTTATCTAGATATGACAGAAATGCTATCTAGTCACGGAATGGCGTTAGTTGGGATACATGTAGACCCAACGCTTTCGTGGGAAGTGAAGCTGACAAGTGGTGTTGAAATCGTATTTGGCCAATACGAAGTGCTAACGAAAATGCGCAATTTTTTATTGGTATACGACACAAAGTTAAAAGCCGATATTCAGGAGGTTAGCCGCGTGGATATGCGTTACGAAAGTGGAATGGCTGTGGCCTGGAGAGATCAGGTATTGGCGAGTGTAAAGGCAGACCATTAACAGATGAAACTATTTAAACAAGTGGCAGGTGAGTAAATGGCATATTCAAGCGGGGGGCGCATGATTGTCGGCCTGGATATAGGAACATCCAAGGTTGTTGCGATTGTTGGTGAGGTCTCTACTGAGGGTGATTTGTCGGTTGTCGGTATCGGATCGCATAAATCCGTCGGTATGAAAAAAGGCGTAGTGGTCAATATTGAATCCACGGTGCAATCCATTCAGCGTGCGGTGGAAGAGGCCGAGTTGATGGCTGGTTGTGAAATTCATTCGGTTTATGTAGGTATTGCAGGTAGTCATATTAGAAGTTTGAATTCTCACGGTATTGTCGCCATTAAGGACCGCGAAGTTTTTTCTCAGGATTTGGATCGCGTAATTGACGCCGCTCAAGCTGTCGCTATTCCCGCAGATCAAAAAATTCTGCATATCTTGCCGCAAGAATATTTAATTGACGATCAGGAAGGTGTGAAGGAGCCGCTGGGAATGTCCGGGGTTCGCCTGGAAGCGAAGGTTCATTTGGTCACGTGTGCGGTCAATGCAGCGCAAAATATTGAAAAATGTATTCGTCGGTGTGGCTTGGAGGTGGAAGACGTTATTTTGGAGCAGCTGGCCTCCAGCTATTCGGTTCTAACGGAAGACGAAAAGGAATTGGGCGTTTGTCTAGTAGATATTGGTGGTGGCACCACGGATATTGCTATTTTTACCGAAGGCGCCATTCGCCATACGGGAGTTATCCCCATAGCGGGCGATCAGGTTACGAACGATATCGCGATGGCCTTGCGTACGCCTACACAGTATGCAGAGGAAATAAAAATCAAGTACGCCTGCGCACTGGCAAAATTAACCGGTGCAGAGGAAACCATAAAGGTGCCGAGTGTTGGTGATCGACCGGCACGCGATTTATCTCGGCAGGCGCTTGCTGAGGTGGTTGAACCAAGGTACGACGAGTTGTTTACACTGGTTCAGGCAGAGTTGCGAAGAAGCGGTTTTGAAGATTTGGTCGCGGCAGGAATCGTTTTAACCGGCGGCACATCGAAAATGGAAGGCGTTATCGAGTTGGCGGAAGAGATTTTTCATATGCCGGTTCGTTTGGGGGCGCCGAATAATATTAGCGGTCTGAAAGATATTGTTGATAACCCGATATATTCCACCGGCGTCGGTTTATTGATTTACGGTATGGGGCAGAGTGCTGATAGCGGCTACGGCTCTGAACCGGGGCTAAGTTTTATTGAGCGTTTGAAATCTTGGTTTCAGCGTAATTTGTAAATTTTCACGAATTTAATTTGGTAGAAAACTACCGAATTGATTGTAGTTTTAATCAAGGGGAAAAGAGGGGAACTCTTATGTTTGAATTAGTTGATAGTATTCCGCAAAATGCGGTAATTAAAGTTGTTGGTGTTGGTGGTGGCGGTGGTAATGCAGTTAAGCACATGATCACCAATGCGGTTGATGGCGTCGAGTTTATTTGTGCGAATACAGATGCTCAGGCATTAAAAGATGTTGATGCTCGCACGGTATTGCAGCTTGGCAACGGTATTACTAAGGGCTTGGGCGCAGGAGCAAACCCTGAAATTGGTCGTCAGGCAGCAATGGAAGATCGCGAACGCATTCTCGAAGTATTGGAAGGTGCTGACATGGTGTTTATTACTGCCGGGATGGGCGGTGGAACCGGTACTGGAGGCGCGCCAGTTGTAGCGGAGATTGCCAAAGAACTGGGCATTTTAACGGTTGCAATTGTTACTAAACCTTTCCCGTTTGAGGGGCGTAAACGCATGACGATAGCTGATGAAGGTATTAAGCAGCTTCAGGATCGTGTGGATTCTCTTATCACCATACCCAATGAAAAGTTGCTGGCTGTGTTGGGCAAAGCAACTACTTTACTGGATGCGTTCAAAGCCGCCAACGATGTATTGCTAGGTGCCGTTCAAGGTATTGCCGATCTGATTATTCGCCCGGGTATGATCAACGTGGATTTCGCCGATGTACGTACGGTCATGTCTGAAATGGGTATGGCAATGATGGGTAGTGGTAGCGCTACCGGTGAAAACCGAGCTCGCGAAGCGGCAGAAGCCGCCATTCGCAGTCCGCTGCTTGAAGATATTAATTTGCAAGGCGCTCGTGGTATTTTGGTCAATATTACGGCTGGAATGGACTTGTCTCTAGGTGAGTTCTCTGAAGTGGGTGACACTATTGAAGAGTTCGCCTCAAATGATGCCACCGTAGTTGTTGGCACAGTGATCGATCCAGATATGTCGAACGAGCTTCGAGTGACCGTAGTTGCAACCGGTTTGGGCGCGGCTATGAGTGTAGAACGTCCGGTGCCAACGAAGGTAGTTGTCGATAATACCCGAAAAGCGGATGGTCGCCCCAACTATGCAGAGCTGGACCGCCCAACGGTTATTCGTAACACCCAGTCTGCGGCGAAAGCGATTGCGCCTGAAGCTGTAGCGCAAGAAAAGGATATGGAATATCTGGATATTCCTGCGTTTTTACGTCGCCAGGCAGATTAATCTAAAAGCAAAGTAAAATTGCTTGCGGGAAGCGATTCTCGTAGGACATGTTGGGCTGAATTGTCGCGATCGAGCGAGGCAATGATTTCCCCGCTCTCCCCTATTTTAGGGGGCACATGGATGTGGTTGCCTGCATTTTGGCGACATTCTGGGTGGAACTTATTACGACTTCACCCGTCTCAGCTCTAACATGGCTAATTTGGCATGGGATTGATTTAGCCCGAGGCTTCCATCGCCGTCGGGCGTCGACCTCGGCAAAGCCGCTTGGGAAGTAGAGTATCGTGCGAACAGCATTGTTTGTTTGTGATGGTATTGAGTTTTACTGGTGGCATTTAGATCCAAATGTTGAAACAGGTCTCAGCTGAACACAAAGGTACTTGTATTACGCGACAAAAGTGCTGTTCAATTGTTGATCAGCCCAGTTGGTTTGGCGTATGCGTTCTGGTATGATGCGCGCCGCTTTCTGCCCCACCCTAGAGATGTTATTTAATGATCAAGCAGCGAACCCTTAAGAACGAAATTCGAGCAACAGGCGTAGGTCTTCATACAGGACAGAAAGTTTATCTAACTCTTCGCCCCGCTCCAGTCGATGCCGGTATTGTGTTTCGTCGAATCGACCTGAATCCCGTTGTTGAAATTGCAGCTAAAGCTGAGAATGTTGGCGATACAACGCTTTCCACCACGTTGATGAGTGGTGATGTGCGGGTATCGACGGTTGAGCATTTGCTATCGGCGATGGCTGGTCTGGGTATCGATAACGCCATTGTTGAAGTGAGTGCTGACGAAGTCCCCATTATGGATGGCAGTGCGGGGCCGTTTGTTTTTCTGATTCAATCAGCGGGTATTCAAGAGCAGAATGCGCCAAAGAAATTTATTCGTATTAAGAAAAAGGTTGTTGTTCGCGACGGTGATAAGGAGGCTTGCTTCCTGCCGTTCGAGGGCTTTAAAGTGTCTTTTGCCATCGATTTTGACCATCCGGTTTTCAAAGGGCGTAAGCTGGATACGACGGTCGATTTCTCCAGTACGTCCTTTGTTAAAGAAGTCTCCCGTGCGCGCACCTTTGGGTTTATGCATGAAATTGAATACCTACGCTCAAAAGGCTTGGCCAAGGGTGGCAGTGTGGATAATGCCATTGTGGTGGACAAGTACCGCATTCTGAATGATGATGGCCTGCGCTACGAAGATGAATTTGTTAAACACAAGGTGTTAGACGCTATTGGTGATTTGTACCTGCTAGGTACCAGCCTGATTGGAGAGTTCAAAGCCTTTAAATCCGGTCATGGTTTGAACAATAAATCGCTACTTGAGCTAATAAAACAAAAAGATGCCTGGGAGTTGGTGACTTTTGAAGATGATGAAGAAGCGCCCATTTCTTACGTGAAACCGTTATTGGCGGCATCCTAAAAGACGTTTGACGGTATCGATAAATGACTCTTTTTTTTGAGCTATACGAATAAAAACGTCCGTTGGTTGATCTGTGATCGAATATGGAGTTGAAGTTTTGTGGTTAGATGTGCCATAGTTCTGACACTCAAGGGTTTGTGCGACACCCGGAAGGCAACTGGACTTGCACCTTAGTCCGGTGTACACAACTATTATGATAAAGCGCTGGCGAACCCCTATTCGTTCGCCAGTAATAAAGTCGCTAAAACTAGCACCCAGTGTGCAAATTGACCAATGAAAATAATCGTAGTGAGTAAACGCCACGGTAGCACCCGCAGTTTTACACTGGGTGGGTGGACTCGTGCGTTGCTCTCAGCCTGTATCGTTGGCATCCCTGTCGGGGCCGCCACTCTTGCCGTTTCCCACCTTTCCAATACGGATGCCTCCGATGTCATGACACCGGAATCGGCGCTGGCTTGGTCCGAATCTTTGGAACGGCAAGAAGCTGAGGTAGAAGAAGCTCGTTATCTCACAGAGAAAAAACTGGCGGCAATAACACTTCGAGTAGCAGAGCTGCAAGCGCGTTTAGTTAGGCTTGACGCGTTGGGTGAGCGGCTCACTACTATGGCCAAGCTCGACAATGGCGAGTTTGATTTTAGCCGTGTTCCGGCATTGGGTGGCCCTGAAGAGGATCTTGATGAAGCCAACTACGCAGCACCTGATTTTCAGTTGGTGTTGGAGCAGTTGGGCGAACAAATCGAAGACCGGCAGCAGCAGCTGGATACGCTTGAAGCGTTAATGGCCAAGCGCAAGCTCCAAAACGATGTATTCCTTGCTGGTCGTCCTATTAAGAAAGGGTGGATGTCTTCCCGCTACGGTCGCCGTAGTGACCCCTTTAATGGTCGTATTGCCTGGCATGCAGGGGTCGACTTTGCAGGAAAGGCGGGCTCAAATATTATTGCTGTAGCCGCGGGCGTTGTTACCTGGTCGGGTGAACGTTACGGTTACGGTGAAATGGTGGAAGTGAACCACGGCAATGGTTTCACAACACGTTATGCACACTGTAAAGAAAGCCTAGTGAACGTTGGCGACGTGATAAAAAAAGGCCAAATTGTTGCCCTCATGGGTTCCACTGGTCGTTCAACCGGGCCACACGTTCACTTTGAAGTCTATAAAAATGGTCGAACCGTCGACCCTGCAGCGTATATTCATCGCACAAACCGATAGAATCCCCTTCTTTTCGCCAGCAATAGCTTTATATTGTTCGGCCAAGCTCAACTTCATGTTTTAATCGACGCACTATAAAAAATTCGGGCCTTGGGGCTCGCTTACTGGTTGGAAAATATATGTTAGGTAAACTCGCTAGGGCTGTTTTTGGCTCCAAAAATGATCGTGAGCTGAAAAAAATGGGCAAAGTGGTTCAGCGAATTAATGCGCTTGAATCGGATATGGAAGCATTAAACGACGAGCAGCTAAAAGCAAAAACGGCCGAGTATCGTGAGCGATATGAAAAGGGCGAAACGCTGGACCAGCTGTTGCCGGAGGCATTTGCAACCGCGCGTGAGGCCAGTCGCCGCGCAATGGGAATGCGACATTTTGACGTGCAGTTAATCGGTGGTATGACCTTGCACCAGGGCCATATTTCGGAAATGAAAACCGGTGAAGGTAAAACGCTGGTAGCAACGCTTGCGGCCTATTTGAATGCGATTCCGAGCAAGGGAGTTCATATTGTAACGGTTAACGACTACCTTGCTCGTCGCGATTCCAACTGGATGCGTCCTGCGTACGAAGCGCTGGGCATGACGGTGGGTTCCATTGTGTCGATGCAGGATCAGCAGGAAAAATACGACGCCTACCGCGCAGACATTACCTACGGCACTAATAACGAATACGGTTTTGATTACTTGCGTGACAATATGGCGTTGCGCCAAGAAGATCGCATGCAGCGACCTTTGTTTTTTGCGGTTGTCGATGAAGTGGATTCCATATTGATCGATGAGGCACGTACACCGCTGATTATTTCCGGTGCCGTTGAAGATAGCTCTCTGTTGTATCAAAAGATCAATACTCTGATTCCGAAACTGAAACTCCAGCCAGAAGTTGCAGAAGGTGAGGAGAACACGGAAATTGGCCACTTCACCATCGATGAAAAATTGCGTTCTGTGGAGTTGACGGAGGATGGCCATCAGTTGGTTGAAGAGCTACTGATTAAAGAGGGCCTATTAAAAGAAGATGAAAGCCTGTATCAGGCATCGAATTTGAAACTGGTACACCATATTCAATCGGGGCTGCGGGCACACCACCTTTATCAGCGCAATGTTGAATATATTCTCCAGGATAATCAGGTTGTTTTAATTGATGAGCACACCGGCCGAACGATGTCTGGTCGTCGCTTGTCTGAAGGTCTGCATCAGGCGATTGAAGCGAAAGAAGGTGTTTCTATTCAGGCCGAAAGCCAGACCATGGCATCTACCACCTTCCAGAATTATTTCCGTCTCTACCCCACGCTATCGGGAATGACGGGGACAGCGGATACCGAAGCCTTTGAGTTTCGTCAAATTTACGGCCTCAACGTCGTCGTTATTCCAACTAACCGTCCGGTGTCACGCCAGGATCTTAACGACCTTATCTTCCTTAATATGGAAGATAAGTACGATGCAATTATTGATGATGTTAAAGCCTTTCGCGAGAAGAACGCGCCAGTACTGGTGGGTACAGCGTCGGTAGAAACGTCCGAAGAAATGTCTGATCGTTTGACTAAAGCGGGTATTCAGCACGAAGTTCTTAACGCTAAGCAGCACGAGCGCGAGGCAGATATTGTTGCGCAAGCTGGTCGTCCAGGCGCCGTTACTATCGCCACCAACATGGCAGGTCGCGGTACCGATATTGTGCTCGGAGGTAAGTGGGAGTCTGAAATCGCTAAGTTGGATAATCCTAGCCAAGAGGAGATCGATGCGGTTAAGGCCGATTGGAATCTGCGCCACGAAATGGTTATTGAAGCCGGTGGTTTGCATATTATAGGAACCGAGCGGCATGAATCCCGTCGTATCGATAACCAGTTACGCGGTCGTGCTGGTCGACAGGGCGACCCTGGACTATCGCGTTTTTACTTATCTCTCGAAGATAACCTGATGCGCATATTCGCCTCGGATCGCATGCGTTCCATCATGCAGACCCTGGGTATGGAAAAAGGCGAAGCCATTGAGCACCGTATGGTGACGAATGCAATTGAAAAAGCCCAGCGTAAAGTCGAAGGTCGCAACTTTGATTATCGTAAACAATTATTGGAATACGATGATGTAGCCAATGATCAGCGTCGCGTTATTTATGCACAGCGTAATGAATTACTGGATGCGGATGATATAGAGGAAGCAATTGCGGGTATTCGAGAAGATGTCATTAGTGCGCAGATGGCGAGCTTTATTCCTCCTCAATCGGTTGAAGAACAGTGGGATATAGCCGGTTTGGAAAAACGACTTCAGGACGATTACGGTATCAGCCTGCCGATTCAGCAGTGGCTGGATGAGGATGCCAATCTTCACGAAGACTCGTTGAGAGATAGAATTGTTGGGGCTGTGGATGAACTTTATCTGCAGAAAGCGGAGCAGATTGGCGATATTATTCGCACCCTGGAAAAGCAGTTAATGCTGCAGGTGCTAGACACTCTTTGGAAGGATCACTTGCAGAATATGGATTCTCTTCGCCAGGGGATCAACTTGCGCGCTTACGCACAGCGTAATCCTAAACAGGAATACAAGCGTGAATCTTTTGCCCTGTTTGAAGAGCTGTTAGAAACATTGAAGAGCGATATTACGCGTGTTCTCTTCCGTATCCAGCCGATTAGTGAAGAGCAGTTGGCAGAGATGGAGCGCCGCCGTCGGGAAGAAGCAGAAGCACAGAAAATGCGTATGCAGCAGCAGCACGAAGAATTTTCTGCGCTGACCAAGGAAAGCCCCGAAGCAATGGCGCAGGTTAGGCCCGAGCGGCCCTATGTACGTGATGGTAAAAAAATTGGCCGTAACGATCCGTGCCCCTGTGGTTCAGGAAAAAAATACAAAGCTTGTCACGGAAAATTGGCGTAGGAGCGAATTTATGGCTGTAGGTGAAAGTCTTTGGCCGCATATATACCCCGTTGCGGGTGTGCGTCTTGGTGTTGCGGCCGCAGGGGTGAAGTACCGTGATCGCAACGACGTCGTATTACTGGAGATTAAAGACGGAAGCTCCGTTGCTGGTGTATTTACACAGAACACATTTTGCGCAGCGCCAGTAACCATTGCCAAACAATTGCTGAAAGAAAAAACGCCACGCTTTTTTATTATTAACTCCGGTAATGCCAATGCTTGTACCGGTCGGCAAGGGATGGAAGCCGCCTGGGAAACCATGCAGGCGGTGGCGGATATTAGTGGAGAATCCGCCGACAGAGTGTTGCCATTTTCAACGGGCGTTATTGGTGAGCCGCTACCCTGTGGGAAGATTTCCGCCGCCGTGCCCGAAGCGTTTAACAGCCTTTCTGTCGAAGGTTGGGAAGCTGCTGCCAGAACGATTATGACCACGGATACCCGTCCCAAGGCGGCGAGTGTAGAAGTTGATGTGGACGGAGAAGTGATAACCATAACGGGTATTGCAAAGGGTTCCGGTATGATTCGTCCCAATATGGCGACTATGCTGGCCTATATCGCAACCGATGCCGCAATTTCACCAGATGTTCTGGGAACGATCTCCCGCTTGGCTGCTAACAGATCTTTTAACCGTATTACCATCGATGGTGACACCTCCACTAACGATGCGTGTATGTTGATCGCAACCGGGCAGTCGTCTGCTCCAGCGCTAAAATGTCACGGTGGCGAATATTTCGAAAAAATTGCTGCGGCAATCGTCGCGGTTTATCAATCTCTTGCTCAGGAAGTCGTTCGTGATGGTGAGGGGGCGACGAAATTTGTCACGGTGAATGTTTCGGGAGGCCAATCGCAAACGGAAAGCTTACAGGTTGCCTACTCCGTAGCGCATTCCCCCTTGGTTAAAACGGCTTTGTTCGCCTCTGACCCCAATTGGGGGCGGATTGTTGCCGCCATAGGTTATGCTGGTATCGAGGGTTTGGATGCTAATGGCGTACGAGTTTCGCTGGATGATGTCGAGATTGTACGGGATGGAGGACGATCACCGAACTACACGGAAGAGGCGGGACAGGCTGTTTTTAACCAATCTCAATTTGCGATTAATATCGATCTGGGGAGAGGTGAAGCGTCTGAAACTATTTGGACGTCAGATCTTTCTCACGAGTATGTCACCATTAATGCCGAATACCGCAGCTGATGGCTTCATCGGCTAAGCCTGTTCGGGTAGCGGTGGGCGTCGTTCTAAACGCCGAAACCGAGGTGCTTGTTGCCCAGCGTCAACAGGGGCAGCACCTCGCTGGTTTGTGGGAGTTTCCCGGCGGCAAAATAGAGGCGGGTGAAACCTGTGAGCAGGCGTTGAAGCGTGAATTGGAAGAAGAGGTCGGGATTGTGATTGGCCTCTGCCACCCGTTTGCGCGCATTATTCATCAATACCCAGAAAAGCAGGTTGAGCTGAATGTGCAACTGGTAAGTACTTTTGAGGGGGAGGCACACGGGAAGGAAGGGCAGGCAGTGCGTTGGCTTGCACTATCAGAGCTGAAAGAAGAAATGTTCCCAGAGGCTAATCGCGCGATTATTCACAGCCTGCAACATCAGCTTTAAAACCCTTCCGGTTTATCCTCAGACCAGTTATCACTCTCCGTTTCGTCGCCTTCAATAAGGTGCTGTTCTGCAGCCCAGCCACCAAAATCGATGGTTTTGCAGCGGTCGCTGCAAAAAGGGCGAAATGGGAATTCATCAGTCATTAGAACTTGCTTACTACAGGTAGGGCATTTTACGGCGAGCGTTTTAACAGTCATAACATCGATAAGTAGCGTTGGTGTAGGTCTTCCACCTGTTTGCGGGTGGAGTTTAGGTCGCCGCTATTATCGATAATATCGTCCGTCCTTGCCAGCCTATTCTGGCGTGATATCTGGTTTTGGATAATGGATTTAATACCGTGGGCGCCGACATCATCACGCAGGGATGCGCGTTCAAGCTGTTGTTCTTCGCTGACATCGACAACCACAACGCGATCAACCAGGGCGTTCTGCCCTGTCTCGAGCAGTAGAGGCGAAGAAAGTATGACATAGGGGCTTTGAGCGGCATTTAAACGCGCGATAGTTACGTTGCGAATAACGGGATGTGTCAACTGCTCAAGCCATTTTTTTTCTGCAGGCCGGCTAAAAATAAGTTCTCGCAGCTTGGCTCGATCAAGCGTCAGGTTGTCCTGCAGCATCATTTTCCCAAAGTGTTCGACAATTTTTTCCAGACAGTCGGTGCCGGGTTCTACTGCTTCGCGTGCAATAACATCGGTATCAACAATGGTAATACCCAGGGCTGAGAAATAATCTGTTACCGTTGATTTGCCGCTTCCGATTCCTCCTGTTACGCCAATTTTCAGCATTGGGTATTAGCCGACTTTGGCGTAGTTCAGGTAGGCAGCGGTAATTTGATCTCCCCAAAAAAATGCGATCCAGCCTGCGATGGCGAGATAGGGGCCAAAAGGTATGGGGATGTTTTTGTCTCGACCGGCGATAAGAATACCGGCTATACCGATTGCGGCACCCACGAAAGATGACAGGATAATAATCAGTGGCAGCATTTCCCATCCCATCCAGGCGCCTAGAGCCGCCAGTAGCTTAAAGTCGCCAAAGCCCATCCCTTCCTTGCCAGTGGCAAATTTGAACAGCCAGAAGACACTCCAGAGCACACCGTAACCCAAAATGGCTCCGTAAACAGCGCTTTGTAAATCGGTAAAGAGGTGAAAAGAATTAAGCAGTATACCCAGCCACATTAAGGGCAGGGTAATGCCATCGGGGAGTAACCTATGATCGATATCGATCATGGTTAAGGCAATGAGGCTCCAGGTAAATACCAATGCAAGCCCGGCTTCATAGCTAAAGCCGAGAATGAGAAGGCAAAAAACGGAAAGCAGGCCGGTTATTACCTCTATTATCGGATAGCGGATAGAAATGCTGGCCTTACAGCTGTGGCAGCGCCCTTTGAGGATAAGGTAGCTAAGTACTGGAATGTTCTGCCAGGGCTTGATGGGCGCTTTACACTTTGGGCAATGCGAAGCGGGGAAGGCGATATTGAAGTTGGGGGCTACCTCATCTTCAGTGTTGGGGTTGTCGGATAAAAATTCTTTACACTCAACTTTCCATTTGGCCAGCATGGAAAGGGGCAAACGATAGATAACGACGTTTAGGAAGCTGCCAATCATCAAGCCCAGAACCAGTGTAGTGATAAGTAGACCTGCGAGTACCACTGGATCGTAACCGAAACTGTAGGTTGTCATTAAATAGCCTGACCAATCTGGAATATGGGCAGGTACATAGCAATCATAAGGCCGCCCACAAGGACACCGAGTATTGACATAATCATCGGTTCGAGTAGCGAAGTCAGGCTGTCTACCATATTATCTACGCCTTCTTCATAGTAATTGGCGACCTTATCTAGCATATCATCGAGCGCGCCAGACTCTTCGCCGATGGCTACCATTTGAATAAGCATAGCCGGAAAAATATTGGTGTTAGATATTGAAGCGTTCAGTTGGGTACCAGTAGAAACGTCATCGCGTATGCGTAATACTGCTGTTTCGTAGAGCGAGTTGCCAGTGGCTCCGGCTACGGACTGAAGTGCGTCGATTAAGGGGACTCCCGCTGCGAACGTTGTAGACAGGGTGCGCGCGAAGCGCGCGATAATCGACTGATAAACAATACCGCCGACAATAGGAACTTTGAGGATTAGTCTATCCATGAAATTTCTAAAACCCTTACTTTTTTCCTTTGCTTTTCCATAAAAGACAACCGTCAAAATAATACCCACTAGAATTACAAGCCAGTATTCTTGCGCTAATTCTGAAAGATGTAAGACAAAAAGTGTGAACGCAGGCAAATCGGCACCAAAGCTGCTAAAAGTGTCTGCAAATTGAGGAACAACTTTTACCAGCAATATACCTGTTACAACAATGGCTACAGCAACGACGGCAATGGGGTATGTCATTGCCTTTTTAATTTTAGCTTTTAGCTGTTCCGTTTTTTCTTTGTAGGTGGCAATTCGCTCTAGCATCGTTTCAAGAGCGCCCGATTGCTCACCGGATTCTACTAGGTTGCAAAATAGGTCATCGAAGTATTTGGGACGTTTGCGCAACGAGGCCGCAAATCCACCGCCAGCAGCGACGTCGTCTTTGATGCCTCGAATTAAATCCGCCATTCTTTGGTTTTCACTGCCGCCAGCAACAATTTCAAAACTTTGCACGAGAGGCACACCCGCTTTCATCATTGTTGCCATTTGTCGTGTGAAAATGGCAATATCCAAGGGGTTGATTTTTTTTCCGCCACCACCGAACAGAGGTTTTGGTTTTCGTCGTACAGAGTTTGCCCGTACCCCTTGTTTTAAAAGCTGAGCCTTGGCCAGAGCAGGGCTTGGGCTGAAAACCTCCCCCGTAACTTTGTGGCCCTTTTTATCTACGCCTTTGTAGACAAAGACTTCGGTTGTTGCGGATGCTTTTGCGGTTGCCATACAGATTAATCCTTCGTCACTCGGTTGGCTTCTTCGAGGCTGGTTAGCCCTGCTGCCGCCTTGCGAAGCGCCGATATTCGTAAATCGTTAAAACCCGCTTTACGGGCGGCATCGGCAATTTGAATAGAATTGCCACCTTCCATAATAATGCGTGAAATCTCGGGTGTAATGCGCACAACTTCATAAATACCTACACGGCCCTTATAGCCGTCACTGCACTTGTTGCAACCCACGGGGTGGAACAGTGTGAACTCTTCCCGAGGGACCCCAATAGTGTCGAAACCTTCTTCAGAGAGAATTTCTTCGGGAATATCATCCGCCGGTTTTTTGCAGGCGCTGCACAGTCTTCTGGCTAGGCGTTGCGCAATAATAATACTGACGGTTGTTGCAACATTAAATGTCGGTACACCCATATTGAGCAGGCGGGTGAGGGTTTCGGGGGCGCTGTTAGTGTGTAAAGTAGATAAAACCAAGTGGCCTGTTTGAGCGGCTTTAATCGCAATTTCGGCCGTTTCGAGGTCTCGGATCTCGCCTACCATCACAATGTCGGGGTCTTGGCGCAGAAATGATCGTAATGCCTCCGCGAAGGTAAGTCCAACCCTCGTATTCATGTTGACCTGGTTTACCCCCTCCAGGTTAATTTCCACAGGGTCTTCTGCAGTCGAAATATTGCGTTCGGTTGTGTTTAGAATGTTTAATCCGGTATAGAGAGAAACTGTCTTACCCGAACCGGTAGGGCCGGTAACTAAGATCATTCCCTGGGGCTGGGCCAATGCATCCATATACATTTTTTTCTGGTCTTCTTCGTAACCGAGGGCGTCAATACCCAGTTTTGCACTGGACGGGTCAAGAATTCGAAGAACAATCTTTTCACCAAAAAGTGTTGGAAGACTGTTCACACGAAAGTCGATGGCCCGGGTTTTGGAAATTTTCATCTTAATACGACCGTCTTGTGGAACGCGTCGTTCAGAGATGTCCATTTGTGACATCACTTTTAACCTGGCCGCCAATCGAGTCGCAAGGTTTGTGGGCGGGCGAGCCATTTCTTTCAGGATGCCATCGGTACGAAATCGTACCCGGTAAGATTTCTCGTAGGGCTCAAAATGAACGTCGGATGCGCCGATCTTTATGGCGTCCAAAAGGACTTTATTGACAAAGCGAACAATGGGCGCCTCATCGGCTTCGGAACTATCGTCTGTACCCTGTTGGTTGCTTTCATCCACGGCTTCGATATCAAGGTCGTCGAGCGCCTCTTCGTCTAGCCCTCCAAGCGCATCGCCGATACTTTCTTCTTCAGCTTTCAGAAAAGCTTCTATTGCCGTATGGAGTTTATCGGCTTCGGCTAATAAGACTTCGGTATTTAAGCCGGTGTTGAATTTAATTTCGTCGAGCGCGTGCAGGTTGGTTGGGTCTGCTAATGCAACGAATAGTCTGTTGCCTCGCTTGAACAGTGGAAGCGCGTGGTGCTTGTGAATCAGTTTAGAGTCGACTATACCCGAGGGGATTGACTCGGTGCTCAGGGATGCGAGGTCGTACAAGGGGGTTCCAAACTCATCGGCTGCAGCTTCAGCCATGGATTTGGCGTCGATAGCACTGTTGTTGACGAGGTACAAGGGAAGTGGAGTCTTCGCTTTGGCCGCGGCTTCGGTTGCTTTTTGCGCTTCGTCTTCCGAGATGAGGTTATCTCGAACTAAGCGACGTGCAAGGCCGGTAAGACTGGTTGCTGTATTCATGTATTTCCCTGCTGAGTCCTGTCGTATAGCGCCTGAGGCCATTATCGGATTGGCTAACGAGTAAAGTGTAGGACAATGAACGTCAGAAAGATGATTTTAGAGGAGACTTTACCACTTTTTTGAGGTTCGGCCAGTAACCTGTTGTTAATTTTAAGGTTTTAAGTGAGCTAAGCCTCATTTTTATGCGGGTAACGTGTAAAAGTAATGCGAGTGAAGCTTGGCTGTTGTAGTCAAATCTTGTTTAGGGAGTGACATTTTTTGTCATGCAGCTTTTGAGGCTAGCCATTCGAAAATGGTGGTTAACGGTTTGAATGTAGGGTTTTACTTGTGTTAGAGGTGGGTTTTGTTAGTTGGCATTGATATTGAATACATTAATTTCGTATTTCAACATTTCCCGTCGGAGGAACTTTTACATGAAAAAAGTACAACAAGGTTTTACTCTTATCGAATTGATGATAGTTGTTGCGATTATCGGTATTCTGGCAGCGGTTGCGCTTCCGGCGTATCAAGACTACACCATTCGTAGCCAGGTTTCTGAAGGTTTGAACTTGGCGCAGGGCGCTAAAGTAGGTGTTCAGGATTTCTGGTCTGATCGTGGCCGTTTCCCCGCTAGCAACGTTTCGGCTGGTATTGCGTTGCCAGCTTCAATTGTTGGCACCTATGTTTCTACCGTTTCAGTTGGGGCTAGCGGTGTGGTCACGATTACTTATGGTCGTAATGCGAACACGGCTATAACCACTGCTGGTACAAACACTTGCACTATTACCCCAAGAAGTGCAGGTGGTAGTGTTGTTTTTGCGGGCGACTGCACTTTTGACAATAAATATCGTCCACAAGCGTTCCGTGACTGATAATAAGTTTCTAGGAAAAGCCTGGTTATCCGCCAGGCTTTTTTTATGTCTGAAGTTTTGTGGTTATTTATGTCTCGAACGTTTTATTGGTAATGCGCGGTGATAAGATGAGCCTGAAATTCAGTAGTTGGATAACTTATTCCCTATGTTAGTTTTACTTGGAAAGTTACATTGTGGGGCCTCGAGTTTTCGGAGGCAGCTCAGTATACTCCTAACCATAATTTGTTCTTTTGTCGTGCTCTTCTGGCTCTATTCATATGCAAAGGGGCTCCAGTGGGGTTTTGACGACTGGATTAACCTGAAAGACCTTTCGCAGGTTAGCTCCTTTGACGGTTTAGTCAATTTTATATTCGGTGGCATAGCCGGCCCTACAGGGCGCCCCGTATCACTGCTGGCGTTTCTTCCCAATTATACAGATTGGCCAAGCAACCCTTACGGGTTTGTGTATGGAACACTGATCTGGCATTGCTTAAATATGCTGTTAGTATTCTTGTTGGTCAACCGAATACTGAAAATACATAATGAATTCGCGAGTTCTGCGATGTGGGTAGCTCTTGTTTCCGCTGTTATGTGGGCAGTGATGCCCATACACGCGAGCGCCATCCTGCTGCCGGTACAGCGTATGACTCTTGTATCTGCTTTTTTTGCCCTTGTCTCAATGAATATCTTTGTTTACTGGCGCACTCGTTGCGCGGGTAAAGGAAACTATTTAATGACAGTTGTTAGTTTGGCGGGTGTTGCGCTGGCGTTGCTTTTGTCTGTATATGCTAAAGAGAATGGTGTTCTTGTTATCGCCTATCTTGCAGTGATAGAGGTCTGCCTGTTAGGGCATCTATCTGCCCCTCTGAATAAAAGAGTCTGGTCGTTCGTTGTGAAAGCGGCGTGTTTGTTCATTCCTCTGTTATTGCTTGCTTACTTATATTTGAAATGGGGATCCATTCACGCCAGTTATGCCTCTAGCCGTAATTTTGATGTAAGTGAAAGATTAGCTACCCAGCTGGTTATTTTGTGGGAGTACGCAAAAAACTTGATTTTGCCTCGGGCGACAGCATTTGGCCCGTTTCATGATGGGCACGCTATATTTAGTTGGCAAAATTTAGTGCCTCTGGGAGCGCTACTGGCTTGGGTTGCAGCTGTTTCAGCGGTCTTGGCTTGGTCAAAAACAGGGAGTATGCTTGGGCGTATTGGTCTGTTTTCGCTGTTATTTTTCCTGTCGGGGCATTTGCTGGAGTCCACTTTTGTTCCTCTGGAGCTTTACTTTGAGCACCGCAATTATCTTCCCGCATTGGGGTGGGCGATATTTCTATCCGTGGCCTTAGTGCAAGCATTGAAAAATGCGCATCAAAAAGCGGTTGTATGGACTGTCTTCAGTGTGTATATAACGTACAACGTATTTGTTGTCCAGCAAATAACTTCGCTATGGGGACAGCCACTTTTTGCCGCTGAAATGTGGACAAGAGCGCAGCCGAACTCTACCAGAGCAGCGCAAATGCTCGCGCGTGAATACTCTATGATAGGGGAGTCTGGAAAAGCGCTTGAAGTTCTGGATCGCTTCTCTCTCAATGAGGTTTCAAGTCGTCTAGATGTAAAAATTCAGGCTTTTACTTTGGCTTGCTCTACGGAAAGCTGGGTGGGACTGGACAAGCGCATTAACTTGATGACTGATTCAGTGGCGGCGTTGGTTTCACCTAATGGCATCGCAACTGGTCTTCAGTCTATGGGGGATGCGGTTCGCCGGAATAAATGTGAAGGTATTTCACTTAAAAGGTATGAGATATTCCTATCTGAGCTTCTGGATCACCGTAAAATTAAGATAAATAGAAGGGTTCGGCATTATGTTTACTATGAGCTTGGATTGGTTGCCGAATCTATGGAGCGCTTGGATGATTTTATCAAGTATGCAAAGTTAGCATTTCTCGATTTTCCATCCTTGTCGGTGGCTCAAAAGATAGCTTTAGAGTTGTTCAAAAGTGGGCACGAAGAAGAGTCTTTGGCTTGGATTGACGAGGCCGTGGGGTATGCGCCTACCAATATTTCTGGCGTAGCTTGGTCCCGGAGTTTGACCAGTTTGCGTAATGCTATTATTGATATACAGGCGATGCGTTCGCAGTTGAATATTGAGTAATGTTTATTCGTGTAATATGGGGGAATCCTAATTTTGATGTCAGATTCGAAAGAAAGGCTAATAATTCCTTGTTTAAGTGGAGTTAGCTATGAGTAAAAGGGTCAGCATCATATTGCCCGCAAAGAACGAAAGCGCATCCATTGGTAAAGTTGTCTCTAAGCTGCGAGAGATTCACTCAGAATATGAGATTCTAGTTGTCGATGATGGGTCTTCTGATAATACAGCTGACGTAGCCGAGCAGTCGGGTGCAAGGGTTGTACGGCATCGGTATTCTATGGGGAATGGGGCTGCGATTAAAACAGGAGCGCGGGAGGCCAGCGGAGAAGTGTTTGTTTTTATGGATGCTGATGGACAGCATCGGCCAGAAGACGTATCCAGACTATTAGAAACGTATGAACAGGGTTACGATATGGTGGTAGGGAACCGCGATTCGAAATCCCAAGCAAGCTTTGGAAGGCTTGCCGCTAATAGGGTATATAATCGCTTGGCTAGCTGGATGGTTGGGGTGCGTATACGGGATCTAACCTCTGGGTTTCGTGTGGTAAACGCAAAAAAATTCAAGGAGTTTCTGTATTTACTGCCAAACGGTTTTTCTTACCCTACAACTTGCACGATGGCGTTTTTTCGGGCAGGTTATTCTGTTAAGTATGTGGGTATTACTGCTGATAAACGTCAGGGTAAAAGCCATATCCATGTTGCAAAAGATGGACTCCGGTTTTTGCTTATTATCTTTAAAGTAGGAACACTATACTCTCCGTTGAAGCTGTTCACGCCTGTTAGTGCGGCGCTTTTTATTCTCGGCATGTCATATTATATCTATACTTATGCAACAGTAGGAAGATTTACAAATATGAGTGCGTTGCTCTTTACAACATCGCTAATGATTTTTTTGTTAGGGTTGATATCGGAGCAAATTACCGCTCTTATGTACCGAAGAGAAGATTAATAGTAAGTTGCGTAATAGCCTGAAAATAAATATTGATCCTTGGTTGACTGATTGTTGGTGCCTAATTGCTATGAATTATGTGTGGTCGTTCTGATCTGAAAACAATAGGTAATGTATTTGCTCTCGCTTCCGGGGCTGCCGTTGCCCAGTTAATTGCTATTGTGCTTATGCCTGTAATTGCTCGCTTTTATGGGCCTGAAGAATACGGTATTCAAGGTGTTTTTCTTTCTGTAGTTAATATTCTCGTGCCAGTGTCTACCTTGATGTATTCGATGGCAATTGTGTTGCCTAAGTCTGAAAGGGGCGCTTTCCTCGTTTGTAAAATTGCCATTCTGATTTGTTGTTTTAATGCGGCTATTGCTGCAGTTGTATTGTTTATATTTTACCTGATTGGAGGGGGGACGGTTTTTGGCGAGGCCTATTTTTCTTTCTTCTTTTTTATACCCTTATATATTTTCTTCTACGGCATTCATTCCTCCGCCTACCATGTGCTTGCGAGGAGGCAAAAGTTCAAAAAAATTGCAGGGATAAATGTCGTACAGGCGATTGTTACAAGTGGCGGAAAAGCGCTTTTTGGGCTCTTTTCTTCCAATGCTTTTTTCTTAATTTTTTTCCATACTTTTGGGGTTTTGATCGCTGGTTTAATATCCTTTAGTAAACAGGATTGGAAGACGTTGATCTCGGAGTTGAGGCGGGGACTGGTTACTAGTAGAGATAAGGTGGTCGCAGGGTTTTTTCGAGACTTCCCAAAATATAGATCTCCCCAAGTGCTTTTGAATGCGAGTTCGATGAGCGCTCCCGTGTTACTGCTCGCATTTTATTTTTCTCCAGAAACGTCCGGTTACTACAGTTTGGCGTATTCTTTGGTGAATATTCCTTCTGGGCTGCTCGGGGCCGCCGTAACTCAGGTGTATTACCCAAAAATAACAAAAATGGTTCGGAGTCATCAGCCCGTTCGGTGGGATATCGTGAAGGCGACGATAGTGCTATTTGTTGTAGGTATTCCAATATTTTGTGTATTTATATTTTATGGCGAATTTATTTTTTCTGTAGTGTTTGGGGTCGCGTGGATTGGTGCGGGTGAGCTATCACAATATTTATCGCTAATGCTTTTTATGGGGTTTGTTAATAAGCCTGCTGTTGCGGCTATTCCTGCTTTAGGGATACAGAAGGGGTTGTTTGTATATGAAATTGCTAGCTCCTTTTTAAAGGTGTTTGGTTTTTTGGTTTCGTATTATGTTTTTGGGTTAGCGGAAATTTGCGTCCTTGTATATGCGATTATTGGCGCGATATGTTATGGTTTCCTTATTTTATGGGTTGTTATTGCAGCAGAGAAAATTTAGATGTTTGAAAAGCAAGTTGAAAAATGCCACTACGAGTTCGGACGTTATTTTCATAAAAAGCGATGGATAAGCGTTTGGCACCAAATTTCAGAGGTGCTTGAAAAATCTCCTAGCTGTGTTCTTGATGTTGGTCCGGGGGCCGGGGTTCTGGCAGCACTTCTGAAGCTACAGAACATTAAGGTCGAAACTGCAGATATCGATCCTGACCTTAACCCTTCGATATTGTTGTCATCGGCAAAAATTCCTGTTGATGATAACCGTTATGATTGTGTTTGTGCGTTTCAGGTGTTGGAGCACCTGCCGTACGACGAAGCGCTAAGTTTGTTTCGTGAGATGGTTAGGGTGAGCAAGAGTCAAATAGTCATTAGCTTGCCTGATGCAAAGAAAGTGTATCGGGTGCTTTTGGACTTTCCTTTTATCGACAATTTTTCTGTATTTATTCCTAGACCCAGATTTGGGCAAAGAAAAAACAAGTTTGATGGAGAGCATTATTGGGAAGTTAACAGAGAAGGGTTTTCTCTCGGTAAGGTTGTATCAGATCTTAGCGCTAATGCGGAGTTGCTAAAAACGTATAGAGTTCCAGAAAACCCACATCATAGGTTTTTTATTTTTCATAAGTGGTGAGAGTTGCTGTCTTTTGTTGTTTTTTTTCGGTAGGGCGGTGTTAATTTTTTGTGGCGCTAACGCACGCCTATTTTACTTACTCTCTTTCTGGGTTTCCGCCTAATCGTATTCTGATTTTCTCAATTTCACTAACTCCATATATGACCGCTGCCAAAAAAAATATCTTGATTCTGGATGGGAGTGAAAATCTATTATCCGATAGTATGAATTTTATTTTTTTTATTATGGAGCTTGGCTCGTTACCTTGGCGAATTTTATAATATTCTTCGTTTTTGTAAATTCTATCAGCAATAAGCTTGCCAGCTGCAACTCGCCTTGCTTGTTTGATCGCAGACGCAAGGGTTGTTCTCGGGGCTGTGATGACGGCGGTGTTTCTGGAATACGTGGTTGGTATTCCCATATGCTCGGACTTCCAGCACCAGAGTCTATCGCCTCCAGATAAAAGCTCGGTGTCAAATACGCCGGTTTTTTCCCACGTTGTTCGAAAGATGAAAAGGTTGGCTGTAGTAGAAAAAGATCTTGAGAGAATATTTTTCTCTTGCCCGAACCCAGTCATTAGTTGGTATTTTGTGGCGACACTTTGGGATGCTTGATCACTCAGTATGACATTACCGCCTATATTGCATATCGGTGTGTGGGCTCTAAGCGATTTTACTCCACTCTCTAACCAATCGCTTAAGGGTTCGCAGCCTGCATCAAGAAAAACAAGTATATCGCCGGTTGATTTTTTTACGCCATAATTTCTGGCTGCATAAGAGCCGGGAGTTTGACATACAAATAGCTTGGTATTGCTTGTGTGATCAATGTTAAGAGTAATAGGTATAGGCGAGCCGTTGTCTATTATCAATACTTCAGTTTTGATTTTTTCTAACGAGAGTTGGGGGCGAAGCGTGTCAAGTGTTTTATTTAGCCCTTCTTGATCTTTGTAAACGGGTATGATTATTGAAACATCCATTTTTTGCTCAACTTTCTTGGGTTTTTAACAGGCCTTTGTAGATAGAAATGTATTTGTTTACAGCAACATTTCCACAGTATAAAGATGAATTTCTTAACGCTCCACTAGAGAGCTTGTTGTAAACGCCATGATTTTTTGCAAGCAGCCTTATCTTTGATGTGTATGCCGATATGTTTTCAGTTTCACACAAAAAACCACAGCTTTCATTAACTATCTCTGGCATTGAGGATGTGTCGCTTGTGATTATTGGTAAGCCACAATATTGTGCTTCTAGAATAGATAAACAGCACCCTTCAAGGCGACTGGGAAACAAAAAAGCGTCTGCTTCGTTGTATATATTGAGCAGCTCCTCTCTCGGGACTTTTCCTTTATATATAATATTTGGGGCGCTGTTAGATAAGTTGTCACTGCTATCTCCTGCAATGGTGAGTTGATAGTCTTCGCCAAGATTTTGCATGATTTGAGTTAGTATGTCCGCGCCTTTTAGTGGGCGAAGCTTTCCGACAAACAGCAGCTTAAAAGGATGTTGTGGTTTTTCTTTTGATCTTCGATAGAATTGGCCTTCCTCTATCCAGTTATATATAGGGAGAATATCTTTCTTTGGCTTGAATGTTTTTTCTACGACGATTGCAGTGTATTTGCTCACGGCTGTTAATGCGCAGGATTTTTTTATATTAATGGCTTCATTCCGTTTGACCCATATCGCATGATATAGTTTTTGTAATATCGATTTGTATGGGGAAAGCGTGCTGTCATGCACGCATGTATGAAAGGTTGTTACAATATTGCATTTTGAGGGTAAAAGTGATGATGGAAACCATGAGTTTATGTGAGTGATATTTACCCATGCAGGGACTTTCAGCGTTTTGAGCATCAAAGGGAAATATTCAGCGTGGTGGGGCAGCCATTGTATTTCTGCTCGTATTCCCCTTTTGTTTAGCTCTTTTACTAGTTGTATAGTGAAAATGTCGACGCCTGAGCCCGCTTTAATAGTAGGAAACCATATTGCTGGCAGGGGGGGGCTGGCTAGCTTGGCTTTATGCGTTGTTTCAATATTCATTTTGATATTTACTTATGATAATGAGCTACTATACCTGCGTATTTTTATTAGCGGCAGTCAGCTTGCTAAACCTTTCTGATGCTATAGTACTGATTTCGCCAAGTTTCCACAGTGGTTATCCCAATGGATGATAGAAAAGAGAAAATCCTCGTTCTTACCTCAACTTATCCTCGCTTTCGTGGCGACAGTATCCCTGAGTTTGTTCATGGATTAAGTTCTCGCTTAAATAATAAATACGATTTTTTTGTATTGGCCCCACATTGTAAGAGATCGTTAAAAAACGAGGTTATTGATGGCGTTAATATAGTAAGGTTTCGTTATGCCCCTGAGCGATTGGAGGTTCTTGCATATGGAGCTGGAATGCTGGCAGAGTTAAAACGCAATCGCTTCGTATACTTGTTGGTGATACCTTTTCTTTTTTCCCAAATGGCTTATACCTGCTTCTTTATTTGGAAGTATAAGATACGCCTAGTACATTGTCATTGGATTATTCCTCAGGGAATAACTGTTTTGTTTGTAAGGCTGATTTTCTGGAGAAAAGTTAAGGTTGTATTAACTGTTCATGGCGGCGATTTGTATAGTTTTAATGGCGCTTTTGGTCGTTTGTTAAAAAGAGTTGTGTTGAGTGCAGCAGATATTATTGCGGCAGTAAGCGAGGCGGTGAAAGCGGATATTAATAGTAGGTTTCCGGGGCATTCGCAACGATGTGTTGTTGCTCCGATGGGGGTGGATCTCGAGGGTCGCTTTATTCCCGGTGCGGTAAAACATAGGCAGGGTATAGGGTTTGTCGGTCGTCTAGTGGAGAAAAAAGGCGTTTCTACTTTGATTAATTCTCTTAGGATCTTGCATGACATGGGGGGGAATCAAAAGCTCACGATTATTGGTGATGGAGATGAAAGACCGCAGCTGGAATCACTGGTTCAGGAATTAGGGTTGCAGGAATACGTTGAGTTTTTAGGCGCAATACCTAATGAGAGAGTGGTCGGGTACTATCAAAAAGTCGAAGTAGCTGTGATCCCTTCACTTGTTGCATCTACCGGTGATAGAGAAGGCTTGGGGTTGGTGGCCGTTGAGGCCATAGGTTCGGGAGCTATTACGGTTGCTTCTGATTTGCCTGCATTGGCAGATGTTATTACGGACGGGGTAACTGGGTATACCTTTGGAGCGGGGTGTGCTGAAAGCCTAGCGGAAAAATTGCACAATATTTTTTCCGACATAGAAGGAGCTCGGCGTCAATTAGATTGTGCGCGAGATCACATTGTTCAAAAGTTTTCCTGGGGCTCCTCAGCGGAAAGATACGCTGAAATATTCAAATCAGCACTTGTTGATAAGGAAAAGCCTACTGACTATTAAACCGCATCGACAAATCAATCGCCCCGCAATTTTTAGTCAAATCCCCTGTAGAAATATAATCTACATTATACTGTTTCAATACGGCCACTTGATCGCTAGTGACATTGCCAGAGATCTCAAATTTTGCGGTTCGTTCCAGGTTGCTGGCGTACTCCAACATATTGGCACTGAAGTTATCCAGCATTATAATATCGGCGCCGGCGCTCAGGGCTTTATTCAGCTCTTCGAGAGTTTCTACCTCTACTTCTACGGGTTTCCCCGGAGCGATTTCTTTGGCGGTTTTTATGGCTTGCTCTATTCCTCCGCATGCGGAAATGTGATTCTCTTTAATTAGAAATGCATCGAACAATCCTATGCGGTGATTGTGGCATCCTCCACAGGCCACGGCGTATTTTTGTGCAGTTCGTAGCCCCGGGATGGTTTTTCTTGTATCGAGTATTTTAATGCTGGTATCGGCAACTAGCTGCGCATATTGACTGGCTTTTGTTGCTATACCCGAAAGGAGTTGCAAAAAATTGAGCGCTGTTCGCTCGCCCGTTAAGAGTGAGCGGGTGTTGCCCTCAATGGTGAAAAGAGTGGTGTCCGCGGTAACTTTTTCACCGTCAGCAACTTGCCAGCGAATACTGTTGATGCCACCTATCTGGCGATAGACTTCATCTACCCAAGCTATTCCGCAAATGGTGCAATCTTCACGTGTAATCACTTCTGCCGTGTTGGTTTTAGAGGCTTCAATAAGCTGTGCGGTAATATCACCACTCCCCACATCCTCTTCTATCGCCTGCGTTACCGTTTGTTCGATGTCTTTTTGAATGTCTTTTATGTTTAGGTTCATGATTCTACTGCTAAATGGAAGGTTACTGTTTGTATTGTCGCAAGGTGAGATGCTTTCCCTGCTGGGAAAAATCCAGAGATTTTAACACGCTCATGCCAAGCAGTACTTCGTCTCCGTTCATCCCTGGGTTGAGGGATGCTCTTACATTGTGAAGTTGAATCGGACCGAGATCCAGTTGTGTGATTTCGGTCATCCACACCATAACCTCTCCATTAGCGGTTGAAACGGGTATTTGTGGCCCGCGTTTCAAACCGAGCTTTCTTTGAAGGCTTGCGGGAATGGCGACGTCCGTTGCGCCAGTATCAAGCATAAAGGTTACTGCCTGGCCGTTAATAAACCCGTTGGCTAAATAATGACCGTAAGGGTTTCGCTCGAGGGTCACGTCTACCCAGTTCGGATTTTCTTTTCCTTCCAAGTATTGGTTTGGATTATAGCGGTTTTCTTCATGGCGGTTGAAAAACAGGGTTAAGCCCGCGAGAACCAGTATCCAGCAGGCTATTAGCATGCCCTTGCCGATATGTTTTCCTGGTGCTTGTTTTTCGCTCATGAGGTCTCTAGAAAGGCTGAGGAATAGTTGTTTGCCAATACAATTCTTTTGATTATATCAAGGATGTCTTGTTAGGCCACAGAAGTATTAAATGCGTCACGCTTTGGACTACAGCTTGTGACACATTTCTCGAACCAGCCAAGCTACCGTAGGTCCTTGTCAGGCATTCAGTATACTGAGTGGTGTTAGATGTCGATGTATATCCGAAACTGATTTTGCCTATCGTTTTGGATTTGATGTTCCTGAGGAGGCGTTAGGTGCCAGAATATGCAAAACAATCAGCAAATGTGAAGGTAGTGCATTTGGAACCTGAAGGTCAAAGAATGACTCGTGCCAGAATTGCGCGTTTACCCGCGGCTGTGCACGCGGTTCACGAAAAGGGTAAGCAGCTCCTGCTTGATAAGTTGAGGGCCTTTTTCGATCAGGCCGACGATTCTCTGTTTAGTCTTGCCGATAAGGCAAGTTCCAACCAGGAACAAAACATCTATTTCGATTCCATGCGTGAAGTTCGTGTACAACGGCGTGGTTTTGAGAAGCGTTTCAATTCCTCCATTGACACTGCCTTTGCCAATCTGGTGTCTGCGGACGCCGCCCCCACTGTTTCCGACGATACTTTGTCTGCGGATACCCTTTCTCTTGTTCAGAATGAACAGCTCGAGGAAATGGTTGCGATAGAATCCTCTGTAAACCGGGCAAACAATGAATACGGCGAGGCGATTCAGCATCTGTCGCTGCGCCTGGATAGTTTGGTGCCGGTTAAGGTCTTCCAGAAGAACAATCCGCTAGGGCCGGATGTCGTTTCTGTTGCTTTTATGGATCAAACCAAACGACTTGATATCGATATCAAGGCCAAGTTGGTGTTATTTAAACTGTTTGATCGTGCTGTGATGCAGGGGCTTGGCTCTTTGTATGTCTCAGCGAATCAGATATTGATAGAGCATAATATACTGCCTTCGTTAGTAAGGGCGGGTGCGCCAAGCGGACGATCGGGTGGCGTTAACCCCCATGGCAATCATATGTCTGCCTCGGTGCCTCACTCTTCATCTCCGGTGGGTGGCTTGGAGGTGGAAGGAAGTCAGGCCAGTACAGAAGTTATGCAGCTTTTGCAGGGCTTGTTAGCCGAAAAGCAGAGCCTGCAGAGTGCTCAGCCGACGGATGTCATTCGGTTATTATCTCTAGCACAGCATTCGCCGGTACCGGTGAACAATGTGCGTGGTGGTGTAAAGGCGCTCGAGCTGATTAACGAATTACAGCGTCGCAGCGGCAGTGCGTCAACGGTAGAGGGGACTGACCGAGAAGTTATTAATCTGGTCGATATGCTCTTTAACTTTATTCTTGAAGACCGCAATCTGGCTGAGGAAATGAAAGAACAGATCAGTCTTTTGCAGATTCCTATCGTTAAGGTTGCACTGCTGGACAAGTCTTTTTTTGCTAAAGGCGGCCATGCTGCGAGACGATTGCTGAATGAGATGGCGACGGCGGCATTGGGTTGGCAGCCGAATGAGAATGGTAAAGGTGATCCTTTATATCGAAAAATTAAAGAGTTAGTGAGCACGCTGTTAACGGAGTTCGAAACGGATGTCAGTATTTTTAATGACATGCTGGCCGATTTCTCTTCTTTTGTCGCCAAGGACAAAAAACGAGCGGAGCTGCTGGAGCGACGTGCCTTGGATGCAGAAGATGGTAAGGCCAAAGCTGAAGTTGCTCGTTCGGTTGTTGCTATTGAAATCGAATTGCGCACGGTTGACCAGGTATTGCCAGAGATCGTTGAAAAACTGATCGAAGGGCCATGGAGCAATGTTCTCTTTCTGAACAACCTTAAGCAAGGCATAGAGGCAAAGGGGTGGGTTGACGCTCTACAGACTCTGGAAGACCTTGTGTGGAGCTCTCAGCCGCCGCAAAGCAACGAGGATCGCAAGCGATTAATTCGCATGGTGCCTGATCTACTACAGCGCCTGCGCATGGGTTTGGATTCCATTTCGTTTAATCCGTTCGAAATGTCAGAAATTTTCAAAGAGTTGGAAAACGTTCATTTGGCCTGTATACGTGGTGAGATCCCAGCAGGGGTAGATGCCGCCAATGCGTCCGTTACTAAAGAATCGAGCGTGGACAAAGCTCGGCGTATGCCGAGTATTGAAGAGCTGGAGGCTGAAGTGTTTGGGGATGCAGAAGAAATGTTTGCCGATGTCGATGCGGCAATGACCTCTGCAGATCTCGATGATCTAGAACCAGTCGAGATTAAAAGGCGTATGGCCGCCGCAAGTGCTAGTAAGGCCAAAGCCTCTGCCGCAAAAACGCAGAAAAAACAGGAGCGAGCTATTGCGGCCAAGAAAGATACGCTGCCAGAAAACGACCCGTTTATGCAGCAGGTAGCCAATTTTGTACAGGGTGCTTGGTTTGAAATGAGTGATGACAATGACAATAGTTCACGCTGCCGTCTGGCGGCGATTATAAAGCCGACTGGCAAGTATATTTTTATTAACCGTGGGGGTATGAAGGTCGCGGAAAAAGCTCAGACCGAATTAGCCTTAATGTTAAAGCAAAACCGGATTCGTGCTTTGGATAACAGTATGTTGTTCGATCGAGCCCTGGAAACGGTTGTTACCAGCCTGCGCAAACCCCAATAGCGCTCCTCCTCCCTCATAAATTTCCTGTTTCCTCCGTTTGCGTGAGTTATATTCCTTAACGGGGTATTATCGAGGCTTTATTTTCGTTGGAGATTGGGGTGGTAGAGCAGGGCTGGTACCGGCAGGCGCAACGGCTGATATCGTCGAATTGTAATCGTAGGCCGGACAATACTGAAGTATCACTACTGGTTATTCACAATATTAGCCTCCCGCCTGGCGAATATGGCAACGGCTGCGTCGAACGTTTTTTTCAAAATCAGTTACCGGCTGGCGAGCATCCTTACTTTTCTACCATATCTAACCTGCATGTGTCATCGCATTGCTTTATTCGCCGAAATGGTGAGGTGGTGCAATTTGTTCCTTTTAGCAAGAGGGCGTGGCATGCGGGTGAATCCTGCTTTGACGGTGATGAAAACTGCAACGATTATTCCATTGGTATTGAGTTGGAGGGTACGGATTCAGAACCCTATGCTGAGCAGCAATACCATTCGCTGGCCGCCCTCACTAAGAGTATCATTCATCAGTACCCCAAAATAACAAAAGAGCGTATTACCGGCCATAGTGATATTGCACCGGATAGAAAAACCGATCCTGGCCCATCCTTTGACTGGAACCATTACCGCTCACTATTGGAGTTATCATGAACCTGTTCATCGTGCTTATTGGCATCGCCTTCATCCAGGTATGGGGGGCGGCAAATCCTACACACAAAGATGGCTGGTTTTACAGTTGGTCGTCCAACGTCGTTGGAAGTACAAAGATACCGGCGGAATTAAAAGTGTTGGTTGCCGTTGGCCTTCCCCTTGTATTACTGGCTCTCCTGCAAACGTTGCTTGCGGAATTGTCTCTGTGGTTGCTGCTGCCGCTGGGCATTGCGGTGCTTCTATACAGTTTTGGACGCGGTGAGTTTGGCGATATCGTCTCGGAATATACTAAGGCCTGTTACGTTGAAGATTGGTCTTCTGCGTTGGATAGGGCGCAACGTTTAAATGTACAAACGGACGACTTAAACGAAGGGGATTGGTCGGAGTTACATGAGCATGTATTGCGCGAAGCAGGGTATCGCGGATTTGAGCGCATGTTTGCGGTGCTCTTCTGGTTTTTTGTGCTTGGCCCGGTGGGGGCTCTATTGTATCGCCTAACGTTTCTTTATTCTCACGAAGCGCAACCAGAAGATGATTTGGCTAGGCGATTACGGTGGATACTCGAATGGCCAGCGGTCAGATTGTTGGGGTTATCCTTTGCTTTGACGGGGAACTTTGTCGGTTGTTTCCAGCGCTGGCGAGAATGCCTGTTTTGCGTAAAGCGTTCTACTGTTGCGGTACTCAGCCCATTAATCCTAGGGGCTTTGATGGTTGACGACGATATGGATCAAACCTGTGAAGTTACGCGCAAAGAGTTAAACCTCCTTAATGGCCTATATACCCGTACGCTGTGGTTCTGGCTGGCCACGGCTTCCGTTTTGATAATACTGGTCTAGCGCGTATGTAAGCGGTTGCATACCGGTTAGAGCCCTATCTACATTGGTTTTTGTGGAGATGACCGGCCTGTAGCTATATTGAAAAGTGGGTGTATTAAAGGATTTATGTAAACGTCTTGACCTTGTCATATCATAGGCATAAGATGAACTTCCTTACCGGCTGACTGTACATGCATACAGCTCTCCTTATGACGCATGGATGCAGCCATAGTACCCCTAAGGAGCCTCCCTCTTTGGCTCCTAACCCCTTGAACTGACAATGCTGTACTCAGTCGGTAAGGCCCCTTTTTTAATAGCCGGTTTGCTGGTTTCAGCTTGCAATAATCCGGTAAGTCTTTCCGTTAACCCCCCTGCTTTTTCTGATGCTTCCAAATAATAATTGCTAGTAATATGGCTGGTATGCCCATGATTGCAGCGTAGATGAAGAAGTTCCAGTAGCCGAAATTGTCGACAATCACACCGGAAAATCCACTCTGAAATTTGCCGGGCAGCGTCATAAATGATGAAAAGAGCGCATACTGAGTCGCCGTATAAGCGCGATTGGTTAGACCGGAAAGGTAGGCGATAAAGGCCGCGTTACTGAAGCCACCACTCAGGTTATCGGCACTGATAGTAACAATTAAAAATTCCGGTACGGCGCCCAGTTGGGCCAGCTGTGCGTAGAGTAGGTTCGTTACGGCAACTAGTATTGCTCCTGCAATTAATGGGCGATACACACCTAGTTTGGCCACGCAAATACCGGCGATAAAACCCCCTGCGATAGTCATGGCAAAGCCATAGATCTTAGAAATACTGGCGATCTGGGTTTTAGTAAAACCTAAATCCAGGTAAAAAGGATTGGCCATAACGCCCATGGTGATATCGCTTAGTCGGAACAGTCCAATAAAGGCCAATATCAGCAGGGCAAAACGGCCGTTGCGTTGAAAGAAATCTACGAAGGGGGCTACAACGGCGCAGTAAAACCACTTTACTGTAAATAGCTCCACTTGATTGCCATTAGCTTGATGAGTACCGGGCTCTTGAATACACAGGGTAAAAATAATGCCTGTGCCCATAAGTCCGGCCATACTCAGGTAGGCGCCGGGCCAATGCAGCGTATCGGCGATAAACAGGCTGCCTGCGCCCGATACTAGCAGTGCCAGCCGATAACCGAAGCTATAAGTGGCGGCCATGGCCCCCTGAAATTCAATCACCGCAGTTTCGATACGATAAGCGTCGATCACTATATCCTGTGTTGCGGAAGAGAAGGCGATCAACAAAGCGCAGAGAGCAATCAGCGCCATATGGTCTACGGGTGAGACTGTGGCGATCAGCAAAATACCGACAACAATGCCGACCTGTGCAATCAGCAGCCAGCTTCGCCTTTTGCCAAGCAGGTGGGTCAATATTGGCAAGGGTAGATTGTCAACGATCGGTGCCCAGAAGACTTTGATGGAATAGGTGATGCCCACCCAGCTAATAAAGCCGATAGCCGAGCGGCTTATTCCTTCATCCCGTAACCAGGCGGTTAGTGTCGAAAACACCAGCAGGTAGGGGAGCCCGGCAAAAAACCCCAGAGCGAGCATTATCAGCACGGGACGTTTAGAGTAGAGACTTAGCGCTTCGGTCCAAGTGAGTTTGTGGGGGGCTGAGGATAAGTTGACCAAGGTCGGAATAGCCTTTTGTTATTGTCTGAACCCGTAACCCTACCGATTCTGCCGTTGTAGGGCTAGTAGCACGACACTTGTGTTTATGGATTCTGCCCGCATCTTACTAATATCCCCTAATGGAGTGGTCTAGTGCGATTTGTTCTTTTATTGTTTGTAGTGATACCCGTTATCGAGATGTGGCTGCTTATTAAGGTGGGCGGCATTATTGGTGCTCTCCCTACCATCGGGCTAGTTTTACTTACCGCTATGATCGGTCTCGCACTGCTTCGCCAGCAGGGCTTTAGTACCTTGATGCGTGCTCGCTCCAAAATGGAAGGGGGACAACTGCCCGCCAGTGAGATGATTGAGGGCCTTTTCTTGGCCGTTGGTGGAGCTTTGCTGCTGACGCCGGGTTTTTTTACCGACGCCATCGGTTTTGCCTGTCTGTTGCCCGGTATTCGACAAGTAATTATTGCTTGGGGTGTCCGCCAGTTTTCCATTCATAATCTGGGCATGCATGGACAGCCCTCTCAACACGGATCTGCTCAGAACAGTAGCGAGCGCCACACAATCGACGGTGAATTTCGCCGCGACGACTAAAACCGTCGAGAAATCCAAAGTTTTTATTCTACAAGGTGTTGAAATCCCAAAACGGGCACCCATCTTGGGGTACACGTAGTCTTTCGCGGCCTCGCTCAACAGCATTAACCGGGCGAGGCCGCTTTTATAACTTGCTCCACTTCAGAGCAGCATGTGTTTAAAAAACGCTAATTATTGGAGATATCATCAATGAAAATTCGTCCTTTACACGATCGTGTTGTGGTTCGCCGCAAGGAAGAAGAAGAAACAACTGCTGGTGGCATTTTGCTGCCTGGTTCTGCTAAAGAAAAGCCAAATCAAGGTGTTGTAGTCGCTGTAGGTTCTGGCCGCGTATTGGAAAATGGTGAAAACCGCCCTGTTGATGTTAAAGAAGGCGACATCGTGGTATTCGGTAAATATGCCGGAAGTGACACCATCGAAATCGACGGCGAAGAGCTGGTTATCCTTAGCGAAAGCGATATCAAAGCCGTCGTTGAATAGGCTTTTTCGTACAGAATTCTCACATTAAAGTATAAAAATTAGCTAGTAAGGAAAAATTACCATGGCAGCTAAAGACGTAAAATTTGGTGACGAAGCGCGCCAGAAAATGTTGGCGGGCGTAAACATTCTGGCCGACGCAGTTAAAATTACCTTGGGCCCTAAAGGCCGCAACGTAGTGTTGGACCGAGCATTTGGTGCTCCAACCGTCACTAAAGACGGTGTTTCCGTAGCGAAAGACATTGAGCTGAGTGACAAGTTCGAAAACATGGGCGCACAGATGCTTAAAGAAGTTGCTTCTAAGGCGTCTGACGATGCTGGTGATGGCACCACTACCGCGACTGTTTTGGCTCAATCCATTGTTAACGAAGGTTTGAAATCTGTTGCAGCGGGTATGAACCCAATGGATCTTAAGCGCGGTATTGACAAGGCTGTTATTGCAGCAGTTGAATTTGTTAAGTCCAGCGCTCAGCCTTGTGAAGATAGTAAATCAATCGCTCAGGTAGGTACTATTTCTGCTAACAGTGATACCCAAGTGGGTGACATTATTGCGGAAGCAATGGAAAAAGTGGGCAAAGAGGGTGTTATCACTGTTGAGGAAGGCAACGGTCTGGAAAACGAACTGGACGTTGTTGAAGGTATGCAGTTTGATCGTGGTTACCTGTCTCCCTACTTTATCACTAACCAAGACAACATGAGTGTGGAACACGAAGCGCCGTTCATTCTCCTGGTTGATAAGAAAATTTCCAATATCCGTGAGCTGCTGCCAGTATTAGAAGCAGTGGCCAAAGCTGGCAAGCCTCTGATTATCATTTCTGAAGACGTTGAAGGCGAAGCTCTGGCGACTCTGGTTGTGAATAATATGCGCGGCATCGTTAAAGTGGCCGCTTGTAAAGCGCCTGGTTTTGGTGACCGTCGTAAAGCTATGTTGCAGGATATCGCTATCCTTACTGGTGCTACCGTTATTTCTGAAGAAGTTGGCTTGGACCTCGAAAGCGCAACTCTGGAGCACCTGGGTCAAGCCAAGCGTTTCAGCATGTCTAAAGAAAACAGCGTAATTGTTGATGGCGCTGGTGCAGCGGCAGATATTCACGCTCGTGTTAACCAGATTCGCGCTCAAATTGAAGAAACCACTTCCGAGTACGATTCTGAAAAACTGCAAGAGCGCGTAGCTAAACTGGCTGGTGGTGTTGCGGTTATTAAAGTGGGTGCAGCTACCGAAGTTGAAATGAAAGAGAAAAAAGCTCGCGTAGAAGATGCTCTGCATGCGACTCGCGCTGCGGTTGAGGAAGGTGTTGTACCTGGTGGTGGTGTTTCTCTGATTCGCGCCGTTTCGGCTATTGCTGATCTCACGGGTGATAACGAAGACCAAGACGCTGGTATTGGTATCGCACGTCGTGCAATGGAAGCTCCTTTACGTCAAATCGTCACTAACTCAGGCGATGAAGCTTCTGTTGTCGCTGAAAAAGTACGCAATGGCGAAGGTAACTTTGGTTACAACGCTGGAACAGGTGAATACGGTGATATGCTGGCCATGGGTATCCTCGACCCAGCTAAAGTGACCCGCACTGCATTGCAGGCTGCAGGTTCTATCGCTGGATTGATGATCACTACCGAAGCGATGGTTGCCGATAAGCCAGACGATAAAGGCGCAGCAGGCATGCCTGATATGGGCGGCATGGGCGGCATGGGTGGCATGGGCGGCATGATGTAAGTCATCCCTCAAATCATGCGCACTCGAACGGCCCCTCTGGGGCCGTTTTTATGTACAGGAAGTACGTATGTTACGAAGCCTAGGGAAGGGCGAGAGTAACGATGTGTAGAATACCTAGTCGCTACCAATATTCATTAAAGCGTTGCTACTTTATGCACCGATAACTTTTTCCAATTTCCATTTTCTGTGAACAAAGTTAGACTGCGCTTCGTTATCTAGTTTGTTTGATTTAAATCAAAGGAGAAATGCTCATGGCTATCCAGCTACCTGAACTGCCCTACGCACGCGATGCACTGGCCCCTCATATTTCTGAAGAAACACTAGACTTTCACTATGGCAAGCACCACAAAACCTATGTAGACAAATTAAACGGCCTGATACCGGGTACTGAATTTGAAGGTAAGGCGCTGGAAGATGTGGTGAAAACCTCCAGTGGTGGCGTATTTAACAATGCCGCTCAAATCTGGAACCATTCGTTCTATTGGAACTGCCTGAGCCCAAATGGTGGTGGCGAAGCTAGCGGTGAAATAGCAGATGCTATTAATAGCGCCTTTGGTTCATTTGCTGAATTTAAAGAAAAATTCACCGCTTCAGCTATTAACAACTTTGGTTCCAGCTGGACCTGGTTGGTTAAAAAAGCCGACGGCTCTGTCGATATTGTGAATACCTCCAACGCGGCAACGCCTTTAACCGATGATTCAGTTACGCCATTGTTGACTGTTGATCTGTGGGAACACGCCTACTATATCGACTACCGCAATGCGCGACCAGCTTATATGGATGCGTTTTGGAATCTGATTAACTGGGACTTCGCTAACCGTAATTTTGCGTAGTGATAGATGATAAAAAAAGGGCCCTACGGCCCTTTTTTTATAGCGCTACAAATTGGCGGTATCGGGATCGGGAAGGTCGCGCGGTAAGAGAGGCTGGCTACAGTTCTTAGTGAGTTTGTCTGGGTTCCATGCGTAGGCACATGCAGCCATCAAAATTAACAGTGAACCGTCCAGCTCAAGTAACTCCTCTAACAGCACCATGTGGGCTTGCTCAAAAAGGCTACCGACAACGAGAAACAGGCAGCCAATAATGACAGTTTTAGCTATGCGGCTTTTAAAAATATTTTTAATCTGTGAGTTGAGATGTCTATAGTGCCTAAAGTAATGGACTGTTAACAATATATAAGTAACAGCTATTAAATAGTGCTTCCCCTTACCGGAAATAAGGTATTCAACCAATGCCGGTAACGCAAAATCTCGGGTTTCGAGTTCTCGTAGAAATAAAGTCAGGCAAGTAAAGTAGAAAAAAAGTGATAGCCAACGTTTGAAATAACTTAGCCGGAAAATAGCAAACAGGATCACCACTGCTGAGCCAAGATAAAATGCAATCTGTAGGTTCTCAATCAGACCATTTTCATCGGTCAAAGCGATATTCCCGTTCCAATAAACATTGGCAAATAAAACAAAGTTTAGAGGGATGGCGATAAGCAGAAACAGCGTTCTAGTGTAGTTCTTTTGCATGGAAAAATGTTATCAGTCCACCGTTGTAATGTAAATGTAATTAAAAGTACACGCTGTATTTATACGGTTCGTGTGGGGCTGTGCCGCTAGAATTCAACAAATGACCACAATGAGACCTGAATGTTTTTACGTCGAGGTGTGACGTCTGTTTTGGTCTATCGCGGGATCTGTAGGTGATAGTTTAGAGTGGGGCGATTTAGGGTGGCCATCTCCTGCTCGTCACACCTCTGGGAGATGAGTGTTTGGTAAGTCATCTGACCTAATCAAAATACTGTACCGGATCTGGTTGAAGGCGGTGTTGGTAGCGCCGCGTGAAGAGATGCTTTTGCATGTCGTATCAGTGTCCTTTTCTCCGCTTCAATTGAATTTTACCTGTGGAAGTCCCCACGCTTGGGCTAAAGTGCTGGGCGCTTCGTACCGACAAGCGGCCTTTTCAATACTTATCGTCACCATAAAGCCCTGAATGCCAGAGGTTCTTTATAGAAGACCGTGTGTAGTGGTCTAAGTAGGGGGACTAAAGCCCCGGTAGATATGGATGGGGTATATTTTTCTGTACTGTTAAGTTGATTACCGTTTAAAGGGGGGTATATTTCATGAGTGCAGTTGTAGTGCCGTCCGCTGTTTGACTGAGGTTGCATTTGTGACGAGCTGATATAAAGTAGACCTTTGTCAAACAATAACAAGACTGGAAAACACTTTTTGGGAGCTGTTATGGAAATTGTCGATTTTTTGTTTCGTTGGGTGCATATGCTGTTTGGTATTGCCTGGATCGGTATGTTGTATTATTTCAACTTTATTCAAACCGAATATTTTAAAGAAGCTGATCCTGTAGCCTTGGCGGATGTCAAAGCTAAGCTTGCGCCGCGCGCGTTATGGTGGTTCCGTTGGGGCGCGATGTTTACTTTTATCACCGGCGTGATTTTATTGGTGGGAACCTATCATGGCTCACTTCTGAATGACTATGTTCTGCTTGGCGCACTGCTGGGTACTTTTATGTTTTTGAACGTTTGGCTGATAATCTGGCCTAATCAAAAAGTTGTGCTGGGCTTGGCTGAGGGGGATGTTGCTAGCGCTGCGCCAAAAGCAGCTTTGGCGTCTCGTACCAATGTACTCTTTTCCGGTCCAATGGCATTTTGCATGTTGGCGTCCCCACATTTGGGCTACAGCGCAGATTACCTTGTGGCTGCAAGTGGCGCTGGTTTGGGATTGTGGCTTTCTCTTGGTTTGACTTTATTGCTTGAAATCAATGCGTTGTTTGGTAAACCTGGTCCGATAGCCAGTATTCGTGGTGTGATTCATATGAGTCTGGCACTAACTGCGGTATTCTTCCTGCTTAACTTGTATCTCTAATAAAACGTCGGGCGTAATGCGCCCGGCAGCATTATTCGGTTTTCTCCATGGTAGAACGTAAAGAACCTACATTAAATCCCATTCGTCCTGAACAAGACGAAATTGCTCGTCATCGTCAGCGTTCCTCGCAGGCAAAAACCAGTAACGGAGGGTCAGAGCCGCCGGTAAGGCCTGTGATTGTTAAATCACCGCTGGCTCCAGTGGCTTTTCTTTTAGCGGTAGTTGGTATTGGTTTGGCCGGGTTTGCCTATTGGCAGTTAACACAAACCCAGCAAACAATGGTGCTCTCCGAGTCTCGTATTGCGTCTCTGGAGAGTCAGCTTCAGCTGACAGGTGATGAATCGTCGGCGTCGGTTACCGCTTTGCAGGCCAAAATCAAGTGGGCCGATTCTGAAATTCGTAAGCTTTGGGGGGTATCTTTCGATCGCAATAAAAAAGCAATAGCCGAGAATAAAACACAGATCGACGTGCTTTCGAAAGGTGCAAAATCGGTAGACGGAAAAATTCAAAAGGCGCTGCAAAACACCGCTGCAGAGATTCGATTGATTAACGATCTGCTCGATTCTCAGCAGAGTGCCATGAGTGAAATTGAGAAGAAAACACAGTCGCAGGTAAGCCAGGTACAGGCTTTAACCGATAAGATGCGCCAGCTAGATAAGCTGGAGGTTGAGCTGAAAGGGCGTATCAGTACCAATGAAGAGGCTATTAAAGCCATCGATGCTTTCCGCCGCAGCGTTAATCAGAAGCTGCTACAGTTAAGCCGTTCGGCTACCGCAATGCCATAAGCCATTTGATTCAAATTCAGAAATATTTCGGTTAGCGGTGTAAAATCGCCGCTTCTTCGGCGGGTAACCGCTACATCCTTCATCTGTTATAAGACTTTGGATATTCCATGACTACGATCATTCGCCAGGAAGACATTATCGCCAGTGTGGCCGATGCCTTGCAGTTTATCTCCTACTATCACCCAAAAGACTTTATCGACGCTGTACACGATGCCTATCAGCGAGAGGCCAATCCGGCGGCAAAAGATGCTATGGCGCAAATACTGATTAACTCGCGTATGTGTGCCCAGGGGCATCGCCCCATCTGTCAGGATACCGGTATCGTTACCGCGTTTGTGAATGTCGGTATGGATACAAAAGTCGAAGGTAATATGAGCTTCGACGATATGATTAATGAGGGTGTTCGCCAAGCCTATAAGAACACGGATAACTTGCTTCGCGCGTCGATTCTGGCCGATCCTGATGGCGCCCGAAAGAATACCGGCGACAATACCCCTGCGGTTATCCATTACAAAATGGTGCCCGGCAGTTCCATAGAGATTCATGTCGCTGCCAAGGGCGGCGGCTCAGAAGCCAAAACCAAATTTGCGATGCTCAATCCCTCCGATTCGGTTGTTGATTGGGTGTTAAACGTTGTGCCGCAAATGGGGGCGGGTTGGTGTCCTCCGGGTATGCTGGGTATTGGTATTGGAGGCACGGCAGAAAAGGCCATGCTGTTGGCGAAGGAAGCTTTGCTGGACCCTGTTGATATTCAGGATTTACGTGAGCGTGGCGCGAGCAATCGCTCGGAAGAGCTTCGCCTGGAGCTGATGGAAAAGGTTAACGCGCTGGGTATTGGCGCGCAGGGGCTAGGCGGTTTAACGACGGTTCTCGACGTTAAAGTTAAAGACTACCCTACGCACGCAGCCAACAAGGCTGTTGCCGTTATCCCCAATTGTGCGGCGACTCGACACGCTCATTTCACCCTGGAGGGTTCCGGCCCCGCGCTGCAAACGCCGCCCAATCTGGAAGACTGGCCTGAAGTGAGTTGGGAAGTGGGAGATACGGTGGAGCGTGTGGATCTGAATACTATTACGCCTGAAGTTATAGCCAAGTGGACACCTGGGCAAACTCTACTACTTAACGGTAAGCTGCTGACTGGGCGCGATGCCGCACATAAGCGATTGGTCGATATGATTGAGAAGGGTGAGCCCATGCCTGTGGATTTCACCAACAAGTTTATCTACTACGTTGGCCCGGTGGATCCGGTTGGTGAGGAAGTGGTTGGTCCGGCAGGCCCTACGACGGCGACCCGTATGGATAAATTTACCCGCACGGTGCTGGAAAAAACCGGCCTGATTGGCATGGTTGGTAAAGCTGAGCGCGGTCCGGTGGCAATTGAAGCAATTAAGGATAATAAGGCGGTCTACCTAATGGCCGTTGGAGGCGCTGCTTATTTAGTGTCCAAAGCTATTGTTGGTGCTAAGGTGCTGGCATTTGAAGATTTGGGAATGGAAGCTATCTATGAATTCGATGTGAAAGATATGCCCGTTACGGTAGCCGTGGACAGTGAAGGGGTTTCTATTCACCAGACCGGCCCTAAACTCTGGAAGGCCAAGATTCAAGAGCAGGCCTTAAATCTCAAGTAGGACTCTAGGAGCTCTGATTTAGTCAGAACATATCTGGCTTGATTAGAGCTGCCCACCCCCTCTACTGTCGATAGGCGAGGGGAATTCACCTCCCCATTTTGCTTTCAGCCAGGTGGGTTGATACCCCCGTGTTTTAAATCGCTTTCCTTCTGCTGCCATTTGTTCCATAAAATTGGTCTTATTGACCGAAAATGTTGCGGTGCAGCGCTATACTCAAAGTAAGGCTGTTCTTGTTTGGGCTTCGGTTTGCGTCTTACTCTTACTTTGCGGGTCAATGTGCTTTTAAAACGCGAGGAACGATAAGACTGGCGCTGTCAGTGGGAGGTGCAGATATGCGTCTTAGCGATATTAATATCAGCACTAAACTGACATTGATTGCTGTTGCGTCCTCTGCTGCCGCTATCCTTTGTGTGGTAATCGCTTTTGTTGTGCAGGATTTACGTTTGGTCAACCAAATCAAGGACGAGCAAATTCGTACGCACAATGCGTTTATCTCTACCAGCCTTTCTATTGCTATCGACGAACACCGTAAAACAATGGTTTACGATCTTCTGCTATCGACTTTAAGTGATTATGGTATTGTTGCCGCCGCCGTAATTTCACCAGATTCGACTCTCTATGCCAGCATAAATTTTCCTGAATTGGAGGAAAATAAACCGGTGTCACTGCTGGATTTTTTTCGTTACGCCAAATCACCGGCTTTTAGCTCAGCAGTCGGTGTTTATCAGCATGATATTCCTGTTGCAAACTCGGCACCGGCCATACTCGTAACCCTCGTTAGCCTGGAGGACGTCCAGCAGCGAATTTGGTTTATGGCGGGCTATTCAGTAATGGCATTTATATTGGCGATGTTTATCTCTCTCTGTGTTTCATGGCTAGTGCAGCGGATGGTATCGAACCCCATTCAGCAGCTTAGTGGTTTGATTCGTCGTATCAAGCTGACAGGCGACTACAGCTTACGCTCTGAAGGGGAAGGGAGTGATGAGTTGGGAGAGTTGTCTGAAGGCTTTAATGCCATGCTTGAGCAGATTCGGCTTAAAGATAAAAACCTTGAAAAGCAGGTCCTTCGGCGGACTCAGGAGCTGGAGGAGTTAGCCGAAGCGTTTCGCTACCGGGCTTTTCACGACCCATTGACGGATTTGCCTAATCGAGCTTTGTTGCAGGAAGAGTTTTATCGTGCTGTAGCGCATGCCAATCGTTCGGGTAAGTATTTTGCCCTTATGCTGATGGATGTTGATGATTTTAAGCAGGTAAACGATACCTACGGCCATGAGTTTGGTGACGAGCTTCTGAAGGAGGTTGCGCGTCATATTCGATGTGTTGTGCGTGCCGAAGACCGTGTATGCCGTATGGGCGGCGATGAGTTTATTGTGCTGATGGAAAACATCAGTAGTGAAACAACGGTGCGCACTATCGGTGAGAATCTCCTGAAAGATTTAAATAATGAGTTGAATATCCTCAACGTATCCTTAAAAATCAGCGTTAGTATTGGCGCGAGTATTTATCCACGGCATGGAGGGCAGCTGGGGGATCTTAAACGGAAAGCTGACGTTGCTATGTATCATTCGAAAGAAGAGGGTAAAAATCGGCTGACGGTTTTTCAAGGTTTTATGGAGCGCAAGGCCTCCCATCGTCAGTTGGTTAAAAATGATTTGGACGGAGCACTGAAGAACAACGAGCTGGAAATAAATTACCAGCCGCAGGTGGATATTGAAGCGGGAAAGCTTGTGGCGGTGGAGGCACTGGTGCGCTGGCGAAACCCTGAGTACGGCATGTTAAAGCCAGGCGAATTTATTGGCCTAGCCGAAGGTAGCGATTTAATACGCAATATTGATTACCATGTTATTAAATATGCCTGTAGTCAAAGCGCAGACTGGCTAGCAACACTTGGTCGCTGTATACCGATTTCTGTTAATGTCTCCGGTGTGCATTTCCGAGATATGGATATTGTCAATTTTATTGATCAGACACTGCATGAGTACGGAATAGGCGGTAAACATTTGATTGTGGAGCTCACACAGGCCGTTTTAGGCGAAGATGAGACGTGCGTTCGAAGGGTTGTCGATGCCTTGCGAGAGCTTTGCGTACGCAGTGCGCTGGATAACTTTGGTACGCCTGCCAGCTCCCTGCACTACTTGCGTTGCTTTCGGGTTGATATTCTAAAGCTGGATAAAAGCTTCTCCAGATTTGTCCACAGTAGCGAGCGAGAGAAGAGGTTGGCGAAGGGCATTATTTCGCTTGCTAAGGATTATGGTGTTACGTTAGTTGCCGAGGGAGTGGAAACCGAATCGCAGGCAGCCAGCTTGACGTCGCTTGGTTGTAGCATTACCCAGGGTTACTGGCACGCAAAACCTTGTAATCGTCAGATGTTTGAGCAATGGTTAGAAGCCTTTGAACACAAGCATGTCGCCTAATTTTAATACACTAACTCGAGAGTGATGTATGACAGATAAACCGGAAACAACGGACAACGTAGTGCCGTTAAAAAAGAAAACACCTGCCGAAGAGCACAAAGGGAAGTCCATGTGTCGCCACGGTTTTCACAAATGGATAATAAAGCAGGATAAGCAGTTTGATGTGAAGCAGGGCAAGCTGGTGACGATTCTAAAGTGCAGCCGCTGTGGTAAAGAAAAAGTGCAGTTGAGTTAACGCTCTGTGCTAAAACGTAACTGGATTTCCATCCACAAGGGCTTTCCCGTCCACCATTTTCACTCTGCCATCGGCAAACCAACCTACTGCCTGCGGGTAGATTTTGTGTTCTTGTACTAGCACTCTTGCGGCTAGCTCCTCTGCCGTATCACCTTCCATCACGGGTACGCGCGCCTGAATAATATTTGGGCCGCCGTCTAGCTCCGCTGTCACAAAATGTACGGTTACACCGTGCTCTTTATCGCCCGCATCAATCGCGCGTTGGTGGGTGTGCAAGCCCTGATATTTGGGCAGCAGGGAAGGGTGAATGTTAAACATACGCCCAAGGTAGTGCTTGGTAAACTCGGGGGTGAGTATTCGCATAAAACCGGCGAGTACGACGAGATCTGGAGTGTACTCGTCGATGGTCTCACGCAGAGCTTTATCGAAACTCTCGCGGCTGTCGAATTGTTTGTGATTGAGTATGCGCGTGCTGATACCGTGATTGTGTGCGCGCGCCAAACCTTTTACGCCGTCTTTGTTGCTGATAACGGCACAGATTTCAATATTAATCGTGCCGGCTTCCTGCTGGTCGATAATGGCTTGTAAATTACTACCGCTACCGGAGATTAGAACGACCACACGGGCCGGCGCTTTCACTTGTGTCATTACCGGCTCTCAGACAATATTGCGCAGTTCAACTTGTTCTTCACCTTCTTCAGCGGTGTCGATCTGGCCAATAACAAAGGCCTGCTCGCCTTCGGTTTTCAGCAGTTCGATTGTGCGGGTAGCATCGGCTTCCGCTACACAAATCACCATACCCACACCACAGTTAAACGTGCGGTACATCTCACGGGCTTCCACATTGCCTTTTTCCTGCAGCCAGGCAAAGATATCCGGGAACTGCCAGCGGCTGCATTCAATCACTGCTTTGGCGTTTTCCGGCAGTACGCGGGGAATGTTTTCGGTTAGGCCACCGCCAGTAATATGGCAGAGGGCGTTCACTTGAACCTGCTTCATTAGGTTCAGTAGTGGCTTAACGTAGATGCGAGTGGGTTCCAGTAGGGCTTTGCCCAGCGTGGTTGCGCCCAGTTTTGTATTGAGGTCGGCACTGTTGACTTCAAGAATCTTACGAATGAGTGAGTAGCCGTTGGAGTGGGGGCCACTGGACGGCAGAGCGATTAATACATCACCTGTTTGCACCTTGCTGCCGTCAATAATTTTGGATTTCTCAACGATACCGACGCAGAAGCCTGCTAGGTCGTAATCTTCTCCTTCGTACATGCCGGGCATTTCGGCGGTTTCGCCGCCAACCAGTGAGCAGCCAGACAGGTTGCAACCATCTCCAATGCCTTCAACGACTTGTGCCGCAATCTCTACAGAAAGCTTGCCGGTGGCGTAGTAGTCGAGAAAGAACAGGGGCTCTGCACCACCGACGATCAGGTCGTTAACGCACATGGCGACCAGATCGATACCAATGGTGTCGTGCTTTTGCATTTGCAGGGCCAGTTTCAGCTTGGTGCCCACGCCATCGGTGCCAGAGACCAGGACGGGCTCATCGTAGCCTTTTGGCAGCTCAAATAATGCACCAAAGCCGCCCAGTCCGGCCATAACTTCGGGTCGTTTGGTTCGTTTAGCCACAGTTTTGATGCGCTCGACCAGAGCATTACCTGCGTCGATATCGACACCGGCGTCTTTGTAGCTAAGTGATGGGGAAGTTTGGCTTGGGGGTGGCGTTTGTTGAGTCATATCGGTAGAGTTCAGTCAGGTTATTGCTGATGCAGGAAAGGCGTGCATTCTAACAGCTTCGATGGCGGGCTAACACCCTTGAATTCGGCCTAATCGGCCTTCATCAACGGGGTAAATTTGTGTTACAGCGCCCTGTGATTTCGTTGGCGAATTGCTACAATTTACCGCCCAGTAACAGGCGCAACCAAGTGAGAGAGGATTTAGGTGAAATTAGCCTATAGAGGTATTCAGACTGCCCGATTAAAAAGCCACATTATGTGCCGTTCCTGCGCGCTGGTTGTGCTCGCCGCAATGATGTGGATAGGGCCGGTGTTCGCGCAGCAGAATTTTTTTAAAGCCTCCGTGCCCGTGACGTCCCAGTCCCCCGGCGATAGAAAGGCGGCTGCACAGCTGGCGTTTGCCGAGGTGATAACCCGGATTTCCGGGTCTGATTTGGTGCTGGATAATTCGCAAATGAATTCCGCGCACTCGAATGCCATTGCCTATGTGGAGCAGTTTCAGTATTCCCCGGTGGATGATCCCAAGCTTCTTGCTCAGGGCTATAAAGAGCAGATCGCGCTAACGTTTTCAGCTGTTTCTATCGAACGATTATTGCGCAAAAACAACCAGCCTTTTTGGCCGGTTAATAGACCTACAACACTGGTGTGGTTAGTGGAAAACGATTTTGAATATGGCAAGCAGCTGGTGTCTGGTGATATGGCTCCAGAACTGGCTGAAGGATTTGAAGAGGCGGCTAGTCTGCGCGGTTTGCCCCTGAGTTATCCGTTATTGGATATACAAGATCAGGTTAACCTTTCTTCCGACCAGTTGTGGATGCTCGACGAGCAGGCAATTTTACAAGCGTCGGAACGTTATTCTCCCGATTCGATACTGGTTGGTCGATACTCGGTCACGTCGACGGGGGAAGTGCTATCCACATGGCAGTTTTTTCATCGTGGGGACTCTCGGGTTTACGATAGCCGCAATCAAAATTTGGAGCAGTTGGGAGCCGCAGCGCTGAACCCGCTGGGAGATTACTTGGGTGGGCGCTATGCGATTCTAGCTCAAGGCGAAAACAGTTCCGCTTTGGTTTTACAGATCGCGGGGGTTAATAGCTACAGCAGCTACCGAAAGGCGCTGGATTATTTAGACTCCATAGCGGCAACCTCCGGTGTTTTTCTGGCGGGAGTTCGTCAGGACACTTTGTTGTTGTACCTAGATTCCGATGCCGGTGTAGAGAAGTTTGTCAGTGTACTGGCGTTGGACGGAAGGCTCAAAAAGAATGAGTCCGTTGCCGCTGGAGATCTACCGGTTTGGCAGCAGGCGCAAAGAGGGTCTTTGGAAAATCCCTTGCAGTACCGTTGGGGTCGTTAAGTGATGAGTGATGGGACTCCAGTTCAGTTAAGCCTCGGTGTGTCTCTGCGCGATGATGCCACGTTCGAAAATTATTTCGTCGCGGCCGGAGTGAACACACAAGCGGTCTTCGCACTCAATCGTCTGGCCAAAAACAATCAGCAGGACTTAATGCTGGTATGGGGTTCCCGCGGGGCGGGGCTGACGCATTTGCTGCAGGCTGCCTGTCATATAGCAAGCCACGATGGACGAATGATCCAGTATCTACCCATGGCGGATGTACGCGGTTACGATGCAGCGGAACTCTGTGATGGCCTGGAGGAGATGGATATTGTGTTTCTTGATGGTATTGAGCACGTTTGTGGTAACCACCTTTGGGAGCAGACATTGTTTCATCTGTTCAACCGCTTGCGTGACGGCGGGAAATCGCTGCTGGTATCGTCTCATACCAGCCCTCCGTCACTTCCCATTTTATTGCCGGATTTAAAATCGCGTATGCTCGGCTGTGAAATCTATCATATAGAAGGCCTTACGGATGAAGGGAAAAAAGAGGCTTTAAAAATGCGTGCCGCAGCAAGGGGGATGGAGCTTTCCGGCGAGGTGGCAAGTTTTATTTTAAACCGTGCATCGCGAGATACAGCTGAACTTTTTTATTTGCTGAATCAGCTGGATGATGCTTCGCTGCAGGAAAAACGTAAACTGACCATTCCTTTTGTTAAAGAGGTGCTAGGGCTTTAGATGACGCTTTGTTTGAGCGCAATGGTTTTCATACTGTGCGGCGATGCCTTGGCAATTTTCTTCAGGCTCTACTGAAAAGCCATTCCTTCACGCCCACACCAATATCCGTTGGCGTTGGCGTTGGCGTGAAGGGAATAACCCATGTACCTGAAAGAATGGTCGTGGGGCTAAAGTTTAGTCCTCAAGGCGTATAGCACTCCATGCAATAGGCCATGGTCGCTGGTTGCTGTCCTTCTTCTGTGGATAGCTTTATTTGTTTTAGTATTTGCACAAGGCTATTGATCGTTGGCGAGCTGGTAGACATAGACGCCAATCTATTTAGTATGCCAATATTTTTCAGCGGACCTTCCAGTATTATCCCTTCGAGTTTTACGCTGGCGTCTTCCATAAGTGCGCGCATAATTTCTTCCGACGTGGAGAGGGGTTTTTCTATGACTTTGATACCGTAACTATCGAGTTCGCGGTCACTCGCAACGGAGATGATCAGGTCGTTCAATGTCCCAATATTGTCTACCAGGCCCAACGACTTGGCCGCCTCGCCTGTCCATACGCGGCCACCGGCAATTTCGTTGACGCTGGTGGGGTCGCTGTTGCGCGCTTCAGCCACAATATTCAGGAAACGGGTGTAAACATCGTTCACGCCGTTTTGGATCAGTATTTGTGCCGGTGCGGAGAGTTCTCGGTCGATATGATAAATATCGGAGAGCGATGTTGTGCCTATGCCATCGGAGTGGATACCTATTTTGTTCACGCTGTCGGCGATATTGGGGATTAAGCCCCACACACCAATAGAGCCAGTGAGTGTAGACGGGGTTGCCCAAATTTGTTCGGCTGCAGTAGAGATCCAATAGCCACCGGAGGCGGCCATGCTGCCCATGGAAATATACACGGGTAGTTCCTGCTCTTGTGCTTCGAGAATTTCACGGCGAATCACTTCGGAGGCGAAGGCACTGCCGCCGCCACTGTTAACACGAATAACCAGAGCTTTTAACGATTCATCCTCACGAGCTTGTCGGATAAGTTCGCTTAAGCTGTCGCCACCAATTGCGCCGTTGTCCTGTTTGCCATCCAGAATATTACCGGCGGCAACAATTAAGCCGATATTGTTTTTATTCTGTGGGGAGTGCTTGGCCATGGCGTGACGGTAATGGCTATAGCTGATGGCTTTAAATGTATCATCCTCGTCATCCTTTCCTACCTGTTCGATCAAAGCTTTGCGAATGCCACTTCGAGAATGCAGTTCATCAACTAAGCCCTGGCTTTGGGCTATGGTGGCCAGTGTTTCCTCTGTCTGGCTCGATTCCGTGGCAATAGAGATAATATAGCTTTCGATTTCCGATTGCGGCAGTTGACGGTTTTGACTGACCACTTGTGTGTAGCGCTGCCATAATTCATTTAGCCAGCGGCTGTTATGTTCGCGCGAAGCAGTTGACATATCGTTGCGCATAAAGGGTTCTACGGCATCTTTGTAGTCACCTACGCGAAACACATGGAATTTTACCGCCAGTTTGTCGGCGGCATCCTTGTAGTAATTGCGGTACACGCCGAAGCCGGTGAGCAACAGATTGCCCATATCGTTCATATAAATCGTGTCGGCATAGCTGGCGAGAAAATACTGCTGCTGCGAATAGTTATCAGCATAGGCGTAGATGGGTTTTCCGGCAGCTTTGAACTGGTTGAGAGCCTGCCCCAGCTCCTCCATTTTACTGATACCGCCGCCAACAAAGTGGTTGAGGTCTAACACCAGGGCCGTAATGCGCTTATCTTTTGAGGCTTGGATAACCGTGCCGATAAGTTCGCGCAGCGGTGTTTCTGCAATGCGATCTTCAGACCCGAGCAACAGCTCGGCGGGCGTGGGTTTGTAGGTTTTTTGGTCGACAAGGTAGCCTTCTGGTGCGATATAAAGTGCGGTTTTTGCCGGCATCTCAAAACGTGGTGCGGAGACAATGCTGGCGATAATCACAATAAGAACTAGCAAAAAAAGCAAGTTAACAAATGCTGCGCGCAGCCAGCTGACGATTTTCCACAAACCGTTCCATAGAGAGCCAATAAATTTAAACATGAGAGGGGGTTCCTTAACCTTTTTGCTGTCTTTGTAACCAGCGAGCGGCGAGCATCGCTGAAATAAAGGTTGTCACTGTTAACGCAACAAACAAGGCATCGCTCCAGTTTGCTGTCGACATAAACACACCATCTATCCCTTTAACAAAATACATTAGTATCACAAAGCATAGCCAGCTGTAGCTGCGGTAATATTTTTGCCAAAGACCAGGCAGCAGTACCAATAGTGGTAGGGATTGCGCAGACAGTACTACCCAGTTTGGGCCGCTGGCGCGAGTAAAACACCAACCGAGAAACAGTATCTGCAGCGAAATATAACTGATCGCTACTGCGAGCAGACTGTACCGGACTTTCGTTGCCAAATGAGCAATGGGCTTTAATTGTTTTTCAGGCATGATGAGTTTAATCGGGTTTGGTGTGTTTAGTGTGAAAGCTTTTGGGCTAGTTCTGCAATGCGCTTTCCCAGCGCCGTACACAGGTGTTGCTCTTCTGCGCTAATATTCCTGTCGTGATGGGTGCCACTGATATGGCTGGCACCATAGGGTGTGCCACCACTTTGGGTTTCGTGCAGTGCATTTTCACTGTAGGGGATACCGGTAATTACCATTCCGTGATGTAGCAAGGGCAGCATCATGGAAAGTAGGGTAGATTCCTGGCCTCCGTGCATGGAACCGGTGGAAGTAAAGACCGCTGCGGGCTTTCCTATCAGATCACCGTTGAGCCAGCTGCTGGAGGTGTTGTCGATAAAATACTTCAGTGGTGCAGCCATATTGCCAAAACGAGTGGGGCTGCCAAGTATAAGGCCTGCGCAGCTTTTCAATTCTTGCTCACCGCAATAAATATCGCCCAACTCCGGAATGACAGGTTCGGTCGCTTCGCAGGTTGCAGAAACCGGTGGAACTGTGCGCAATCGCGCTTCCAGTCCAGCGGCTTCAATACCTCTGCCAATTAACTGAGCCATTTCGCGGGTGGCGCCTTTTCGGCTGTAGTAGAGCACCAGAATATAAGAATCACTCATGCTCTAACCCAGCAGCGCATTGACGTTTTCCGGTGGACGTCCCAACACCGCTCGATCACCTTTAACTACAATAGGGCGCTCGATCAGTTTGGGATATTGCACCATAAACTCAATAATTTGCTCGTCGCTCAGTGAAGTATTGGATAGCTGGTTTTCCTTGAAGCTCGCTTCGCCTTTACGCAGAAGATCGCGAGCGCTTATGTTCAGCTTGTTAAGTATGTTTTTGATTTCTGCCACGGATGGGGGCGTTTCCAGGTAGAGTACAATATCGGGTGTTATTCCCGCGTCTTCAATCAACGCCAACGTTTGGCGAGATTTTGAGCAGCGGGGATTGTGGTAAATACGTATAGAGTTGGTCATCATAATGGCCCCCTTTATGATTGATCGGGTATTCTAAACCATCGGCAACAATGAGCGAGAGAAAGATTCCATGGAGCAGGTTGATATAGGCTATCAGCAAAGAGTAAAAATGGTGGCAAGCTCGGTTGGGCTGTTCTGTGTAGAGCTTTACCGCGAGTTTATGGATAAAGGCTGCCAGAAAAGTGCTGCTGCCTTGACCTATATGACACTGTTTGCGCTCGTTCCGCTTATTACCGTTACATACTCTATGTTTTCGGTGATTCCTGCGTTTGATGGTGTGGCCGAACAGTTGCACAAAATGATTTTCGCCAACTTTTTGCCTGAAACGGGTAACGAAGTGGCGGATTACCTGGCGGACTTTTCTTCTCAAGCCCGCAGCCTGACGAAAGCCGGTGTGGTCATCCTGTTGGTGACAGCCTATCTGATGCTGCGTAATATCGAAAAGACCTTCAATTCGATCTGGGGGGTGAAACAGGGACGTAGCGGTCTGTTTGGTTATTTATTGTACTGGGCCATTTTAAGTATTGGCCCGTTGCTACTGGGGTCGGGCTTTGTTGTCAGCACTTATCTGCTATCGCTAAAATTGATTGTTAACGAGCTGAGTCACCTGGGGCTTACGGCGGCGGTCTTCCAGCTGCTGCCCTGGACGATGACCAGCGTGGCTTTCACCATGCTATTTGTGGCTGTGCCCAATTGCCGTGTGCCCTTTCGTTATGGGCTGATTGGCGGGATTCTCACTGCGGTATTGTTTGAATTGCTGAAAAATCTGTTTGGTTATCTGGTGGCCAATTCCAGCTTTAAACTTATCTATGGCGCCTTCGCCGTTGTTCCTCTGTTTCTGCTGTGGATCAATTTTTTGTGGACAATCATTCTTGGTGGCGCTGTTTTTGTGCGCACACTGGCAGAACATAGCTATGCTTCTAAGGTGTTGCGTTATTCGGATATGCTTGCGGTACTGCGCTGCTTGGCGTTATTTCGAGCGAAAGCAGCAACTGGTGGAACCGTTTCTGATAAGGATTGCGTCAATCTGGGTTTGGGGTTGGTGCACTGGCAGCGTCTGCGTTCCATGCTGGTTCAGCATCGCTGGATTGTTGTTACCGAGGCCGGAGATTACGTCCTCAGTCGCGACCTTAAGCAAGCCAGCCTGTGGCATGTGGCTGAAATGGTGCGATTACCTGTGAATGAACAGGTACCGGAAGGTAAAGACGCTTTGCCAAATCCAGAGCCCTGGTTGCAGGATTTTCTGGCCAGGCAGGCACAAATTGGTGCTAGCGCACGGCAAACTTTTGCGCTGTCGCTGGAGCAACTTTTCGCCCAGGAAGCTAAAGACCTTGGTGAATAAAAAAGTCGTTTTATAGTTTTAAAGAATATTTCAAAACAGTTTTTCCTCCTGTGTCTATAATCTAATGAACACTTGGAAGATAGAGATAGTTGAACGCGAGATTTCATGGCCATTCCTCTGTTGATTTGTGACGACTCCAATATGGCTCGTAAGCAGGTAGCCCGCTCGCTGCCGGAGCAATGGGAAGTCGATGTTTCCTTCGCTGGTAACGGTATGGAAGCGTTAGATGTTATACGTGCAGGGAAAGGCGAAATGGTCTTTCTCGATCTCACCATGCCGGTAATGGACGGTTATGGGGTGCTGGAGGCGGTACGTAAAGAAGATCTAAATAGTGTCATTATTGTTATTTCTGGCGATATCCAGCCGGAGGCGCGGGAGCGGGTAAAATCCCTTGGTGCTCTCGATTTCATCAAAAAGCCCATCGACAAGCAAAAACTCAACAGTGTGCTAGAAGCCTACGGTTTGCTCTAAGCCCTTCGGATTGCTGTAGAATCTGCCCCCTGTGCTCTTGGGGTAGTTATGAAACTTTCTTCTATTGGTCAACAACTCTGTAGTGAATCCGGGATCGTCAGTTTGATGGAGGATCTGGGTGATGCTCTTAATGTCAACCCAGATATGCTCTTTCTTGGCGGTGGTAACCCAGCCTCTGTCCCCGCATTTGAACAGCGTATTGCGCAACATTTACAGCGTATAGCGACGGACCCGGTTAAATTACACAAGCTACTTGGAGTCTACCAGTCGCCCCGGGGCAACGAGCAGTTTATCAGCGCCTTGGCGGCATACCTTCGTAACACTCTGGGTTGGGATATTAGCGAACGTAATCTTGCCGTGACCAACGGCAGTCAGCCAGCGTTTTTTTTGCTCTTTAATATGCTGGCGGGCGAGGCGCCCGAAGGTGGCGTCCGGCGAATCTACCTACCCCTAATGCCCGAGTATTTGGGCTATAAAGACCAAGCCCTGGCACCGGATCTATTTAAAAGTTTTCGTCCAGCCGTAACCCTGACGGGCGAGCATCGCTTCAAGTACAAAATCGATTTTGAAGCTTTACACATTGATGATGATATCGCCGCTCTTTGTGTCTCTCGCCCCACCAATCCTACCGGCAATGTCCTGACCGATGACGAGATGGATCAGCTCAATCGCTTGAGTTTACAGTACGAGGTTCCTCTTATCGTCGATTGCGCCTATGGCACTCCATTTCCAGGGCTGCTCTATAAAAACATTACAAGCCAGTGGCAGCCGAACAATATTTTTGTGCTGAGCCTCTCCAAATTGGGCTTGCCGGGTGTACGGGCGGGTATCGTTGTTGCTAAAGAATCGGTGATTAATAAGCTGGTGCATGCCAACACGATCGTCAGCCTCGCTAACGGTAATCTAGGACCTATGCTGGCCGCAGAGCTATTGATAAGCGATGATCTGGAGCATATTTGCCAGCAGGAATTGTTGCCCTACTATCGATCCAAGCGCTCGCAAATACTCAAGCTTTTAGGCGAGCATTTGCAGGGGGTGAACTATCGTATTCACGAGTCGGAAGGAGCTTTCTTTGTGTGGCTTTGGCTGCCGGATTTGCCCATATCATCTACACAGCTGTATGAGCGCTTGAAACAGCGCAATGTGCTGGTCATGGCTGGCGAGCATTTCTTTTTCGGGTTAGAGGGGGAGTGGGAGCACCAAAAGCAGTGCCTGCGTCTCAACTTTTGTCAGAGCGAAGAGGTGATGAATGCAGCTCTGGGTATTTTGGCTGAAGAGTTAAACCTGCTTAAGGGGTAAGTTTCCGGTTCCGTAATGCTTCCACCGCCTGGGCCACTAGCGGTTCAATGGCTTGCGCTATATTCAGCGCTATAACGTCCTTTTCCTTGGGTACTTCCAGAGCTTCAAACTGGCTGTCCAGCAGCGAGCTGGGCATAAAGTGTTTACTGCGAGCCTGCATTCGCTGAAGTATCAACTCTTTGTTGCCTTCGAGATATAAAAAACAGATATTGGCCTCTGGAATACGCAGAATATCCCGGTGCTCCAAGCGCAGGCCGGAAAACGCCAGCGAGCAGCTTTTACCTTGCTTGGATAGGGTCTGCAAGTGAGTGCGAATGGATTGTACCCACGGTAGGCGCATAGCGTCCGTTAGTGGTCTGCCGTTGGCCATATGAGCTTTGTTTTGCTCGCTGTGAAAATCATCGGCATCGAAGCTTTCTATACCCAATCGTTTTCCCAGCGAATGGGCCAGAGTTGTTTTGCCGCTGCCAGACACGCCCATGGCAATCACTACAAGAGGTTTAGTGTTGATAGTGGGTTTGTTGTCGACGGTCATGGATAGGTTCTGTTTCTGGATGATAGCGCTAACATTTTTGTTATGTTATGGTGCCGGACAGCCTGTTTTAGGCCCGTGAAGCCAAAGTAGTGTAGGGGCTTTAAACAAAAAACGCTACATTTATAGTGGCTTGGTGTAATAAGAGTAATGGGTAATCGAGTAACTATGGCTGATGTGGCAGAGTTAGCGCGTGTTAGCGCTATCACTGTGTCGCGGGTTATTAATCAGCCAAATAAGGTTTCTGAGGCAGTCCGCCAAAAGGTGGAAGACGCTATCGAAGCGCTTGGGTATATTCCTAATCGCTCGGCCAGCGCCTTGGCTTCTGCTCGCTCGGGGGTTATAGGTGTCGTTATTCCCTCTTTATCCAACAGTGTTTTCAATGATGTCTTACAGGGGATCTATTCTGTTGCGGGGCCTGCGGGTTATCAGGTTGTGTTGGCCGATAGCCATTATTCTCCCCTGGAAGAAGAGCAAATGGTGCGCACGTTGCTGGGGCAGTCGCCAGAAGCGATGATTATTACCGGTAGCAATCAAACCCGGCAGACCCGCAATTTGTTACAGGCTGCGGATATTCCAATTGTGCAGCTTATGGAGTTTGTCGAACAGCCTCTTGATATGTGCGTAGGCTTTTCCCATCGCCAGGCGGCGTTCGAAGCGGTCAATCATATGCTTGCTGCCGGTTATCAAAAGCTGGGGTTTCTGGGTGCAAGAATGGATCCCCGTGCTCAGCAGCGTTTACAGGGTTACATTCAGGCAATGGAACAGGCCGCAAGGTATAGTGAAGATTGGGTCGTGACGACGCCACGGCCATCGTCAATTGCGGTGGGGGTGGAGTTGTTTAACAGCTTGATGTCTAAAAGCGCTGGCGAGTGTGACGCGGTGTTTTGCGTAAATGATGACCTGGCATTGGGTACTCTGTTTGAATGTCAGCGAATGCATATTGCCGTACCGGATAGAATGGCAATATGCGGCTTTAACGATATTGAAGCTTCTGCTTTGGTCAATCCACCGTTGTCCAGTGTGCGTGTCCCCCGTTATGACATGGGGGCTAAGGCAACGGAAATGGTGCTGGGCGTGCTGGTGGGGGATGCGGTAGAAGAAAAGCAGATAAACTGCGGCTACCAATTAATAGTGCGCGAATCCACGAGCGCGAAGCGATAAAAAAACAACAATAAAATTATGGGGGATAAAGTGTCATCTATCACTACAGCAGAAGACAGAACAGCAAAACTCGCCATTGGTGAAAAACTCGGTTATGGCTTTGGCGATTTCGGTTTTAATTTGTACTGGACCACCATCGCCTCGTTTCTTGCCGCGTTTTATACGGATGTTTTTGGTATTTCCGCTGCAGCTGCGGGCACCATGCTGTTAACCACTAAAATTGTCGACGCCTGCACCGATCCTTTAATGGGTGCTGTCGCGGATAGAACGCGTACGCGCTTCGGACAATTTCGGCCGTTTTTATTGTGGGCGGCTTTACCCATGGCCGGCGCGGCCGTTCTCACTTTCAGTACGCCAGATTTAAACGCGTCGGGTAAAGTGATTTATGCGTATATCACTTATACATTAATGATGATGATGTATACCGTGTTGAGTACGCCGTACTCGGCGCTTTCCGGCGTAATGACTGCGCGCAGCCAGGAGCGAACATCTCTAATCAGTATTCGTTTTATCTTTGCGTTTAGTGCGGGTTTTTGCGTTAATTATTTTACTTTAGATATTGTTAACGCTCTGGGTGCCGGCGATGACTCCAAGGGATGGCAGTTGACCATGGGGCTTTATGGTATTGCTGCAGCCATTATTTTCGCGATTACCTTTTTAGCAACGAAAGAACGTATCTCTCCACCAGCGGAGCAGCGCACTCACCCTATTGCCGATATTAAAGATCTAATTGCCAATCGGCCGTGGTTAATACTATTTGTTCTTTCCATGATTATTATGATGACCATTACCATGCGTGGTGGTTCGGCGTATTACTATTTCACGTATTTTCTTGAACGTCCTGATCTATTGGGTGTATATCTTGGTTTACAGATGGCGGCATATGCTGTGGGGGCCGCCTGCGCACCGCTGATGACAAAGTTTCTTGATAAAACACGTTTGCTGATGCTGTTAATGGTTATTGTCGGTAGTTTGTCGGTTATATTTACTTTTGTTCCTAAACCCGATCTCAACGGTGTGAGAACTATTCAAGCGAATGAAAACGTCACGCTTCAAGCCAGTGAGTTGGTGGATCTCAGTGGTGCGAGTGAGGTGCAATACCAGTGGCAGGAACACCAAAGATCTTGGTGGATTTTTACTGATCGTGTTGCGATAGCGGGTGAGAGGTCTGCATCTGCAGTGTTTACGGCAGAGGAAGATCTGGTGGTGAGCATCCTGGTTACTTACAAGAATCAATCCGGCGAATTACAATTGGTCGATAGTGGAACTTTACCGAGTGAAATCTGGATGATGTTTTTGCTGTGTGTGTTGATCAGTTTAGCCTTGGGGCCTAAATCACCGCTTACCTGGTCTATGTATGCAGATAGTGCCGACTACAACGAATGGAAAACGGGCCGCCGCGCAACGGCGATGACTTTTTCTGCTGCGACCTTCTCCCAGAAACTGGGCGGGGCATTAGGTTCGGCTGGAATGTTATGGGTTTTGGCTGCTTTCGGTTATGCGGCGAAGGAAGCTCAATCTGATGCATCGCAGTTTGGCATCGTTTTGCTGCAAACAGCGGTTCCGGGTTTCTTCGCGTTAATTGCGGTGTTTGTGGCTAAATTTTATACGTTGACCGGGGCTCAGCTGGAAACGATTCAGGTGGATTTAAAAGAAAGGCAGGCGGCGGCTGAAAATTAGTCGATCAGGTTGATGACTGCGAGACACTTTCTACCCTCTTAGGGTAAGTCTTTCAAGTTCGCATTAACAAGCCCCTTTAAAGCCGTCAATTTCTCCCGTAATTGGCGGCTTTAAAACATTCCCCCCATTCTGAACGTTTAGCGATCACTAGTAATAGGATTGCTGGAATACACTTTTACGACCACGCTGGGGAGTGGCTTCTGAGACTCGCGACCACTGCTTTGCGTTTTGCCGCAGAAGCGATTCATTCTTTTATTTGGACTGGGATTGAACTCCCGACTTACCTAAAACTGATTTTAATTGGATTATTCAATGCTAAAACTCTCCTCAAAAGGTGATCGTTGCGATTTGTTAACGCCGACAGCGATGCCCCATTCAGCGGGCTTTTTGTGGAATCAACAAATGATGATTCACGTTAATTGCCGTGGTTATGCCATTGCGCAATTTATGCAGCCCGAACCCTCAAAATATACATATCAGCCAGTGATTGAAGGCAAAATATTTATGCTGCCGGAGCAGCCTTTTTTTGCGCATTCGCCGGGCCGCTTCTTTTACATAAAAGATGAAGAAACCGGTGAGTTGTTTTCTGCACCCTTCGAGCCGACAAAGGTCAAGCCAGAGAAGTTTGTATTTTCTGTTGGTAAAAATGATATTCGTTGGACGGTGGAACATCTGGGGATTGAAGTAACTCTAGAGTTAAGCATCCCCGCCGATGACGTCGTCGAACTGTGGCAGCTAAGGGTAAAAAATAAATCCGCTCGCGCGCGTAAGATCAGTGTCTACCCCTATGTGCCTTTCGGTTTTATGAGCTGGATGAACCAGTCTGCACAATATCGAGAGGATCTAGGTGGAATTATTGGTAATTGTGTGACGCCTTATCAGAAGCTGGATGATTATTTTCTAAATAAAAACCTAAAGGATAAAACCTACTTTTTACACGAGCGAACACCTGTTGCCTATGAGGCCTCTCGGGATGCCTTTGAAGGTGAGGGCGGTATTCACAATCCGATAGGTACGCAGCAGGAGGTGTTGGGAAATGGGGATGCGCTTTATGAAACGCCTGCCGCTATATTGCAGTACCGTCTGAACCTCGAACAAGATCAATCGGAAGACTACCGGTTTTTATTGGGGCCTGCCTTTGACGACGCGGACGTTCGTCGTGTTCGCGAGATCTACTTTGGCGATAGAAATTTTGCAAAAACCAAAGCTGATTATGCGGCTTATATAGCTAAGGGAAAGGGTGTTCTTCACATTGAAACGCCAGACAAGCACTTCGATAACTTTATAAATACCTGGTTGCCCCGGCAGGTGTTTTATCACGGGGATGTCAATCGCCTGTCCACCGATCCGCAAACGCGTAATTATTTACAGGACAGTATGGGTATGAGTTACATCAAGCCCGAGGTGACAAAAAACGCCTTTCTTTGGGCCTTGGCGCAACAGGAGGAGAGCGGCGCAATGCCCGATGGTGTCTTGCTGCGTGAGGATGCCCAGCTGAAATACATTAATCAAATTCCTCATACCGATCATTGCGTCTGGTTGCCGGTCTGCCTGCAGGCCTATCTGAACGAAACCAATGACTACGCTTTTCTGGACGCGCTGGTTAAGGATTGGAAGGGCGACACGGTGCTGAGCGTTTTCGTGCGAATTTCGGCTGCTATGCGTTGGTTGTTGAATGACCGCGATGAGCGAGGTTTAAACTATATTGCACAGGGTGACTGGAACGATCCCATGAATATGGTTGGTTATAAGGGCAAGGGGGTTTCCGGCTGGTTGTCGGTGGCAACCGCTTACGCCTTAAATTTATGGGCGGAGGTGTGCGAACAGGTTGGTGCGCTCGAGGATGCCGATGAATTTCGTGCGGGTGCAGATGATATCAATGATGCTGTTAATAAGCATGTTTGGGATGGTGATTGGTACGGCCGAGGTATTACTGACGACGGTGTGGTGTTTGGGGTTTCCAGCGATAAAGAGGGACGAATTTTTCTTAACCCACAAAGTTGGGCATTAATGGCGGGTACTCCAGATGAAGATCAAGCCCGGAAAATCTTAAAAGCTATTGATGAACAGCTAGACACACCCTACGGGGTAATGTTGTTGGCACCGGCCTATACATCTATGCGTGATGATGTCGGTCGTTTGACTCAAAAACACGCCGGGGCGGCGGAGAATGGTTCAATTTACAATCACGCTGCGGCATTTTATGCCTGGAGTTTGTGCTGCATTGGCGATGCTGGCCGCGCCTTTGACGTGATCCGAAAAATGATATCGGGGCCGGATGAGGCGGACTATCTTCAGCGTGGTCAATTACCGGTCAATATTCCCAATTATTACCGCGGTGCTTATTATCAGCATCCTCGTACAGCGGGACGCTCAAGCCAGTTGTTTAACACCGGTACGGTTTCATGGGTATATCGCTCGGTGGTGGAAGGCATTTTTGGTTTGGTGGGTACCAGAGACGGTTTGGCCGTAAAGCCACTGCTGCCTGAAGGCTGGGCACAGGCGAGTGCTACTCGAGAGTTTCGGGGCGCCACATTTAACGTGAATTACCAGCGGGTTGAAGATGTTACTGCGATCTCTATTGAGGTTGATGGGCAGCCTTTGAGTGGTGCTGTGATCTGTGCGATTTCTCCCGGCAGCGTCTACCGGGTAGACGTCAAACTCCCCCTTTAAGGCCAGGTAAACTGTGGTGGGCTCCCTTGAACCCACCACAGAAAAGCTCAATAATGGCGGTCTAATAACAAAGTAGAGTTTCCTTTTGAATTCACCTCCAGCGCCTCCCAAAGACTCACTGTCGCCTACAGCGTTATTTTACCTGCTGGTTTTGGCCGTCCTTCTAATGGGGTTCAATGCGATGAGCCATCTTAGTGGTGGTATCGGAGATGAAGATGTTCATCGGTACCAGATTAACTGGTTCATTAATGGGCGCTACGAAATTTTCAAATATGTCACCATGTTGCCTTTTTATCATGCCGTGGTGGCGTTTTTCGGTAAAGTCACGGGTCTAACCTCACTCGATGGTTTACGCTTTGTGCATATGGCTATATCGGCAAGCGTAATTCCTGCCATGGTTGCCCTTGTGCGTTGCTTTTATCCAACGGAAGCACTTTCTCGCACGCTTCTGCTTGTTTTTGTTCCTTTTCTTTTCCCGCTATTTTTTTTGACCTACACCGATCTTGTGTCGCTTATGTTCGTTCTGTTTATGGTTGAGCGGGCGTGGAAAGAACACTACGTGTGGTCGGCAGTGTTAGCCCTATTTGCTGTTGTTGTTCGCCAGCCAAACATTATTTGGGTAGCGTTTACTGCTTGTCTGGTGGTGCTGAATACGGCGAAGGAGATGGGAGTTGGGTTTTGCGTTAAGGGTAGTGACGGGAATACTGGTTTACTTGATTGGGATTTTCTAATCCGAGTTCTGCAGCGAACGTGTTTCTATGGCGTTGTCTTTGCCTTGTTTTTGGCGTTTGTGGTTTGGAATGGCGGCGTTGCGGTTGGTGATGCCGAACAGCATCCCATTTCCTTTAATTTGTCTAATCTGTATTTTTTCCTATTGGTAGCCTTTGTGTTGTTTTTGCCATTTAATGTAGAGCAGCTGGCAAATATCAAACGACTGCTGATGGCGAATTGGTGGATTCTGCCGCTGCTGTTAGTGCTATTCGTTGTTTATTTTTATACCTATGAGCACCCTCACAAATACAATACGGCAGCATTAAAGTTTTATCGTCACAACTTGTTTATTCATTACACTTGTGATTATTTACCTTGGCGAATTCTTAGTTTTATCCCTATGGCCTGGATGGGTTTAAGTTTTGTTACGTCCATCCGCACATCTGATTATGCTCCCGTATTGTTGTTAATGTTGCCTTTTGCGTTGCTTTCTTTTGTGCCCTTGCCATTAATTGAGCAGCGCTATTATGTGGTTGCTCTAACCTTGTTTTTAGCGTTGAGACCGAAAATGTCGTCGTTAAGCACAGGGATTACGCTATGGTCCTTTGTCGCGATTTGCGCGTACGTTATGTTCAATATTACACGTAAAGTATTTTTCCTATAAACAAACAGTTAGTGGTCTTATGTACGGCATATATTTAATTTTCACTATCGTATTTTTATGGTTTTGTGTGACAGGGGGCACTTTACTTGCCTACCGATATTGTCCGCATTTGCATTTGGCTCGCAGTTTAAGTCTTATCTTGTTTGTGTTGTTGGTATTTTTTATTGAGCATTTCTTCGGCTTGGGTCGCCTGAATGCAGCGTTGCCAGTGCTTATGGGGATTTCGGCCTGGTTGTTCTGGAAAAACCGCGAGCTTGTTCGATCCAGAGAGTTTATCGTTTCCGAGACCGTTTTTATTGCTGCTTTTATGTACGCTTTTGTGTGGCGTTTTTCGTTTCCTTCGATAACCCCGTCTTCAGAGCGGCTAACCGACCTCTTCTTTATTACCAATTATCTTCAGGGGGTAACACTCCCGCCGGTGGATAATTGGAACCCACCGCATTTGTTCGATTACTACTATGCCTTTCAGCATTATGCCGCCGCGTTAATGGGCCGCATTTTTAATATGAGCCCCGGTGAAAGCTATAATTATGCTTTTGCGCTTTTGGGAGCTTTGCCGATTACGCTTGTTGTCTTTGTGGGGCAGCGCGTTTTTCAGCAGCTGGAGATGCCAAGGTACAAGCGTATTGGCTTGACGCTGCTATTAGCGCTTTCGATCCTATTTGGAGGGAATGGTTTTTCTCCAGTATTGGGAGTGGTCTACAAGGCGCCGGAATACGGTAGTTTCGTGAAGCCGGGTACGTCCGGTGGCACCGAAAAAAGAGCCATTGAGCGTTATCATTCGGCTCTGGCGAATCAGAGCCGCGATTTAATTATTGGTGCTGCGCGTTATATTGGCAGCGATAGAGATACATCCCTGCGGGGGAATGCGTCGGTGAATCAATCGGTTGGCAAACTATTGCTGCCCGACACCCCTAAGCCTGCCAAGGGGAAGAAATTAGTTTTGCCCTCGGAAAATTTGGGCTACCAGTATTTTTTGGGTGATTATCATCCTACATTGGGCGGCTTCTTTCTGTTAACGCTTGGTTTAGGGCTTATCTTTTCCATGCGTTTTACCGGTGCTGCGGCGAAGGGTGAGGAGCCCTGGGGCAAGCTCAGCCAGGCGGCATTGACTCTGTGCGTGCCTGTTATGATGATTACTAATACCTGGACTTTGCCACTTCTCGTGGTGCTAATCTCCGTCTGGGTTTTATATCGTGTTTGGTTCAGACAACCCGTTTATTGGTTGTGGCTAATCGGTGGTGGGGTTGTTGGAACGTTTTTGATATACCCCTTTATGACAGGTTTTCTTACCAGCACTTTATCGACACCGGTTGCCTGGGTGTCGGCCGACATGCGCACCCCATTTTCTCGCTTTCTTGTTTTACAGTGGCCGGTACTGTTATTGATTGCTTTTGGCTTGTGGGAGGGGCGTAAGCGGCCCTTGGCTTGGTTCTTCAGTGGTTTATGGCTGTTATTGCTGATTGTTTCGGAATTGATTTATATCGATGATCCGACGGCAGAGCACTTTAGCCGAACCAATAGCGTTATGAAGTGGTGGGGCTGGATTCAGGTTGGTGCTTTCGTTTCTCTCGGTGGCCTGTTAATGGGGTCAACTATAAAGTGGGTGCGCTGGGCGTCCGTGGCCGTACTGTTAGTGGTCACCTTTAGCGCGGGTTTTGAATTGCAGCGCTATTGGAGACACTCAGGCAAATACAATGCGGGTCATCTTGAGGGGCACTATTGGTACACTAATAACGCAACTAATCGACAGATGTTTGAATATCTGGAGGCTGCCCCCGCAGGGATTGTGCTCGAACCGATTCTGGATAACGCATACAGCAATACCAGTATGTACGGTATTTTCAGCGGTAAGCCGGTTTTGCTGGGTTGGCCCTCCCATTTGCGTACCTGGCATGGTAGTGTTCCTCGAATATGGGTTTTAAAAGATGAAATTGATCAATTTTATAAAGCTGAAAAAGTAGATACGTTGCCCTGGCTGAACAGTAACAACGTACGCTATATCGTATTTGGTCCCAAAAGTGATAATAAAAAATTCGAGGCAATACATAATAAAATTAAATCCGAGTATGCTTGGCATGAGTATGAACATTCACGTCGACGTCATACGGGAATTTGGGTAAAGGTTAGCCCTTAAATTTTGCAACATTAAACAAAGGTGACGTCGATGACTGGCAACAATGTGACAGGTAACAAAAAGAATAAAAAACTGTCTTTATTGGTTCCTATGTACAATGAATCCAGTGTTATTCCTGTATTCTTTGAAACGGTATTGAAGGTGTTGGAAAATCTTAGCTACGATTTGGAAATTGTATGTGTTAATGATGGCTCCACCGACAATACTTTAGAGTTGTTGAAGGCGTATGCGGCCAAAGATGAGCGTATCAAAGTTGTTTCCTTTTCGCGTAATTTTGGCAAAGAACCCGCTATGACAGCTGCGCTGGATTACGCTACAGGCGATGCCATAATTCCTATAGACGCCGATCTGCAGGATCCCCCTGAGCTTATTTTAGAAATGTTGGCCAAGTGGGAGCAAGGCTTCAATGTGGTGTTTGCTCGCCGCTCCTCCCGCGATGCGGACAGTGTGCTGAAACGCAGTACCGCCATTTGGTTTTACACCCTATTTAATAAAATGAGCGACACCTACATTCCGTCCAATGTGGGTGATTACCGATTAATGGATCGCAAGGTGGTCGATGTTATTAAGCAGCTGCCGGAAAAAGACCGCTTTATGAAAGGCTTGTTCTGCTGGCCTGGATTCAAGAGTACAACGGTAGAGTTTGAGCGTCCAGAGCGCGCTGAAGGTGAAACCAAGTTCAATATGTGGAAGCTTTGGAATTTCGCTATCAGCGGAATTGCTTCTTTCAGTACTATGCCAATTCGACTGGGTATCTATCTGGGCTTAATGATCTCAGCAGCATCTTTTGTTTACGGTCTGTTTATTATTACCAAAACGCTGTTTATGGGAATTGATGTTCCCGGCTACGCATCTATGATGGTTGCAGTGTTGTTCCTTGGTGGGATTCAGTTATTTTTCCTCGGTTTGCTCGGCGAGTATATTGGCCGTATCTATAAAGAAGTTAAAAATCGCCCCTTGTACGTGGTGGAAGAGTGGGTAGGCTTTGAGTAGGTTGCGATGATCGCCAGCTTTGTTGTGCGGCAGCTGAAACGTGAGTTAATTGTTCAGCTATTGGTCTTTGGTGTAGTCGGTGTTACTGCGACGTTAACGCATTATTTTACCGCGCTGATTAGTCATGAGTGGGCGGGTATTGATTTGTATTTTGCCAACTTGATCGGGTATGTGTCGGCGGTTATGGTTTCTTATTTTGGGCATGGCCGATTTACATTTAAGCAAGAATTAGATTTGCAGGTGTTTCTTCGTTTTGCACTTGTTTCTGTGTCTACATTTTTTTGTAGCGAATTAATTTTATTGGCTTTGGAGACGTTTCTTCAGCTCTCACACAGAGTCTCCTTAGGTGTAGTGGTCTGTACGATTCCCGTGATTACGTTTGTACTGAGTAAAATGTGGGTTTTTCGCGCACGAAAAGAATGAATTTATTGCAGTATCAGCCCATAGTTTACATACAGTGCCCAGCCGATAATCGCGGTGATTAGCGCGAGGGCTGTACCAGGGAATAAGAGTTTGGCTGGGTAGCTGGCTTCTTTTCTGTACTGAAAACAATATGCTAGGGCGACAGGGAATAGTAAAAAAGAGAGGGCGCCGTAAATATAATGGCGATTGCCAAGAGCTGTTAGCAGTGTCATTAATACGCCGACAAACATCAGAGCGATGCCGATAGAGCCGCTAATGGTTAATACGATAATCCATTCGGATGTCATCAATAAAATCTCATTAATCTTGTGTTGCTAGCGGCCAGCCGCCGAGCGCCTTCCACTTGTTGACAATCAGACAGAACAAATCTGCTGTTTTTTCTGCGTCGTACGCGGCTGAGTGCGCTTCTTTGTTGCAGAACTCGATTTCAGCCAGCTTGCAGGTGGTGGCTAATACGGTGTGACCGAAAGTGACACCAGACAGACTGGCTGTATCCATGCAGGAAAATGGGTGAAAAGGATTGCGCTTGATTTCACAGCGTTTTACCGCAGCGTTGAGAAACCCCAGATCGAAGTGGGCGTTGTGCCCCACTAATACTGCGCGGTTGCAGCCGTGCGCCTTAATGGATTTTCTTATTGGCTGGAGCAACTCACTTAAAGCGATTTCCTCTGGTACCGCTTTTCGGTTTTCGCATTCCAGGTTAATGCCGGTAAAGTCTAAAGCGCTTTGCTCAATGTTGGCGCCTTCAAAAGGCTCAACGTGGAAATCGAAAGTTTCATCGCGTACCAGCGTGCCGTCCTCTTCCATGCGAATGGTTACGGCGGCAATCTCCAGGAGCGCGTCGGTAGCGGCGTTAAAACCGCCGGTTTCTACATCAATAATAACGGGTAAAAAACCGCGAAAACGTAGGGCAAGTGGTGTTTTTTGTTTCTCTTCGGGGCGTTTATCGCTCACAAAAATCTCTACTTCTTTTGTTTTATTTTGAGTGGCTTCCAACGTTGGCTTAACGATCACGCTGGGAATCATTTATGGGCACCTTTTCCAGCGTAACTTTTCACCGGCTTTTACGGGAACCAGCTGCTCACTGCCAAACGGTAGGGTTTTGGGTACTTCCCATTCGATTTTTTCTAGCGTAATGGTACTGCTGTTGCGTGGTAGCCCATAAAAGTCGGGGCCATAGAAGCTGGCAAAGGATTCCAGCTTGTCGAGAGCCTTCGCATCTTCAAAAACTTCCGCGTACAGCTCTATGGCGGCAAATGCGGTGTAGCTGCCAGCGCAGCCACAGGCGGCTTCTTTTTTTGTCTTGGCGTGCGGGGCAGAATCTGTCCCCAGGAAAAATTTGGGGCTGCCACTGGTGGCGGCCGCTATTAGTGCCTCTTGGTGGCTCTGGCGTTTAAGAATCGGCAAACAGTAATAGTGTGGGCGAATACCGCCGGCAAGCATATCGTTGCGATTGTATAGCAGGTGATGTGCAGTAATGGTGGCGGCCACATTGGCAGGCGCTTCGCGAACAAATTCTACTGCCTGGTGAGTGGTGATATGTTCCAGCACTATTTTTAGTTGTGGGAAATCACTTACCACGTGGCGTAGCGTGCGATCGATAAAGGCCGCTTCGCGGTCAAAGATGTCGATATTACTGTCGGTTACTTCACCATGGAGCAGTAGCAGCATGCCATGCTTTTGCATCGATTCCAGAGCGGGATAGATATTGCGGATATTGGTAACACCGGAGTCGGAGTTTGTGGTGGCTCCGGCCGGGTATAGCTTGCATGCAACAATGCCAGCAGCTTTTGCTTCGGCTATATCCTGAGGATTGGTGTTGTCTGTTAAGTAAAGCACCATTAGTGGTTCGAACTGGTGGTCCTGGGGCAGCGCATCTTTAATGCGAGCCTTATAGGCAAGGGCTTGGCTGGCGTTGAGCACCGGCGGGACCAGGTTGGGCATAATGATTGCCCGGGCAAAGCTGTCTGCAGCGTGGGGAACGGTGGTTATTAACGCTTCACCATCGCGCAGGTGGATATGCCAATCGTCGGGGGCAGTGATAGTCAGGGCGTCAGTCATGGAAACTATAGCTATTCTGAAATAAGAGAGTGCCCGCAAACAGCGGGTTGCTTGGTGTGAATGCTACCGGAAAATGGGCTTGCTTGCACTGTGAGGCTCAAGGGTTTATCGGATTGGCCGATAGTTGTCTAACGGGTGTCTCTTTTGGCAAGAGGTTTTTAGGTGTGGTTTATAGATAGGTAGAATGGTGTGACACGTTTAGTCTTGGTGATGGTTTTGGCTGTGCTGCCAGTGGTTGCTGGTGCGGCCACCTACACGAACGCGATCAATGATGGGCAGTGGCGCTCAATCTCGTCCGTTTTTGAGTGCCGGCTGGAGCAGAGTGTGCCTTTCTTTGGTGAAGTGGTTTTTCGCACGCGCGCGGGTGAAGCGTCTGGGTTTTACCTGCGCACACGATCAGCGAGATTTCAGGCGGGAGAGGCTCAGTTGTTGTCGAAAGCCCCTGTCTGGATGCCGGAGCCATCGGAACAGACGTTGGCCTCCGTTCCGGTAAAGCGAGGGAATCGTCCCCTTTGGTTAGGCTCCCAGCAAGCGGAGTTGATGTTGTCGGAGCTGAATGCTGGCAGGGAGTTGAAGCTGGTAAAAGATAGCTGGTACCAGGCCGAGGAAAGTCAGCCTGAGCGACTAGCCATTACGGGTATCGGTTTTAGACCGGAATATCGTACATATCTGGATTGTTTAACGGGTTTGCTGCCGGCCAATTTCGAACAGGTTAAGCGAACAGCCCTTCTCTTTCCTGCTGGCGTTACCGATGAGTTGAATAAAAAAATGATTCGTCAGATTGATAAAATGCTTGAGTTGGTAAAGCACGACTCGAAAATCAGGAAATTTTATGTGGATGGGCATACCGACGCTTTTGGTGATAGAGCCGATAACCTGGAGCTTTCCAAGCAACGCGCAGAATTGGTAAATCAATACCTTGTTTTAAGAGGCGTGCCGGAGGACTGGATTGTGCTGCGTTGGCATGGCGAACGCTATCCGGTGGCCTCTAACGGTTCCGTTGCCGGTAGAGCGAAAAACCGCCGTGTTAGTGTGCGTATGGAGCGATTGGAGGAGGTTGATGTTTTACCTCTGGCGTCGAGCCAATAAAATTTATTGTCGTTTAAAGTTAAGCGCGTAAAAATAGATCGTTAGGCTGAGTGCGGACGTTCCGGCAACCATGCTCATCACCATAATTTGATAGCGCACCGCTTCGAGAGGCGATATTCCTGAAAGGATCTGGCCTGTCATCATTCCCGGCAGCGATACCAATCCGACGGCCAGAAGGGCGTTTATCTGAGGGATCATAGCTGCGTTAAAGGCGCAGGTTGCGGCATTCTCGTTATTGTGTTTCTGCTCCGCCTCAAACCTCTCTGCTCCTAGGCTAAGGCTATTCATACCGTTGGCAAACACCATTCCAGCCAGAGGCACGACAAGTTGTGGTTGGTACCAGGGTGAGAGTTTCAGAACAATTAAAACAATCCAGGCCAAATGAAGTCCGCTTGCCAGAAACAGTGCGAGGGCGGCGGCATTGAAATGGCGCCAGGATTTGGATTTCAATGGCCGGATCGCTATCGCGGCTGATACCAGTGTCATAAAAGTAATAACGGCAATTCCCAGCGTGTTCCAGCGATACTCAAAGAGTATTGCCAGCAGGTAGCCCATGGCAATAAGTTGCAGCACCATTCGTGCGCTGGCGACTAAAATATCCCGGCAGCCATTAAGCTTCCATTGGAAGAGTGCAATGGCTAACAGTAGTGGAAGCGTGGAAAGAAAGGTATCAAATACCGTAAGGCTGATCATTGTCAGGTTTCCTGCTCTTTATTTTGTGCTGGATGAGGGCAAATAAACAGCCAAAGCACTGGAGTTTGTGGGCTCTTTGCATATAAAATTCGCGTCCTTCAGATCGCATTCTATCCATTTGTGGAGTTTTCATGTCAGAAGATAAGTCTTCAATCAAAAAAGTTGTACTCGCATATTCCGGTGGCCTTGACACTTCGGTGATCATTCGCTGGCTAGAAGAAACCTATAACTGCGAAGTTGTAACCTTTACTGCCGATATTGGTCAGGGTGAGGAAGTAGAGCCTGCCCGAGCCAAAGCTGAAGCGATGGGCATTAAAGATATTTATATTGAAGACTTGCGTGAAGAGTTTGTACGCGACTATGTGTTCCCAATGTTCCGCGCCAATGCGATCTATGAAGGTGAGTACCTGTTGGGCACCTCTATTGCCCGCCCGCTGATCGCCAAGCGTATGGTTGAAATTGTTAAGGAAACCGGTGCTGATGCTATTTGTCATGGAGCAACGGGTAAAGGTAACGATCAAGTACGTTTCGAGCTGGGCGCCTATGCGCTGCAGCCGGGTATTAAAATTATTGCTCCCTGGCGTGAGTGGGATCTGACTTCCCGTGAAACGTTGATGGCTTACTGTGCAGAGCGTGATATTCCTGTGGACTTCGCCAAGGCGACCAAAAAATCACCTTACTCTATGGATGCTAATTTGTTGCATATTTCTTATGAGGGCGACATCCTCGAAGACCCATGGAGTGAAGCTGAGCCCGATATGTGGCGCTGGACGGTTTCACCGGAAGAGGCGCCGGATGCACCTGAATATATCGAGCTGAGCTTCGAGAAAGGTGACGTTGTTGCAATTAACGGTGAAGCCATGTCGCCAGCGACCGTATTGGAAACACTGAACAAAAAAGGCGGTGCCCACGGTATTGGCCGAGCAGATATCGTCGAAAACCGTTATGTGGGCATGAAGTCCCGTGGTTGTTATGAAACGCCAGGCGGCACGATTCTGCTGCCAGCTCACAGAGCCATTGAATCTCTTACCCTCGATAGAGAGGCCGCGCACCTCAAAGATTCGCTGATGCCCAAGTATGCTGAGCTGGTGTACAACGGTTATTGGTGGAGTCCTGAGCGCAAAATGTTGCAAGCGCTTATTGATGATAGCCAACAATTTGTCAATGGCGATGTGCGCCTCAAGCTCTACAAGGGCTCCGTCAGTGTTGTCGGTCGCCGTTCTCCAGACACCCTGTTTGATGAAAGCATTGCAACCTTCGAGGATGATGCCGGCGCCTACGACCAGAAAGATGCCGGTGGCTTTATTAAGTTAAATGCATTGCGTATGCGCATAGCGGCCCAAAAAGGTCGTAAACTCGACTAATCTTGATCTTGTAAGGGGGGAGTGGCCTGATATGGCTTCCCCTTAAAAGATAACTATTCACCGCACTTTATTCGCAAGATGTGCTGCAGAAGCCTGTAGAGGGTTTGTGCGGCATTTTTTGACGTTTGATATAGATCAAATAAAGAGAGAGGAAAGTGCCTAAAATCGTTAGCAATTACAGCCCTAAAAAATGAAGAACTGCGTAATGAGACGCGCATAGATTCATCTACAGGATACAAATGTGTTTTGGGTTGGCTGCAAGTGATTTACAAATACTGTTTTCGAAACCTGAAACAAAACAACACAGGACTGAACTATGAGCAATGGCTTGGCAACTGATCAGTCAACATACAACTACAAGGTCGTACGCCAGTTTGCGATTATGACTATTGTTTGGGGTATTGTTGGTATGTCTGTGGGGGTGCTGCTGGCAGCGCAACTCATGTGGCCGGAGTTGAATGATATTCTGCAACCATATTCGCATTTTGGACGCTTACGACCACTGCACACCAATGCGGTGATTTTTGCGTTTGGAGGGTGTGCGCTGTTTGCAGCCTCTTATTACGTGGTACAGCGCACCTGTCAGGCCAAGCTGTTTGGTGGTTTTTTAATTCCGTTTACCTTTTGGGGTTGGCAGCTCGTTATTGTGCTTGCCGCTATTACCCTGCCTATGGGGATGACCTCCGCTAAGGAATACGCGGAGCTGGAATGGCCAATTGATATTCTGATTACCCTGGTGTGGGTTTCCTACGGTATCGTGTTTTTCGGAACGGTCGTATCCCGTAAAACGTCACATATTTACGTGGCCAACTGGTTTTTTGGTGCCTTTATCATAACCGTTGCGTTGCTGCATGTTGTTAACAGCATGGCGGTTCCGGTGTCACTCAGCAAATCTTACTCAGCCTATTCTGGTGCAATGGATGCCATGATTCAGTGGTGGTACGGCCATAATGCTGTTGGTTTCTTCCTAACTGCGGGCTTTCTGGGCATGATGTACTACTTTGTGCCAAAGCAAGCGGGTCGCCCGGTATACTCCTATCAGCTATCAATCGTTCACTTCTGGGCCTTGATTGCCGTCTATATCTGGGCGGGTCCTCACCACCTGCATTATTCGGCCTTGCCAGATTGGGCTCAGTCGCTTGGTATGGTGATGTCTTTGGTTCTACTGGCGCCATCCTGGGGCGGTATGATCAACGGTATTATGACGTTGTCCGGTGCTTGGGATAAGTTGCGTACAGATCCAACACTGCGCTTCTTGGTGGTATCGCTGTCTTTCTACGGTATGTCCACCTTCGAAGGGCCAATGATGTCCATCAAAACCGTAAATGCCCTGTCGCATGATACAGATTGGACCATTGGTCATGTTCATTCTGGCGCTTTGGGCTGGGTGGCGATGATTTCCATTGGTGCGGTCTATCACTTGCTTCCTGTTCTGTTTGATCGCGCTCGTATGTGGAGCGTCAAACTTGTCAACGTACATTTCTGGCTATCGACTATTGGCACTGTGTTGTATATCTGCGCCATGTGGGTCAATGGCATTATGCAAGGCATGATGTGGCGCGCGTTTAACGCAGACGGCACTTTGACCTACAGTTTTGCCGAGTCCGTTGAAGCGAGTTATCCCGGTTATTTTGTACGTTTCCTAGGAGGCTTTATCTTCCTGATCGGTATGTTGCTAATGGCCTACAACACTTATAAGACCGTTACTGAAGAAGAGCCTGCGGAAGAAGAATCCAATGCCGCAGAGCCGCAACTAGCCTAAGGGGACGCCACAGTGAAAAATCATGACATTGTTGAAAAAAATGTTGGTTTGATGGTGCTGCTGGTCGCAGTTGCGATCAGTTTCGGGGGGCTGGTTCAAATTGTGCCGCAATTCTTCCTGGATGAAACCACAGAGCCTGTAGAGGGTTTGATGCCTCTTCCCGCTTTAGCTCTGGAAGGGCGCGATATCTATATCCGCGAAGGCTGCCATGTTTGTCATACTCAGATGGTTCGACCACTGCGTGCGGAAGTGGAGCGCTACGGCCACTATTCTGTTGCCGGCGAATCGGTTTATGAGCACCCATTTCTGTGGGGCTCCAAGCGAACCGGGCCCGATCTGGCGCGCGTGGGTAAGCGCTACAGTGATACCTGGCATAAGGCGCACCTGTATAACCCTCGCAATGTTGTTCCAGAATCGAATATGCCCGCATTCCCCTGGCTATTTGACAATATTCTGGATGGCAAGGAGACAGCAACGAAGATGAAGGCCTTGAAGCTTGTTGGTGTTCCTTACACCGATGACGATATTGCTGGTGCAGAAGCCGCTGTGGTAGGTACAACCGAGGTTGATGCCTTGGTTGTTTACTTGCAGCAGCTGGGTACCTTGCTAACCCATAAGCGATAGAGGGCATTATGGATATCAATGACCTCAGAAGTTTATCGGTAGTTTTGGTGGCGCTCGCCTTTGCGGGCGTTTGCTGGTGGGCGTTTTCACCTAAGCGCAAGAAGCGTTTTGACGATGCGGCTAACTTGCCATTTGCCGATGAACCGGGGAATACATCAAACGAACAAAAAAAAACTGAAGATAAAAATCTTCAGTCAGCTGACCAAAAAGAAAGGCAGGGCTGATTATGAGTATATTTTGGAGTCTTTGGATCATCGTGCTGACGACGACCTGCGTCGCACTGGTCTGCTGGGTGTTGTTTGCCAATCGCAAAGTCGCCATGAGCGACGACGAATCCCCAGAAAATAAAACAACGGGTCATATTTATGACGGTATTGAAGAGTACGACAATCCGTTACCACGCTGGTGGTTTCTGATGTTTGTATTCACCTTGATTTTTGGCGCAGCGTATCTGGTGTTTTATCCGGGTATGGGTAGCTTTAAGGGGGTTCTCGGGTGGACTTCCACGGGAGAGCTGAAAATGGATCAGGAGTCTGCACAATCCGATCTGGCTGAGACCTTTGGTGTTTACGCCAAAATGCCTATCGAAGAGTTGATTCATGATGGTCGTGCCATGAAAATGGGGGTGCGCTTGTTCTCGAACAACTGCGCAGTCTGTCATGGTGCTGATGCTGGTGGTAACTTCAGCTTCCCTAATTTATCGGATAAAGACTGGTTGTATGGTGGCAAACCGGAAGATATTGCTCACAGTATTCGCGAGGGGCGTGTCGGAGAAATGCCAGCCTGGGGCGATATTATTGGTGAACAGAACGTGGTAAATGTGAGTGAGTATGTCCTGAAAATGTCAGGGCAGGATCACGAGGCGGCCTTGGCTGCAGCGGGTGAAAAAGTATTCGCTCAAAACTGCGTCGCTTGTCATGGTACAGATGGTGCGGGAAGTCAGTTGTTAGGCGCTCCAAAACTAGCGGATAACACCTGGTTGTACGACGGCTCCCGGGAAGGCATTCAGCACTCGGTTCGCAATGGTTTGAAAAACCAAATGCCATCGCAGAAGGATATGTTGCGTGAGGATAAAATCCACCTGTTGGCCGCCTATGTCTATTCTTTATCATTCGACTTCGACGAGTAATATAAAAGCGGTTTGGTGAATGGAAACGGGAGCCCTGAAAAGCGCTCCCGTTTTTTTTCCAGGAAGGCAATAGTGTATATTAGTTTGGCCTAATTCATAATCCGGAGTTCTTAACGTGTCCGAGCAGTCCCCTTCTGATGATAGTGGCAACATTCGCTACCGAAACCTCTACGAATCCCAAGGTAAGATCTATACGCGTAAAATTAGTGGTTTCTACCAAGCTATTCGCCGTTACACTGGCCTGCCGTTAATTGCCGCATTTTTGCTGTTGCCGTGGATTTTGATTGATGGCCGACCGGCGGTTTATTTCGATTTGCCGGCCCGCCAGTTCCATATTTTTTGGTTAACCTTTTGGCCGCAGGATTTTATGCTGCTCGCCTGGACGCTGATAATTTCGGCCTTTTCTCTATTTACCGTAACGGTTCTTCTGGGGCGAGTGTATTGCGGTTTTACCTGCCCTCAAACCGTATGGACGTTAATGTTTATTTCTGTTGAACACTTTTTTCAAGGTGATAGAAATAAGCAGATTAAACTGGCTGGTCAGCCTTGGACCTTCAATAAAATCTGGCGCATAGGCGTTACTCACAGTGTTTGGGTACTTATTGCCTTTATTACTGGCGCGACCTTTATCGGTTATTTTGTACCTATTAGGGAGTTGCTTGCGGGGCTCGTACCCTACGCTGATCCAAACACCGGCATTCTGACGATTGATGCGCCTGCGGTTGCAGCTTTCTGGACATTGTTCTTTACCTCAGCAACGTATTTAAATGCGGGCTGGATGCGCGAGCAGGTGTGTAAATATATGTGCCCCTATGCGCGTTTTCAGTCGGTTATGTACGATGACGATACGCTCGCGGTACAGTACGACCCCAAGCGGGGAGAGAGTCGCGGGCCACGTAAACCCAAGGATGATTACAAGGCAAAGGGCTTAGGGGATTGTATTGACTGTTCCTGGTGTGTACAGGTTTGTCCGGTTGATATCGATATTCGTGATGGTCTGCAGTACGAGTGTATTAACTGCGGTTTATGTGTTGATGCCTGCAATGCTGTTATGGATAAAATGGAATATGAGCGTGGGTTAATTCGTTTTACCTCTGCAGACGAACTAAAAACCGGCAAAACTAAATTTTTTCGGCCCCGCCTGTTTGGCTATTGCCTGGCGGTAGTGGCAATGATTTCAGCTTTTAGTTACACCATAGCCACTCGTACGCCACTTTCTGTTGATGTTATTCGGGATCGTGGTGCGCGCCTCTACCGTATCAGCGGCGATCAGGTGCAAAATGTTTACACCGTGAAAATCAACAATATGGATCGTAATGCCCACGTATATAAGATATCCGTTGATGGCGACTACCCGTTCACTGTGAATAATTTCCGTGCCGTTGAAATTGAAGCGGGGGAGGTGTTTACTGTGCCCCTAAGAGTTTCCATTCCAAGAAAAGTCCTCGATACCGAGAAAACCATGATTACGTTTACGGTTGTTGCTGGTGATGACGAGGAACTTCATGCAGTTGAGGAAACGAATTTTATTGGCCCGATGTTCCAGCGGAAATAGGCAGATTTAAACTCAGGTTGAAATAAACATTTGAATACAACACACGTTACAAAACACTGGTATCAAGAGCCTTGGGCTTGGATGGTGGCGGCGCCTTTACTGCTCGTATTTGTGGTCTGCGCCGTCTTGGTGACAGTAGCCGTTAGAGGTGGGGATGATGTCGTCAGCGATGATTATTATAAAGAAGGCAAAATGGTTAATAAGCGTTTTGCTGCCGAGTCTTATGCTGAGGAAAAGGGTATCAGTGGCGTTTTAACGCTGTTTGCCGAAGAGGGTTATCTTGATTTGACACTAACGGAGCCGCTGGATTCTAGTGACAAGCTTGAGTTGAGGTTGTCACACCCGGCTGAGGCAGACTTTGATCAAGCCTACGTTTTGAAGCGTAAATCGATTCGAGGTTATTACGCTGATTTGTTGTCCGTACCCGAGGGGCGATGGTATGTGCGTGTTGAGGGCTTTTCCAGTGAGGGCAATAAGCTTCTCTGGCGGCTGAGTGGAGAGATCGACTTCAACCAGTCGCCCCGTCTACAGTTACAGTAAGCTTATGTCTGCCTGCTTTCATTGTGGTTTGCCTGCGGACCCAAGCATTGCCTGTACGATAAATGGCGAACCCAAAATATTCTGTTGTCACGGCTGTATGTTGGTGGCGCAAGCCATCCATGAGGGCGGCTTGGACAATTACTATCAATATCGCGATCAATTGGGCGAAAAGGCCGTCGAAAAGCAACAGGATTTTTCTGGCTACGATTTGCCTGAGGTTCAGAACGAATTTGTCAGCCGTAGTGAAAATGGTTTTAGGACCGCTCGTTTGAGTGTGCAAGGTATCAGTTGTGCCGCCTGCGCTTGGCTGATCGAGCACCACCTGGAAAAGGCAGATGCGGTTGATAGTGTTCGCGTAAATGCGACCAACCGAACCTGCTTATTACGCTGGGATGAAGGCAAAACGCCGCTAAGCCAATTGCTCAACGAATTTCAAAAAATAGGCTATCACCCACAACCAGATCGCCAGGAAAACAAACAAAAATTACGCCGTAAGGAATCCCAGCAGGCGCTTATGCGTTTGGGTGTGGCCGGTATCGGTATGATGCAAGTCGGCATGGTGGCCGTTGCGCTCTATGCCGGAGGTATGCAAGGGATAGAAAGTCATTGGCAATCGTTTTTGCGTTGGGTGAGCTTGGTGATGGCCACACCCGTTGTTTTCTTTTCTGCTCAGCCTTTTTTTAGCAATGCACTGCGATCGCTAAAAGCCTCACATCTTAATATGGATGTACCGGTTTCCCTGGCGATTGCCTTTGCGTACGCGGCTAGCGTCTGGGCAACGCTTACTCGTACCGGTGAGGTCTACTTTGATTCTGTTTCCATGTTCACTTTTTTTCTGCTGCTGGGGCGCTACCTGGAAATGCGTGCGCGTCACAGCAGCGCTTTCGCCAGTGAAAGCCTGCAGCATTTGTTGCCACTAACGGCATGTCGAATGGAAAACGGCAAGCTGCTTTCTATTCCGTTGGCCGCAGTACTACCCGGTGACCGGTTATGGGTTGAGGCGGGAGACGTTATTCCTGTGGATGGCCAATTGATGTCCGCCAGCGCCAGGATTGATGAATCGTTGTTGACCGGTGAATCTGTGCCGCAAAAGAAAGTCGAGGGTGATGAGTTGTCTGCGGGAACCCTCAATGGCGGTAGTGCACTTGAGCTTGACGTCACCCGTACGGGGCAAAGTACTCAGTTGGCGGCGATAGAGCGACTGGTGGATCAGGCCAGTATGGTGAAGCCACGACAAATTGCGTTGGTCGATAAAATTGCCGGACGCTTTGTCGGCGCGGTTCTTCTGTTGGCCCTCATTGTTGGCGGCGTGTGGTGGTATATAGATTCAAGTAAGGCTTTTTGGGTCGTGTTATCGGTTTTGGTTGTAACCTGCCCCTGTGCGCTTTCTTTGGCGACACCGGCAGCGCTTACGGCAGGCATAAACCGTGCGCGGAAAATGGGGCTGTTAATTAGTGGCCCACAAACAATTGAATCTCTGGCTGAAGTTGATTTGGTTGTGTTTGATAAAACGGGCACTTTAACGGAAGGGCGGATTACCGTATCCCAGTTGCTGCCGCTCGATTCTGACAACAGCCAAAATGAAGCCTTGATTGAGATAATTGCGGCTTTGGAAGCTCATTCTCGTCATCCCATTGCCTTGGCGTTTGCGGGCTACCGGGCATCAGTAGCTGCAGAGCAGGTTGATGTTGTTGAAGGCGAGGGCGTATCCGGGTGTGTTGGTGACGCGTTTTATCGCTTTGGACGACCGGCTTTTGCATCGCCATCTACGCCCGATCTGGATATCCCCGAGGTAGAGGGTATGTGGCAATTACTTTCCCTTAAAAAGCAGGGCCAGTTTGAACCCTTGCTTTGGGTTTGTTTGACCGATGATATTCGCCCATCGGCCAAAGTCGCTGTTTCTGAGCTACACCGACTTAATAAAGATGTTGCGTTGCTTAGCGGTGATCGGCCGCAACCGGTAGCATCGATAGCTGTGCAGCTGGGAATAGAGAGCCCTGTTGCTGAGGCCAGGCCCGATGGCAAGCTCGGATGGGTGCGCAAGCAACAGGCAAACGGGAAATCCGTACTTATGGTGGGAGACGGTATTAACGATGTTCCCGTATTGAGTTCGGCAGATGTTTCCATTGCCATGGGCTCCGCAACCCGTCTTGCGCAATCCAATGCCGACAGTGTGTTGTTAAGCGGTAATCTGGCCGTCATTCCTTTGGCCATCAGCTTGTCGGCGCGGGTACAGAGAGTTATTCGCCAAAACCTTGGCTGGGCTCTGTTGTATAATGGACTGGCTCTTCCTGCCGCTGCTGCAGGGGTGTTGCCGCCTCATCTGGCCGCCATAGGTATGTCGTTCAGCTCCCTGGTTGTTGTTCTTAATGCGATGAGAATCTAATGGAAAGTTTGCTTATATTAATTCCCATCGCCATAGTCTTTGTAATTATTGCCATTGCCATTTTTTTCTGGGCGGTAAAATCCGGGCAGTATGAAGATCTGGACACAGAAGCTCGAAGAATCTTGTTTGACAGTGAGCGCAAAGAAAAAGACGGTACCGACAAACTATCTCAACCTTCCGATAAAAAATAACCATGTCAGAAACGTTTATTGCAGCTTTTGTTCTTGGATTAATGGGGGCGGGTCACTGCCTGGGTATGTGTGGCGGTTTGGCCGCAGCGCTGGCTTTTGCAAATCAAGGTAAAAGCAAGTTTCACCGGTTCGCGATACTTCTGAGCTACAACATTGGACGCATTTTCAGTTACGGGCTTATAGGGTGGATCTTTGGGTTTATTTTTTCCAATGTTGATCAGCTAAGTCCAGTCCCTGTTTTAAGGGCCGTCTCGGGTGTGCTGTTGATCGCAATGGGGTTCTATTTAGCCGATTGGTGGAAAGTGCTTACACGTCTGGAGCGTTTGGGCTCTTTGTTATGGCGCTGGATATCACCACTGGGACGCCGTCTTATGCCCGTTACCAATACCGTAACGGCTTTGTTTCTAGGCTTGCTCTGGGGGTGGTTGCCATGTGGGTTGGTTTATTCGGTATTGGCGTTGGCCGCAGCTCAAGGAGAAGCCTTGGCTGGAGCCGGTGTTATGGTGGCTTTTGGCCTAGGAACCGTTCCTGCCGTACTAGCTGGAGGTCTCGCGAGTAATTATATTAAAACCGCTATTTCAAATGTATGGGTGAGGCGATTGTTTGGAATTGGCTTTATTGTTTATGGCATCGTTACCCTGCTGCCGGTGATTAAATTGTTGTTGGTGGCCTCTGGAGTGCTGGCGGCTTCGGAACAGGGAATGATGCATCATCACCACTAGGGGAGAGGGACCATGGTTAATGTTTTAGTGCCTGTTGCGGACGGAACTGAAGAGCTGGAAGCTGTGACCATTATCGACATTCTGCGGCGGGCGGGTGCAGACGTTTGCATCGCGTCGGTTATGACATCAAAAAGAATTACGGCGTCCAGAGGCGTTACATTGGAAGCAGAAGTTCTGATACCGAGCTGCGTCGATACCGTGTGGGATCTAATCGCGCTGCCTGGCGGGATGCCTGGTGCAGAGCATTTGCAAAATTGCTCCACATTGCAACATCTTCTCGGGGAGCAGTTTTCGACTGGTCGTTTCGTCGCTGCCATTTGTGCAAGTCCGGCTGTAGTCCTGGGGCGAAATGGCTTTCTAAAAGGGCGTCGCGCGACTTGCTACCCAAGCTTTCAAGACGAACTACAGCAATACGGCGCTATATCAAGCAGTGAAAAAATCGTTGTTGACGAAAATTTGGTGACCAGCCAGGGGCCGGGAACGGCGTTGGCATTTTCATTGAAACTTGTTGAGTTAGTGTTTGATAAAAACGTAATGAAATCGGTTACATCTGATGCGGTTGCATAAAAAAGCTAAGAGGTTGTTTTAAATTGTGTTTTAAAAATGTGGTCGGAGCGAGAGGATTTGAACCTCCGGCCCCCGCCTCCCGAAGGCGGTGCTCTACCAGGCTGAGCTACGCTCCGTAGAATAATGTCAATGATGCGATGAGATGAAAATGCTGTTTTTTCGCTAGACCTCCCCTGTATTTTTGCTAAAAAAGTACTAAAAATAAAGTGTTTTTTACATGTTTGACTTTAATTCAACGAAGTTGAAACAAATAGCGCTTCCTCATAAAGCCCCTACAAAATTAAAATCACATCAGCAATAACTATCCTCTGCGTTACCCATAAATGATATTTATGGGTAAACTGATGCGTGCTTGTTTTCGGTCAAAGCTATCTGGGAATAGTAAGATATTGACAGCATAATCAGTAAGAGTAATATAGAACCTCCTCAGAATCATTTGTGTTTATTATCATAACAATAGAAATACGCTTTATGTTGGTTTGCGGGGGAGCCAGAACGAGCACCTTATAAACACAGATTCTCGCGGTAGAGATAATAAAAACTGACTTGCGCCTAGTACAACTATAAATACGCTAGCAAAGAAAGTTTAAAACAATCAAAGCTTCAGCGCTGAGGCGCCTATAAAAATCAACTCTAATCGAGGAGTGGGAGTTTCTATGTTTAAGAAAAATAATCTATCTAATGCTATTGCCGGTATTCTGGCTGCGTCCGTCGTCGCATCTCCGGCCCTGGCTCAAGAAGGCAACATCGAGGAAGTTTACGTAACGGGTATTCGTGCCAGTATGGAAGCTTCAATGGATATTAAACGCGAATCAGCTGGTGTCGTTGATGCGATTAATGCCGAGGATATTGGTAAATTCCCTGACACAAACCTTGCCGAGTCGCTGCAACGTATCACTGGCGTGTCTATAGACCGTGTAAATGGTGAAGGTTCAGAAGTTACTGTTCGTGGTTTCGGTGGTGGCAATAACCTGGTCGTATTGAATGGCCGTCAAATCCCCTCTGCAAACGTTGCTACTGTAGGTGGTGATCAGAACTCTGACTTTGCTGCAGGTTCTGGACGTTCTTTCGACTTTTCCAACTTAGCATCTGAAGGTGTAAGTGGTCTGGAAGTCTATAAAACTGGGCGTGCCAGCGTCTCCTCCGGCGGTATTGGTGCGACCATTAATGTCAAAACGTTGAAGCCTCTTGATAATCCTGGGTTTAAAGCTTCCGTTGGCGGTAAAATCGTTAACGATACCAGTGTTGAGTACACTGGTGACGAGTACACCCCTGAATTGTCTGGTCTGGTGAGTTGGACTGATGACGATGAGACTTTCGGTGTTTCGTTGTTTGCCAGCCATCAAGTTCGCCACAGCGCTACTCCAAGCGCTACTGTGAACGGCTGGAATATTAGCTCTCTGGAGCAGTTTCTCGACCCAAACAGCGGTATGGTTGACGCGGATACTAATGTTGCTAATGCTCCGGGCAATCAGAATCAGTGGGTGTCAGTGCCAAACGACAGCCGTTGGCACGTGGCTGAGACCGAGCGTGAACGTACTAACGGCATGGTAACTTTGCAGTTTCGCCCAATGGAGAGCCTTACTCTTACCGCTGACGCATTCATCGCTAAAAACGGCCTGAATGAGTGGCGTAGTGATCAGACTAACTGGTTCAACCGTCCTTTCGATAATGTACAGTTCGACTCCAACCCAGCTGTTGCTACCACTGTGTTCCTGCAGGAAGATATTTCCGGTGTGAAGGATACTGGTTTCGAGCAACAGGCTCGCTCCACGGAAGATAGCATTAAGTCTTTTGGTTTTAATGCTGGCTGGCAAGTGACTGATACTCTCAATCTTGCACTGGACGTTCACAGTTCTGAGGCTGAAAGTACGCCAACTGGCGCGTTCGGTACCAGCTCTATTCTGGTGAGTATGGGTGCTCCTGTTGTTACCTCTCACTCCTTGGACCTCCGCAGAAATGGTTTCCCAATCCAGAACATCACTATCGACGACTCTGGCGCTAGTGGTCGTGGTGACTTTGGTGGTACTAACAATAACGGTATCTTAGATGTTGGCGACCTGGGTTCTCAGGTTGCTAGGACCATAGCATCCGGTCAGACAACCAGTATCGACCAGTTCAACCTGGACGGTAGTCTGGAGTTCGATTTCGGTACATTTGATTTCGGTGTAGATTACCGCTCGTTAGAAATGAATCAAACTCGTATTCAAACTCAGCAGACCCTGGGTAACTGGGGTATTGAAAACCCAGGTGATATACCGGCTGACCTGATAGAGACAGTATGTCTAAGCTGTGCTTTCAGTGATATCGACACTTATGCGACGGGCCATTCTCTGACAGCGTTCCGAGGGGACGCCGGAGAGTTGTACGCGGCGTTGTCACCTTTTTACGCTAGCCGCGGTAACGCTGTGACTGAAAATGGCAATGAGAATAACACCGTTCAAGAAGACTCCACTGCGCTGTACGTCCAGTTTAACCACGATGGTGAAATCGCGGGAATGACGTACAATGTATTGGCAGGTGTTCGCTGGGAGACGACTGATGTCACTTCGAGTGCGCAACTTGTACCATCTGCCGAGATTATCTGGCAGTCGGATAATGACTTCACCATCACTACTGCCGACATCGTAGAACCACTTCGGCAGGAAGGTTCTTATGACAACGTTCTGCCCTCAATTGACTTCTCCCTAGACGTCAGCGATGACATCAAAGCGCGTGCATCCTATAGCTGGACTATTGGACGTCCGGACTATGGCTACTTGTTCGTAACCGACGATGCCGATACTCCACCACGTCCGACTGCGCTGGGTGGTCTTGCCACGGGCTCTTCGGGTAACCCAAGCCTTCAGCCTCTTGAGTCCAAGAATTGGGATCTGTCTTTCGAACACTACTACTCAGACAGCAGCTATGCGTCTGTCGGTTACTATTACAAGACCATCGATAACTACGTGGGTACCGGTGTAGAGAATCGCAGCTTGTTTGGCCTGCGTGACCCAAGCTCTGGCCAAGACGGGACTCGCTCCGGTGCTGCTCTTGATGAGTTGGATGCCTTAGGGATGACCCGTAGTGACGTTAACATGTTTACTATGACTGCATTGCTGGATAACTTCCCTAGAGACGAGGCTGTTGCACGTTTCAACGCGGGGGTCGACCCGGATACTGGTGCTCTGCCTCAGTCATTTGTTGATGAAATACTGGCCGCATACGATATTGAGCCAAACTCAACCGACCCACTGTTCAGCTTCGCTGTACAGGTACCTGTGAATACAAGTAAAGCTCATATCGACGGTATGGAATTCGCGTGGCAGCACTTCTTCGGTGATTCTGGCTTCGGTGTTCAGGCTAACTATACTATCGTTAATGGTGACATTGGAATTGATGTTGCCTCCGACCCAGACGAAAACCAGTTTGCGTTGCTTGGTTTGAGTGACAGTGCTAACGCATCGTTGATTTTCGAAAATGATCTGATGTCTGCTCGACTGGCATACAACTGGCGTGATGATTTTTTGACTGAGTCTAACCGTGGTGCTGCCCGTAACCCAGTGTTCGTCGACGAGTACAGACAGCTTGATATGAATGTAAGTGTGTTTGTTACCGACAATCTTAGTGTTACCTTCGAAGCTATCAACCTGACTGGCGAGAACTCTAAGAACTATGCTCGTGATGAAAGTAATATCTATTACATGCAGGATTTGCAGACTCGTTACGTGCTTGGAGCTCGCTACACTTTTTAAACCCTTGGCTGTATAGTTATTAACCCGACAGTATCGATTGCCGGGTTAATAAGCGCTGTAGAGATGCATCGCCATTGCCTGATAGGCAATGAATTTCTGAAATACCCGAAAGTGGTTCATTTTCGCCGGCGTTTCAGAAGGGAGTAACAAAATAGACAGGACGATCTATTTTGTTACTGGGTTAATAGTAGTCTACCTATCGCCGAAGGCCGCTGTTATCAGCGGCCTTCTTTTTTAGTCTGTATAAAAAATCTAGTTTTATCGGGGTACAAAATACCGATGTCAAATAATGTAATTCTTAACAATGTGGAGCACAAAGACCTTCGGGTTATTACAACCTATAGCAAAGAGTATGGGGATAGTGTCAATCAAGTGCTGACTTTTCCTACCGAGTTTGCAGAGGTGCAACGAGAATATCCGATACTTTTTTGTAAAAATTCCGAAAATAAAATGCAAGCCGTCGTGATTTTAGGGCTGGATCGTGATGAAAACCTTTTTCTTGATGAAAAAGGAGGGTGGAGCGCGGACTACATTCCGGCGATTGTGGCCAGAGGGCCGTTCATGATTGGCTTCCAGAAAAAAGAAGTAGACGGGCAGCTGATTAAAGACCCTACGATTCATATCAATCTTGAAGATCCCAGAGTGAGTGAGAACGATGGTGACGCGGTATTCCTATCTCAGGGCGGAAACTCTCCATATTTGGACCGGGTGAGTGAGACTTTACGCCGTGTTTACCATGGACTACCTTTGTCTGATTCTATGTTTACTGCATTTGAGGAGTGCGGGCTTCTGGAGCCTGCGACCATAGAAGTAAAGTTGAGTAACACCGAGCAGTACACCATTCAGGATTATTTCACTATTTGTGAAGAAAAGCTCAACAACTTGGACGGTAATACGTTGGAGCGCCTGAATAAAGCGGGTTACTTGGGTTTAGCCTATCTTGCATTGAGTTCACTTGGGAATATGGCGAAACTCATACAAATGAAAAACATAAAAAAAACGGCAGTGTAATCTGCTCAAATTAGCGCTTTAGGTAAAGTTAATATGAAGGTGGTTGAGCGAAAAACCCAAACAGTATCAGGTGTTGATATAGAAAATATTCCATATCAAAAACTGCTTGAAGAGGGCAGGCCGGTAATCTTTAAGGGAATTGCTCAACACTGGCCAGTTGTTCAAGCTGGACTTAAAAGTGCATCTGAGTCGATGGATTACGTGTCTCGATTTTATAACCGGAAAAAATTACTTGCTTATATCGGCCAGCCAGAAATTAAGGGAAAGTTTTTTTATAATACAGAACTTACTGGCATTAATTTCGAAACTCAGTGGGTAGAATTAGGGCCGTTTTTCAATCAGTTAAAAGTGTCACAGGGAAACAAAGAGTCACCGGCGTATTTTATTGGTTCAACCACGGTGGATGGGTGTTTGCCCGGCTTCCGTAAAAATAATGAGCTTCCTCTTAATCACGAGATGTTTCAGAAAAACCCTCATCTGTTGAGTATCTGGATTGGCAACAGAACCCTGACTTCGGCGCATTACGATTTCTCGAACAATCTCGCCTGTTGTCTTGTTGGAAAGCGCAGGTTCACGCTTTTCCCGCCGGACCAAATTGCAAACTTATATCCGGGCCCGCTTGAACCTACGCCGGGTGGGCAGGTTGTAAGCATGGTGGACTTCAATAACCCAGACTTCGATATTTTCCCGCGTTTTACAGATGCCCTTGCTGCATGCGAGGTTGCTGATCTTGAGCCGGGAGACGTACTCTTCTACCCTGCAATGTGGTGGCACCAGGTGGAATCGCTGAGTGACTTTAATGTCATGATGAATTACTGGTGGAATACGACGCCACAGTATCTGGATTCACCACAAACTACTTTGCTCCATGGCATATTGAGCTTAAGGGATCGGCCTGTTGCAGAAAAAACGGCGTGGAAGGCAATTTTTGACTACTACTTGTTTAATGAATCGGATGACATTACCGGTCATATTCCAGAGCATGCTAGAGGAAACCTTGCCAAGCTCGATGAAACAAAGGCGCGAAGGCTTAGGGCGCAGATTCTTAGTGCTCTAAATAGATAATGATAGAGGCCAAAATAAAATATGAAACTACTTGGGGGTTACAGTGAACGATCAAAGGGTTAGAAAAATCGTGATAGCTGGCGGTGGAACTGCTGGATGGGTAGTTGCGGCCGCGCTCTCAAACCAACTTGGCTCATTGTTGGATATCACTCTCGTTGAGTCTGATGACATTGGTACCGTGGGTGTGGGTGAAGCAAGCATTCCTACCATGCGGAGCTTTCATCGATTAGCTGGAGTCGATGAACAGGAATTCATGAAGGCTACGCAGTCTACTTTCAAGCTTGGTATTTCATTTGAAAATTGGGGGAAAGTGGGGGGAAAATACATTCACTCGTTTGGAAAAGTTGGTAAGAGCGTGTGGATGGCAGATTTTCATCATCTTTGGATGGATGCTAAGGCCAGAGGTTTAGCGGGTGATTTAGGTGATTATTGTCCCGAACTCCAAGCGGCGCTAGCAGGCAAGTTTGCCTTGTCACCAGAAGGCGGGCTCAACTACGCTTACCATCTGGACGCTTCATTGTATGCAAAATTTCTCAGGACCATAACAGAAAAACGTGGCGTTACACGGCTTGAGGGAAAAATTGTTTCGGTCAATCAAAATCCGGATTCGGGGTTTATTACCTCTCTTGCACTAGACTCAGGCGCTAATGTAGACGGCGATTTTTTTATCGATTGCACTGGGTTCAGAGGCGTCCTTATTGAGCAGACATTAAAAACCGGATACGAGGACTGGTCGCACTGGTTGCCAACAGACCGTGCGCTTGCCGTTCAGTCCGAAATGTGTGGCCCAATCCCCCCCTACACTCGAGCGGTAGCGCATGATGCGGGATGGCGCTGGCAGATTCCTCTGCAAAAGCGTATGGGTAACGGACTTGTGTATTGCAGCGAGTATATGTCGGATGATGAAGCGCTGGAACAGCTGCTTTTGAGCTTAGACGGAAAAGTCTCAACAGAACCGTTTAAAGTTAAATATACCACTGGCCGCCGCAAAAAAGCGTGGAATAAAAACTGCGTTGCTCTAGGGTTGTCTAGCGGCTTTTTGGAACCGCTAGAGTCTACGAGTATACACCTGATCATGATTGGTATTACTCGACTAATGCAGCTATTCCCCTTCAATGGCGTTGCAGATTCACTCATCAAGCAATTTAATGATGGAACAAGTCTGGAGCTTGAGCGAATTCGTGACTTTATAATTTTGCACTACAAAGTTACACAAAGAGAAGACACTGCGTTTTGGAAGTTCTGTAAAAACTTGGATATACCTCAGTCGCTCTCGGATCGCCTCGAGTTGTTCAAAGAAAGTGGCATTGTAAGTCAGGCAGAAGGTGATGTGTTTCAGATTGATTCGTGGTTGCAGGTCATGATGGGGCAGGGCTTGCATATGGATAATTACCATTTGATAGGGCGCCTGATGAGCGACCAGCAGCTGGGTTCCGCGCTAAGTTCGCTTAAAACGAGCGTTACTCAGGGTATTGCAAAGATGCCTGCCCATCACGAGTTTCTGAAACAATATTGTGGGAATTAAGTTATCGAGCCAGTCCTGGTAAGTAGGCTGTCGAAAAGCTATTTGCGTTGACAGCGAGGTGTTAAAAATGGGTTCAAAAGGCTTATTGATTCAGCATAGCCCCCCGCTTTTTCACCCGTTTTTGTTTTGCGCTGACAGCCTCACTTACGTTGTTTCAACAACCTGCTAGAGACTGTGAACTGTATTCAAGGTGAAATATTATCGACAGAGTTTTTATGGACAATGCCAGAAACTAGCTTAACGCGTTGATAGAAGTAGGGACGTATTTTAACGGCTAGGGGTTGTGGGCGCTTGCGTTCCTTACCTGATCGAAACCCATTACTCGAGATGTTGGTTGGCATTAGAGAGTTGATGCGGTGGTTGTTCAACCTGGGACGCCAGCCTCTTCTGTAAGACGTATGGGCATTAATCTTTACCCGGTACGCTGTCACTACGAATTAATGCTTTTCTAGACAATGGAATACCAATTCAGGCAGTGGGTAATCTCTTTCAGACAGATTCCTGTGTCAAGTTGTGATCGGGCAGGGCCCAACGTCACAGGAATGCCATCATTTAGCGTAAATAATGACCGATGCTCAGCGTAGTAAGTGGCTTGAAAATCTGTGCGAGTCTATTTCTAGCTGGGGTGAGCCATAGCATTGTTACTATTATGTGAATACGAGGAAAGCAGTAAAAGGACGGATTTTTTATTTCTTAGATAGATATTTTTGTTTTGGAAAAGCTATTATTTTTTTGTCGACTGTAATTTTCCTGTAAAGATTCACCTTAATATTATGTGTCAGGGTGTTTGTTGGCTTTCCACAGGGGTTTTTACATGGCAGACGGTGATGTAAAACATACGGTTTCTACAGGAGAAACGCTTTCACAAATTGCCAAGCGTTATCGATTAACTTTGGGGCGGCTCCTTTCTGCGAACACCCTGTATCGAACGCATCCTGAAGATTTACGGGCAGGCGCTGATTTGATTATTCCCCAGGCTAAAATTGAATTTTCAGCCCTACGTTTTGAACGTGATGATACTGCCGATTCGTCCATTTATAACTCTTCTGAAACACTTGCTCTTCCTCACGACGAAAGTGTGTATTTCTCCGTTGGTTGTGGCCAGTTAACATTTGACTGTGAAGGGTCGGAAGAGCGTGGGCGTAATTTCAGTCGTAAGCCCCGGGTGCCGACCGCAGAGTCGGGTGTAACTATTGGTCGTGGTTATGATTTAAAAGAACGTTCTGAGACGGAGATATTTGATGACTTGATGGAGGTGGGAGTGAAAGCGCAGGATGCTAGAAAGCTTAGTGGCTGCAGACATTTATCGGGAGTAAAAGCGAGAAGATTTTTAAAGGACTTTGGCTTCAATCGAATCGAGATATCTGCAGAATCGCAGTACGGGTTATTTAATTTACTCATGTCTGAATTCGAAGGCGATATCATCAATATCTGTCATAAGGAAGATATCGTCGAAAAATATGGCCTGACTCCCTGGCAGGATATACCACAAGTAATAAAGGACGTGATTTTGGATCTGAAGTTCAAGCGCGAGTTCACCGGCGCAACGCGCGAACGCCTACAACCGGCCCTCGTTTCTGGTCGCTTAGACGAGTTCTTTCAAATTATGTCAGATCGCTACTACTGGGTAGAGCTGCGAGGAGTCCCTTCTTCTCGCTTTCAGAAGCGCATAGACTACCTTTCCGGCTTTGTCGCTTCGTGGATGAGAGTGGATCCGGCAATTTGATTGCCAAACCCCGAACACAGAGGGTATCCTTCGCTGCCTTTCATATTAACTCCCTGTTTTAGGAGATCCTCCCTATGCAATTTTTACACACCATGTTACGAGTCGGTGATCTGGACAAATCCCTTGCCTTTTATACGGACGTATTGGGCATGACGTTACTGCGGAAAAATGAATTTCCAGATGGTCGCTTTACGCTCGCATTTGTGGGTTATGGCGATGAGTCCGATTCAACAGTGCTGGAGCTGACCCACAACTGGGATACACCTTCCTATGACGTGGGAACCGGCTTTGGGCACTTGGCTATTGGCGTTGAGGATGTCTATAAAGCTTGTGACAAGATAAAAGCGGCTGGCGGCAAGGTTGTACGCGAAGCCGGACCAATGATGCACGGAACAACCGTGCTGGCATTTGTCGAAGACCCGGATGGCTACAAAATCGAATTGCTGACAAGCAAGTAATTAACTGGCAGGTTTTAGCCCGGTGGTTCGCTTTTGAAAACGCTACTTATCGATAATTTCGATTCCTTTACCTATAACCTTTACCAGCTGATTGCCGAGGTAAATCGAGTTCCGCCAGAGGTGGTGAGCAACAATGCTATTAGCTGGGAGGAGATTAAAAAGCGGGGCTACGATAATATCGTTATCAGTCCAGGGCCAGGAAGGCCCGAGAAAGAATCGGATTTTGGTGTTTGTCGAGAAGTTCTTATGCAGTCTCAAATTCCTGTTCTGGGTGTTTGTCTCGGGCATCAGGGCTTGTGCCATTACACTGGCGGCAAAGTTGACTACGCTGATAAGGTTATGCACGGCCGGGTTAGTGTGATTCACCATTCCAAAGGCGAGCTATTTCAACATATACCCTCTCCGTTTAATGCTGTGCGTTATCATTCCTTGGTGGCCAGTGAAGTGTCTAATGCACTGGAGGTTACGGCATTTTCAACAAACAACATCGTTATGGCGGTACGCCACAAATCACGGCCAATGTGGGGTGTGCAGTTTCACCCGGAATCTATTTGCTCTGAATACGGTTTTCAGATTCTAAAAAACTTCAGGGATTTGACGGTTGATTACCACAAGTATCACCCCGGCCTGAATTCGGGCGTTATTCTGGAACAATCGTTAAAAACAGAACCTGTAAACGAAAGCCCAGCGTTCCCGGCGACAGCGGAAAATCCGACGATTTTTTATCGGCGGCTGCCGTTCACGCTGAATTCAGAGCTGGCCTTTCGCGAATTATTTCAGGAGTCGAGACCTGCTTTTTGGTTGGATTCGTCTCTGCAGACGGAAGAGACACGTTTTTCATTTATGGGTGATGGCAACGGGCCTCTCTCTGAATTTATCAGCTATCGAGCGCTGGATCAAAGTCTGACCGTGACGCGAGGAGGGGAATCCACAGAATTAAGGGATAGCGTTTTTAGCTATTTACAGCGACAACTCTCGCGCTACGAAACCTTTACTGACAACTTGCCCTTTGATTTTAATTTGGGCTATGTCGGTTACTTTGGTTATGAGTTGAAAGCTGAATGTGGTTATCGCAACGAGTTCAGCAGTTCAGTGCCTGACGCCCAGTGGCTGCTCGCAGACCGAGTACTGGTCTTTGATCACGACGAAGATGTCATCTATCTGGTTTGCTTGGAGTTCCGCAGCCAACAGGCTCGCGGGAAAGCTTGGCTGGAGCAGATGGAATTGGTACTGAACAATCTCGCCGGACAAAAGCTAGACGCTGTACATCAGCTTGCCGCTGAGGAGGCCATTGATTCAAGTATTGATAAGTATTCTCGAGCGCTGTCGGAAAATGAGTATATTGCAGTTATCGAAAGGGCGAAGGAGGCGATACGTGAAGGCGAGAGTTACGAGATTTGCTTGACCAACCAGCTGTTTAAACAAACGGACGCAAGCCCCTTCTCGGTGTATTCAGCCTTGCGCGCCCTAAACCCGGCTCCCTACTCCTGTTTTCTGGCCTTCGGTGAAACTCACATTTTGTGTTCTTCACCCGAACGCTTTTTAACGATCGATCAACAGCGAATGGTAGAAAGCAAACCCATTAAAGGTACGCGAAAACGGGGTGTGACAGCACTGGAAGATGAGGCGCTAATTTCTGATCTGATTAATAACGAAAAGGATCGCGCAGAGAATTTAATGATAGTCGACCTGCTGAGAAATGATCTCGGACAGGTCTGTGATATTGGCAGTGTGCAGGTTAACAAACTGTTTAATGTTGAAAGCTATGCCACTGTTCACCAGTTGGTTAGCACCGTACGCGGTCACCTAAAACGGGGCAGTTCGTCTGTCGATTGTGTTAAAGCGTGTTTCCCCGGAGGTAGTATGACCGGGGCTCCCAAAAAGAGGACTCTGGAGCTTCTAGGGGGAATGGAAAAATGTGCCAGAGGAATTTATTCCGGGAGTATTGGTTTTCTGGCGTTTAATGGTTGTGCAGATCTCAATATTGTTATTCGAACCGTGGTTATTCATAGAGGTGTTGCCAATATTGGGGTGGGTGGTGCTATTGTCGACCTTTCTGATCCTCAGCAGGAGTTGGACGAAACCTTACTTAAAAGCCGTGCGCTGATCGGGGCATTGTTGGTTGCAGAGCAGCGGGAAACGGATTAACTGCTTTGCATGTACAATCAGCGAGTCCCTCTGTTGGTATATCTGCTATAAATAAAAGGGCGTTTAAACAATAATGACTAGCCTGTTAAGCGATTTCCCTCAAAAGCTTTTCCGATAATCATGGACCCTGGTTGCCTCTATGACCCAGATCTTTGTCGCCAATCCAAAAGGTGGTTGTGGTAAAACGACAATAGCCACCCAGCTGGCAGGCTATTTCGCGAATAGCGGAAAACGGGTGCTGTTAGTGGATCACGATGCCCAGCGTTCCAGTTCGGACTGGTTGGGTAGCCGGTCTGAGTGTTATTCCCATATTGATCTGATCGCTTCTGCGGTAGATCAACCTATAGAGGAGGGCACGGCTGAGCTGGTTGTACACGATATGCCTGCAGCCTGGGATCTGGACCATGTAGCGGAAATTATTCAGGGTGATGACCGTATACTGATTCCCGTTCTTTCCTCTCCAACCGATATAAAAGCTTGTTTGCGTTTTATTATGGGCTTGTATCGCTCGGGGGTGATGGAATCATCAATTAAAATCGGTTTGGTTGCCAATCGTTCGCGGGTAAAAACTCGCTATTTCCGTGTGCTGCTGGAATTCCTTCAGCGCATAGAGTTGCCTCTGGTGGCAACTTTACGCGATACCCAAAATTACGTAAAAGCGATGGATCGAGGCGTAACGATCTTCGATTTGCCGCCGGGGATGGTGGCTGGAGACATAGAACAGTGGCAGCCGTTGTTGGAGTGGCTGGAGATTACCCACTGATCATAAATTCAATACGATCTGTACTAATTGCGCTGTGTCGGGTGCCGAGAGTGGAAGTGCTTCAGGCAACTTGACCGGTTGTTCTCACTCGCTTGGAGCCCTTGCTTGCGGCGACCTTGCTTTTTTCCGTCTGTTTTTTCAAATACGTATCGATCATATTTTTAGTGGCAATTAACAAGCCGGCAATTAAAAATGCCCCGGGTGGTAGCACGGCAACGAGAAAACCTTTGTAGTTGTCGCCAAATACATTCAGCGTCCAGTTGCGAGCACCTTCACCGAAGAGTAAATGCATATTGTCGAACAGGGTTCCTGTACCGAGTATTTCGCGCAGGGCACCGATGGTGACCAGTACCAGTAAGAAACCCAGGCCCATCATAAAACCGTCTACAGCCGAAGGTAGAACCGGGTTTTTGCAAGCGAAGGCGTCGGCGCGCCCGAGAATGGAACAGTTGGTTACTATCAGAGGGATAAAAATACCTAGAATTTGATAAAGCTCGTAGGTGAAGGCCTGCATAAGTAGTTCGGCGCAAGTTGTAAAGGCAGCGATAATCATCACAAAAGCAGGTAGTTTTACGGCATCGCTTACGGCGTGGCGAATTAATGAGACCGAAATATTCGATCCCATCAGTACCAGCATGGTGGCAATACCCAGGCCCAGCGCATTCACCACGGAGCCGGTGACGGCCAGTAAAGGGCATAAGCCCAACAACTGAACCAGTGCTGGATTGTTTTTCCACAAGCCGTTTGCGGTAATTTCCTGATAGCTAGCCATAGCTTACTCGCCCTCAGTTGGTTTAAATATTTGTTGTTGGTGTTTCCGGTAAAACTCCAGTGTTTGCTTAACGCGCTTTACCACCGCACGTGGTGTGATAGTGGCGCCGGTAAACTGATCGAAATTGCCACCGTCTTTCTTCACGGCCCAACTCTCTGCGTTGGGGTTGCTGAGCGATTTACCATCAAAACCCAGAATCCAATCGCTCTTGCGTAAGTCCACTTTATCACCTAAGCCAGGTGTTTCTTTATGGGTTAATACACGAACACCCGCTACGCTACCATCGGCATTTACACCGATAATCATCTTAATATCGCCGCTGTAACCATCCGGGGCCATCGAGGGGATGATCGCGGCTACGGGGTTACCGTTTTGGTAGGCGAGGTGAATGGTGGCGCTATCTTTAAGGCCAAGCTCTGTCAGCAATGGCTGCTGTAGGCTGACAGTGTCCGAGAGCATATCGTTGTTATGACGGTTCGCCGGCACGATTTCCAATAGCGCGGCCTGAGCGGCTTTTCTTTCTGCCGCAGCTATCCGCGTGGCTGTTGCCTGGTACGTAGTCGCTAGAATACCGGCGGTTACCAGCGCGAAAGCGGCAAGGATTAAACTGTTTTTGCTGATCGATTGTCCTAACACGGCTTAACCTGCTTTATGCCCGTAGGTCTTGGGCTTGGTGTAATAATCGATAAAAGGTGCGGCGAAATTCAGTAGCAGCACCGAGAAGGCGAGTGCATCTGGGTAGTTGCCCCATGCGCGAATAACAAATAGCAATACGCCGATTAGCGCTCCATAAATCAACCGACCTTTATTACTTACGGCACTGGTGACAGGATCGGTGACAATAAAAAATGCACCCAGCATTGTTGCACCGGAGAATAAATGGAACAGAGGAGACCCTGTACTGCCAGAGCTGCCTCCATCGTAAAAAAGTGCAGATAAAACACTAAGGCTGGTCAGCATTGCGATTGGTGCGTGCCAGGTAAAAACTTTTTTATAAAGTAGAAAAGCTCCACCAAGAAGGAATGCCAGGTTTGCCCATTCCCAACCCGCTCCGGCCCAGTACCCAGCAATAAAACCCGCATCAGTTTTATAAACCTCATTTAGCTCGAGGGAATTGTTTTGTTTAAGGACATCGAGAGGCGTCGCGGCGGTATAGCCGTCAATGGGGTTACCGAGAAAGACCTGCTGCAGGGTCTGGCTAATGCTTGGCAGCGATTGTCCGTCACTTAAAGCGCTGACTGCTGCTGGCCACTGGCTCATTTCGAGAGGAAAGGAAATGAGTAGCACAATATAGCCGACCATCGCTGGGTTGAACGGGTTGTAGCCTAAACCACCGTAGAGTTGCTTTGCGACGACAATGGCAAAAAAACAGCCGGTTGCCACCAACCACCAGGGGGCATAGGGGGGCAGCGTCAGTGCGAGTAGTACTGCTGTTAACAGCGCGCTGTAGTCCTGTAAATAAAACGCGACGGTTTTGTTGCGTAGCTTCAAAAAGGCCGCTTCAAAAACCAGACAAAAAAGACTGGCTAACACAATATTTAACAGCGTGCCGGGGCCAAAAAAAGCCGTGATAACCGCAATACCTGGAACTGTTGCCAGCAAGACGGTTTTCATTACCGTACCGGTATTGCCGGGGCGGTGAGCGTGCGGTGAGGTAACTTTAATAAATGCCATAATTAGCTCTGGCCTTCTTCTATGGCGACTTTGGCGTCGGCAAGTTTGGTTTCCAGCTTTTCGACTCCGGTTTGGAAAGCCTCAATATTGTCGTTGCTTTCTTCCTGCGCTTTTTTCAGCCGTTGTCGGGCTTTTTCTAATCGTGCATCCAGCGATTTAATATTCGCTACGGCTTTCTCTTCGTTACTCATGCTTGCCTGTGCAGCCGCTTTGGCTTTTGCTCGTTCAATGGCCGCCTGAGCGGCATTTTCTTCGGTCTTTCCTGCGCCGGGGCCGGTACCATCAACCGGAGACAATGGCTCAATTTCTGCCAATTCTTTGCGGTTGGTTTCTAGTTTTTGCAGAAGTTTTTTAATACCCTGCTGTAATGCACCTACAGACGGTGACTGTTGCTCCTCGGCTTCAGCCAGTTTTTCCTTTGCGGTTGCAATGCGCTTTTCCAGGGTGACAACGGCCTTTTCCATCTGCTCTTTGGGTGACGCGGTCATTTTTTTCTCGACAGTTTTGGCCACGCTACCTTGCGACGCAAGCTTGCTGCCGAATTGCTCTAGTTTGACTTTTGCGTCGGCTACTTTTTGCTCTGACTGTTTTAAGCGAGCTTTTAGCGAATCGATGCGCGCCTCGTCCGCACCTTCGTTCTGCGCACTGGCAAGCGAATCTTTAGCTCGCTCTACGCGGCTGGATGCACTGGAAAGTGCACGATCCAGCTTGGCTTTCTCCTTTTCAGGATCAAGCTCTTTCGTTTTTGCGGATGCGACGGCTTCTGTCACAATATCTTTTGCTGGCGCTTCTGCGGCTTTTTCTGCCAGTAATTTTTTCGCTTTTTCCGCAGCTTCTTTACGGGCGATGCGCTTGGCTTCTTTTTCCGCTTCTGCGTGAGCGATACGTTCCTGGCGAGCTTCAAAACGTAAACGTGAACGGTCGGACTTTTCTTTTTCCATATCCAGTTTACGAATTTCACCTTTCGATGCACGATAGTATTGCACCAGGGGAATATTGCTGGGGCATACAAAGGAGCAGGCACCGCACTCGATACAGTCAAATAAATTGTGCTCGCGTAACTGTTCGAAGTTTTCACTCTGGGCGTACCAGAATAATTGTTGTGGCAATAAGTTCGCAGGGCAGGCCTCTGCACACATGCCACAGCGAATACAGGCTTGTGCCGGTGGTTGCGAGGGCATTTCGTCATTTGATGGTGCTAAAATGCAATTGCTGGTTTTAATGATGGGAGTTGTTAAAGCTTCAACTGTAAAGCCCATCATTGGGCCGCCAATGATCAAGCGGGCACAGTTGGTTGCGTCCCAACCGTGGGCCTTAAGAATATGCGCAATGGGTGTACCCAGCGGGACGTCAATATTGCGTTGCTGCTGCAAGGATTCGCCCACTATCGTGGTTACGCGACTAATCAGGGGTTCACCGTAACGCACGGCGCGATAGGCGGCGACAGCGGTACCCACGTTCTGTACAACGATGCCGATTTGTGCGGGGATGCCACCACTGGGAACCTGTTTGCCGGTCAGAATTTCAATAAGTTGTTTTTCGCCACCGGAAGGGTATTTGGTGGGAAAAATAACAATATCTATGCTGGTACCTTCGGCAGCTTTTTTCATTGCTGCGATGGCTTCGGGCTTGTTGTCTTCAATCCCTACCAGGACATCGGTGGGGTTATCTAGCAGTTGTGCTAATAATTGAGCGCCGTCAATAATTTCATCAGCGCGCTCACGCATCAGCATATCGTCAGCGGTAATATAGGGCTCACATTCGGTGCCGTTTAAAATCAGCGTATGGATTTTATTGTCTGCGCGCGGGTTAACTTTGACTGCCGTGGGAAAACCCGCACCGCCCATACCGGCAACACCGGCTACTCGAATTTTTTCTACCAGTTCGTGGTGGGCAAGTTTGCTGAAGTCGTCACAGCTTTCCAGCGTGATCCATTGGTCTTTACCATCTGGCTTAATAACAATACAGCGCGCGGTCATGCCCGAGGCGTGAGGAACGGCTCTTTCTTCAATCGCTGTAATATTTCCGGATGTTGACGCGTGAACCGACGCACTAAAAACGCCTTCGGCTTCGGCAATAAGCTGCCCTTTTAAAACGTGATCGCCAACATTAACAACGGCTTGTGCCGGCGTTCCAATATGCTGGTTTAGAGGCAGGATAATTTCGTCGGCCAGTGGAATAGTGCCAATGACTTCTTGGGTTGACTGGTGTTTATTTTCGGCCGGATGAACGCCGCCGTGAATATCAAAAATTTTTCTCATGCGACATGCTCCTGATCGCGATCAGTTGCAATAATCTGAGAGGGCTTTGGTAAAGCCCATTTCCAACTATTGAGGCCCGTCTCCACGGGGAGCATATCAATACAGTCCACAGGGCAGGGCTCTACGCAGAGGTCACAGCCTGTGCATTCGGAGCCGATAATGGTGTGCATTTGCTTGGCCGCGCCTAAAATTGCGTCCACAGGACAAGCCTGAATACATTTAGTGCAGCCGATACATTCATCTTCGCGAATGTAGGCAACTTTTTTGACGTCCGACTCTTCGCCGTGTTCTTCGTCCAGCGCCGGGGCTTCCACATCCAATAAATTGGCGAGAGCGGCTATTGTCGTGTGACCGCCGGGAGGACACTTGTTGATCGCATCACCTTCGACAATCGCTTGTGCGTAGGGGCGACAGCCGGGGTAACCGCATTGGCCGCACTGGGTTTGCGGCAATAGTTCGTCAACTTGCTCTACTAGCGGATCGCCTTCGACTTTATAGCGAATGGCGGCAAAGCCGAGTACGCCACCAAAAACGGCGGCCATACTGCCGAGGGCAATAAGTGCACCGAGAATCGGGTTTTGGATGAGAAATTCGATCATAGTGTTATACGAGGCCGGCAAATCCCATAAAGGCCAGCGACATTAAGCCAGCGGTTATCATGCCGATTGCAGCACCTTTAAAGGCTTCAGGCACATCCGCAACGGCGAGTCTTTCGCGCATGGCCGAAAATAAGACCAGCACAAGGGAAAAACCAACGGCTGCACCAAACCCATAAAAAGTGGATTCAAGGAAATTGTGGGCTTTGTTGGTGTTTTGCAGGGCGACGCCCAATACGGCGCAGTTGGTTGTAATCAACGGAAGAAAAACACCCAGTACTCGATACAGTAGCGGGCTGGTTTTTTCGATAAACATTTTGGCAAATTGCACAACGGCCGCAATTACGAGAATAAAAGAGATCGTCTTTAGATAGGTAAGGCCAAGCGGGTCGAGAATCCAGGTGTGGACCATATAGCTGCACACGGATGCGAGCGTAAGTACAAAGGTGGTGGCTGTACTCATACCGATGGCGGTTTCCAATTTATTGGAAACACCCATAAACGGGCACAGGCCCAAAAATTGGACCAGTACAAAATTATTGACCAGTACGGTGCTTAATAAAATGAGCGCGAATTCAGTCATGTTTTTGCGGTTTCTAGTTTAGCCTTTCTCAGTCGTTTCTATCGTAGCGTGGGCTTTTACCTTGTATACAAAAGCGACATATTTTCCCTTTGGAAGGCTTTAATAAAAATTCCTCCGGTTTGATTTGTCGCTAGCGGGCACATAACAGGGGCTACTTCTGAAACCCTCGGCCGCAGGATGCGGAAGTGGAGCCCCCAGGCGAGGGGTTTCGGCGTGTTTCAGACGTAATTCGGTGTCATATGCTGACCCACACTAAATTTCAGGACTCCTCAAATTGACTATCAGCCAAATTCGACTTGTTCTCGATAACGCTATAACAACACTATTATCGAATGAATTGAAGTGCTCTTGTGGGTAATACTTTTGCCTTGGGCCGTATGCGATCGGTGCGGGATGGACAATATCAAAAACTGTAGATTCCCGTATATGCCAAAAAGAAATTATTTTGGAATATATTTATTCCCAAACAGTGCCTTACATCACCCGCATGCCTGGTTCCGCACCTTCGTGCGGTTCCAGAATAAATAAATCCTTTCCACCCGGTCCCGCCGCTAGAACCATGCCTTCAGATAAACCAAACTTCATCTTTCTAGGCTTTAAATTGGCGACCATAATAGTTTTTTTACCAATCAGATCTTCCGGCTGGTAGGCACCTTTAATACCTGCAAAAACATTGCGGGTTTCGCCGCCCAGGTCCAGGGTTAGGCGCAGTAATTTATTTGCGCCTTCAACATGCTCGGCATTGGCGATTAGGGCAACGCGCAGATCTATTTTTGCAAATTCGTCGAACTCAATTTCATTGGCGACCGGTTCTTTTGCGAGCCATGTTTTGGGTGATGATTCTGCTGCAGCCTCGGCAACATCTTCTTTACTGGCATCGACCATAGCTTGCACCTTGTCACTCTCAACTCGTGTCATAAGAGGTTTGAATTTGTTGATTTCGTGATCGCCGAGGAAGCTAACCGGTGTTGACCAGCTTAGTTTAGTGTTTAAAAATAATTCGGCGGCCTCTGCAGTGGCAGGCAGTACGGGCTTTAGGTAGGTCATAAGAGCTTTAAAGCAGTTGACGCCCATGGTGCAGATATCCAGCACCTTTTGCTCGTTGCCGTCCTCTTTCGCTAGGCTCCAGGGAGCCTGCTCGGCAATATATTCGTTGGCAGCATCTGCGAGTGCCATAATTTCGCGCATGGCCTTGCTGAACTCTCTGTTTTCGTAGGCTTCGGCAATTCGGCTATCGGCAGCCTGGAATTTATTCCACAGTTCTTCATTGGCAATACTGCCGGAGAGCTTGCCACCGGCTTTAGCCACAAATTTGGCGGTACGGCTGGCAATATTGACAACCTTGCCAACCAGATCGGAATTTACTTTGGAGATAAAATCATCCAGATTTAAATCTAGGTCATCAACAGAATTGGTTAATTTGGTGGCGTAGTAGTAACGCAGGTATTCCGGTTTCAAATGCTCAAGGTAGGTGCGGGCATTAATAAAGGTGCCGCGGGACTTGGACATTTTTTTACCGTCAACGGTTAAAAACCCATGCACACAAACCTTGGTGGGTGTGCGGAAACCTGAGTCGTTGAGCATGGCTGGCCAGAAGAGCGCGTGGAAATTAATAATGTCCTTACCTATAAAGTGGTAAAGCTCATGCTTGGAATCTTTGGCCCAGTAATCGTCGAAGTTTAAGCCGTCGGTTTTATCGCAGAGGTTTTTAAAGCTGGCCATGTAGCCGATGGGGGCATCTAGCCATACGTAAAAATATTTGCCGGGGTGACCGGGTATTTCAAAGCCGAAGTAGGGAGCATCGCGGGAAATATCCCATTGCTGCAAGCCGCTGTCTAGCCACTCGGCTAGTTTGTTTGCAACTTCATCTTGCAGGTGGCCAGCGCGGGTCCAGTCTTTCAGGAAATCGGTAAAGTCTGGCAGAGTGAAGAAGTAATGGTCAGAATCTTTGGCGATTGGGGTTGCACCGGAAATAACGGATACCGGGTTAATTAACTCTACGGGAGAGTAAGTCGCACTACAGTGCTCACAGTTATCGCCGTATTGATCCGGTGTTTTACATTTCGGGCAGGTACCTTTTACATAGCGGTCGGCCAGAAATAGTTGCTTTTCCGGGTCGTAGGCCTGGGTGACCGTGCGGGTATCGATATGGCCGTTGTCCTGCAATTTTTTGTAAATATGGCTCGACAGCTCTTTGTTTTCTTCCGAATGGGTGGAATGGTAGTTGTCGAACTCGATCAGGAAGTCATTAAAATCTGCCTCATGTTCGGCCTGGATGTTGGCGATCTGTTGCTCGGGTGTTAGCCCTAGTTGCTCGGCGCGCAGCATAATGGCAGTGCCGTGGGCATCGTCGGCGCATACATAGATACAGTTGTGACCACGCAGCTTTTGGAATCTCACCCAGATATCGGTTTGGATAGTTTCTACCATGTGCCCCAAATGGATCGAGCCATTTGCGTATGGAAGGGCACTTGTTACTAGCATTTTGCGTTGTTCTGTCATGGTCACTTGATCGTTTCTACAGCTAAAGTATGGGTGCCCGCGGGTGGCGGGCATTTCGGGCGCGCAACTATACCACTAAATACTTGATTTTTCCGCATCATGGGCTCCTGAATACAGCCAAATTGAATCGTGGGGTTGAGAGTGGTAATTTGCTTACCTTCTGCGCGCCCCAACAAATTTTTCACGGAGTTTTTATGAGTAGTGACCTAATGCAGCAGGTAGATTCAGCTTTAACGGCGGTGGTTTTACCAGAGATCGGTGGGCAAAGCCTGCGCGCAATTTGCGAGCTGTCGGCGCACGAAAATGGTGTGCGTATATTGGTTAATCAGGGCGTGCACGATGACGAGCTGACCCGGCGCATCCAGTCGGATATTGCGCGGGCATTGTCGCCGTTGGATCAGGAGCGGGTAGAGGTGGGCTTCAACATCGCCGTGCTGCCAGCAAAATCCTTACAGGCGGCGAATGTCAGCAGTGTTCCCGGAGTGAAGAATATTGTTGCCGTGGCATCGGGTAAGGGTGGCGTGGGTAAATCGACGACAACGGTAAATATAGCGCTGGCGCTGGCGCTGGCGGGAGCGAAGGTGGGCGTGCTGGATGCTGATATCTATGGCCCCAGCCAGCCACAGATGCTGGGCGTAGCTGATAAACGTCCTGAAATGCACGGCCCCAACATGATTGAGCCTATTGATGCCCTGGGTTTGAAAATGATATCCATGGGCAATCTGGTCACCGATAAAACGCCGATGGTATGGCGGGGGCCAATGGTGAGTGGTGCTTTACAGCAGTTGTTACAAAGCACTCACTGGGACGACATTGACTATCTTGTAATCGATATGCCGCCGGGAACGGGTGATATCCAGTTGACCTTATCTCAAGCTGTACCGGTTTCTGGCTCTGTGATTGTGACCACGCCCCAGGACATTGCGCTGCTGGACGCTCGCAAAGGTATTGAAATGTTTACCAAGGTGAATATTCCGGTATTCGGTATTGTGGAGAATATGTCGACCCATATTTGCTCCAATTGTGGTCATGCCGAGGCCATCTTTGGTGAGGCTGGCGGTGAGGCTCTGGCAGATGAGTATGGTGTAAGTGTCCTTGGTCGTTTACCGCTGACACTTGCCATTCGTGAGCAAACCGATGCGGGTACACCACCTGTGGTTGCCGATCCTGATTCTGCCGTCAGCAAGGAATACCGTAGTATTGCCAGCCATGTGGCTCTGGCCTTATGGCAGCAGTCATTGGCGGGAAATGCTGGCCCGGAGATTTCTTTTTCCGACGATTAACTTGCAGCGCCATGCGGCCGACACTATTATCCCGCATTCAAATTGAATAGCTGAAAAGAGAGAACTTCAATGAGCATCAAATCCGACCACTGGATTCGCCGTATGGCAGAGCAGCAGGGCATGATCGAACCCTTCGAGCCAGGCCAGGTTCGTTACGATAGCAACGACCAGCGGTTGATTTCCTATGGTACGTCCAGTTACGGCTATGATGTGCGTTGTTCCGATGAATTCAAAATCTTTACCAATGTGCACAGTGCGGTGGTTGACCCCAAAAATTTCGATGACAATAGTTTTGTCGATATCAAAAGCGACGTGTGCATCATTCCTCCCAATTCTTTTGCTTTGGCTCGCACGGTGGAATTTTTCCGTATACCGCGTTCAGTGCTGACGGTGTGCTTGGGTAAATCGACCTACGCCCGTTGCGGTATTATTGTTAATGTCACTCCGCTTGAGCCGGAGTGGGAGGGGCATGTGACGCTTGAATTTTCCAACACCACACCGCTGCCGGCCAAAATTTACGCGAATGAGGGTGTGGCCCAGATGCTGTTTTTTGAGAGTGATGAGGTGTGTGATACGTCCTATAAAGATCGAGGCGGGAAGTATCAAGGGCAGACAGGGGTAACGCTGCCGAAGGCCTGATCCTTTTGGGCCTGTCTTCTCTCGGGCCAGCTAGCAAGGTTAAAAAAAGGGGGCTACGCCCCCCTTCTGTTACGGCTGCCCCGATACCCTGTAGTGCTCTGGTATCTGCTCAATACTGTTGAATGTCTCCGTAATCTGTTTCAGCAGGCCATCCTGAACGCCGTAAATCCATCCATGTATAGCCAGAGATTGGCCTTTTGCCCAGGCGTTTTGTATTGCTGGAATATGGCAAACGTTCGCGACCTGCTGCTGCACATTTAATTCGCACAGCATATCTACGCGAGCTTTCTCATCGGTAACGGCTTCAAGTTTTGCTTGGTTGTTATGGTACACGTCGCGGATATTGCGTATCCACTGGTCGACCAGTCCAAATTGTTGGTTTTGCATAGCCGCATGTACACCACCGCAGCCGTAGTGGCCGCAAACAATGATATGTTTAATCTTCAGTACCTGAACGGCGTAATAAATAACACACAAACAATTTAGATCGGTGTGCACCACACAGTTGGCAATATTACGGTGAACGAAGAGTTCTCCAGGTAGCAGGCCAACAATTTCGTTGGCGGGGACGCGGCTGTCGGCGCAACCAATCCACAAATATTCTGGATTTTGCTGTTTGGATAGTTTTTCAAAAAACTCAGGGTCTTCCGCTTTTATTGCGTTTGCCCACTGCTGGTTATTCTGGAAAAGGTTTTCGAGATCATTCATAGTGCAGCTCATACGTAAAATCAGCGGCGATTATAACCAATTTGGAGAGGGTGATGAACAGCTTTTACTGGCACGATTATGAAACTTGGGGTGCAAATCCGGCGGTGGATCGTCCCAGCCAGTTTGCGGGTGTTCGAACCGATGAAAACCTGAATATTATCAGCGATCCGTTGGTGCTCTATTGTAAGCCTCCGGAGGATATTTGGCCGCAGCCGCAAGCCTGCATGGTGACGGGAATTACGCCACAAAGAGCTCAGGAAGAGGGGTTTACTGAAAGTGAATTTATAAGAAAAATTCACCGGGAATTGTCCCAACCAGGTACCTGTAGCGTGGGCTATAACTCCCTGCGTTTCGATGATGAGGTTACGCGCTACACGCTTTTCCGTAATTTTTACGACCCCTACGAGCGTGAGTGGCGCAACGGGAATTCCCGTTGGGATATTATTGATATGGTGCGTTTGACATACGCGTTGCGCCCCCAAGGCATCGAATGGCCTACCGTGGAGGGTAAGCCCAGTTTTAAGCTGGAAAACCTGACGCAAGCCAATGGTATTTTGCATCAGTCAGCTCACGATGCGTATTCCGATGTGGAGGCGACCATTGCGCTGGCCAAGCTGATACGTAAAGCCCAGCCGGATTTATACCGCTATGTCCTGGCCAATAAAGCCAAACAAAAAGTGGCGTCAATGCTTGATGTCGGCAGTAAAAAACCGTTGTTGCATATCTCTTCTCGCTTCTCTTCGGAGCACGGTTGTGCCGCTTTAATTGTGCCTCTGGCTATGCACCCGAGCAATAAAAATGCCGTGGTTGTTTATGATTTGTCGGTAGATCCCACACCGCTAATAACGCTGGATGTGGAGACCATTCGCCACCGGGTGTTTACTGCTACCGCGGATTTGCCGGTAGGTGTAGAGCGTATTCCCCTAAAACTCGTGCATTTGAACCGCTGTCCGGTATTGGCCACGCCCAAATTACTGGATGAAAAGGCGGCGGTGAGATTGACGATCGATAAAGCCCTGTGCGAGCAACATTGGCAACAGCTTCGCTTGTGTGACTTGTCGCCAAAGCTAAACGAACTCTACTCGACTGAAAATTTTGCTCCGCGAACGGATCCGGAGCAGCAGTTGTACAACGGCTTTCTTAATGATGAAGATAAAAAGCGCTGTGCTCAGTTGCGCAAAGCAAGTGCTGGACAATTGTCCGAGACCAATTTTGTTTTTAATGATGCCCGTTTAAACGCGATGGTGTTGCGCTACAAAGCACGTAACTTTCCTGAGTCATTAAATTCGCAGGAGCAGTTAGAGTGGCGGGAGCATAAGCTGCAGAGGTTAGAAGGCGGCGGAGATGCTTGCTTGTCATATAGTGAATATCAAGCTGCCATTGTCGAGTTGCAGAAAGACGCGCCCACAGAGCGCTTACCCGTGTTAGCGGCGCTCCAATCCTGGGGGGAGGAGAGGGCTTAGGCTTTTTGAACTTCTAGCTCGTATTTGCCCGCGGCCAAGTTGGTTTGATAGCTGCGCGCCACGCCGAGGTGTTCTTTCATTAGCGCGATAATTGATTTTTTATCGGCTTCGCTGGTTTCGATACCAAAGCAGGCGGCCGACAGCTCGGTTGGGTCGAAGGGAACGTCATCAACCCAATTCATTGGGTTCTCTCCAGTGTCTGAATGACTGGTTTTGCGGAAGCAGCGCCACTCCTGCTCCTGCTTTCTATGGGGGGCTTTCAGCGAAAAGAGCGATTCAAAAACGAAGTTCTGGTTTTGTGGGATATTAAAGAGAATCGCATCCACCTGATCGCGCAGTTTAATCAGTTCCGGGCGGTTATTGCTGTACTCTACTTGTCGTGGTTGACGAGTACTAGATTGCTCTGTGCAGTCGAAGCGTAAGCATACGCCCCTATGTCCATCAGCGAATAGATCCCATGCGGTCATATTGTCCGGCCGGCTGCTAAAGCTGCAGATGCGAATCTTACGGTTGTAATCCATCCACTGTCTGTGAAATTCCTCAATAACCAGCATACGCTGGTCTACCATTTTTGATAGTAGCTCGCGAAGTACGCCTTCGGCCTCTTCGGGCGCAGCAAATCGCTCATCTTCACGCCAGCGGCGAATAGCGTTAATTAAGGGGGTATCGCCATTGGGGGTGCTGGAGGCGAAAACCATGGAAGCTGCCAGCTTTATAGTGGCTTGCAGCAGTGATTCCGTTTCCAGGTTGAAGTGTGTTGTGTGATTGAGCTCTAAGGGGTCTGCAAAGACGATTGGAGCGCTCCAGCGCAGGCTGAGCCCGGTAATAATTTGCTTTGCGGTTTCGATAGAGCAGTATTTGAAGAGCTTTTCCGTACGACTTGCCACTATTGGATCCCCTAACAAAGTTGGCCTTTGATTGAGTCTGCTGTTTATAACTGATACCGGAAGCTTAGCTGGTTTTTAGACGTTTTGTGGCTTACGAAATACCGGATCAAATTCAGGCATACTCAGAGCGATTCTAAAAGCGTTGATTGGCAAGGCGGACGTTGCCGTTAATGGTCGTCGCCCATAGCAATAACTATTTACTTGAATCTAAATGGCCTTCTTTTGCGTCAAATAGCTTTTCTTGATTTTTATCGCTTGGGCTGGGTTTCGCTCGGCAGTAGAATAGCCGCCAATATCAAATCCCACCATCTAAGAGGTCGCCTACAGTGAAATTTGCCGGTTCCCATATTCTCTCTGTTGAACAATTTACTCGTGCCGATATTGAACAAATTTTTGCTGTTGCGGACAGTATGGAGCCCTATGCGTTGCGCAAACGGGTAACACGTGTTCTTGAAGGTGCGATTCTCGGTAATATGTTTTTCGAACCCAGCACGCGTACGCGTGTGAGCTTTGGTTGCGCCTTCAACCTGTTGGGTGGCGAGGTGAGGGAAACGACAGGGTTCAAAAGTTCGGCAATTGCCAAAGGCGAGTCACTTTACGATACCGCGCGAGTGCTTTCGGGCTATAGCGATGTGATCTGTATGCGTCATCCAGAATCGGGTTCGGTGGCTGAGTTTGCCTCTGCCAGTCGGGTGCCTGTTGTGAATGGTGGTGATGGCGCTAACGAGCATCCCAGCCAGGCATTGTTAGATCTGTATACCATTCAAAAAGAGGTGAAGGCTAAAGGTGGAAGTATGGACCGCTTGCGTATTGCTATGATCGGCGATCTTAAGTACGGACGCACGGTGCACTCCCTTAGTCGATTACTGGCTCTGTATGACAAAGTGGATGTGGTTCTGGTATCCCCTGAAGAGCTGGCGATGCCAGAGAGTTATGTTGAGTCGCTGCGCTCGGGAGGCCATACCGTAACGATATCCTCGGAATTGAACCAAAGTATCAGCCAGGTCGATATCGTTTATTCGACCCGTATTCAGGAGGAGCGTTTTGCGTCCAAGGAAGAGGCGGACCTTTATCGTGGTCGCTTCCGCCTTAATCAGGCAATTTATACAGAGTTCTGTCAGCCGAATACGGTGATTATGCATCCCTTACCCCGGGATTCCCGATCGGATGCCAACGAGTTGGATAACGACCTTAACCAAAATCCGAACCTTGCGATTTTCCGCCAAGCAGACAATGGAGTGTTGGTTCGTATGGCACTGTTTGCCATGATTCTTGATGTGGTTGATCAAGTTGAAGCTCATTCCCGCGAGGTCAACTGGTTTCATCGTCGGATCGGTGACTTGTGACAGCTAAATCTTTAATTTGGCGCTGTTGTTCGTCATCCTTTAGTGCTTGTTTTGCGTTTATTCATTGACGCTAATTTTTATTTAGACGACATCTTGTGGCGTGGTTAGGTTCTTGATATAGATAGAGTTATTAAGCTCGTGGTGCTTTTATAATCAGAGCTTTCTATCTGTTCGTTAATTAGGCATAATCGGTTTTAATAATTCATCCAAAAGTGTGAACTTGAGCCTGTGTTGAATTGAGTGTCGGGTTTACACTTTTATACAGGTAGTAATAAGCTTGAAACTCAGTTAACAGGAATCAAGTTAATCATGGAGGGTGAACTTCGGTGCTAAAAGAGCGCCTAATATAATATAACAACATCACAAAGTGATACGAGGTGGAAGTAATGACGGGCCTTAATGTTCTCCGAGGGCTAGCAGGAGCGGTGCTTGCGGGCTGTATACTTTCAGGGAATGTAGTGGCACAACCAGAGACTGGTGCTGAAGATCTTTGGTTGTTGGCAAAGTATGACGAAAATGGCGATAAAGTCATTACCGTCGACGAAATTTCGGAAAAAAGAAAACAGATCTTCTCTCGTATGGACGGTAATGCTGATGGCGGTGTTTCGTTCGAGGAGTATCTCGATCTGGATACCGAAAAACGTGAAATGCTGCTAAAAGCACGCTTTAGCAAGTTGGATTTGGATCAGGATGGCAATTTGTCTGGTGATGAATATTGCTCATATCTAGGCAGCTTTGAGCGTTTTGACCAAAATGGAGACGGCAATATCAGCAGCGAAGAGATCACCCGTGAAGCTCCCGCCAAAGTCGATATTGCTGAAGAGGCAAAGGACGATGATGTCCACTGTTTGTTTTGGGTTTGCATTAAAACAAACTTGGAATAACGTAGAAAATACCTATGGCATTGTAGAGAAAGGCTGCTTATATAAGCGGCCTTTTTTGTGTGTGTATAGTTTTCAGTATTACCGGCATTCTTTAGCGGCGGCTCTTACTCTATTTGCTTAGATACAGTCGAATTTTAGCCAATAGTTGATGCGTATTAAATGGTTTCTGTAGATAAGCATTGGCATGAAATTTCTTGCTGAAGCTCTCTAATTCCTCTTTCTCACCATCTGAAGTCAGTATCACTGGGGTTTCGTTCGTTTTGTCGTTACCTTTAAGTGCCTGACATATTTCGTAGCCGTTGGTATCGAGCAGGTGGGCATTGATCAATATAATATCGGGCTTCAGCTCACTTACGAGGAGTAAAGACTCCTCTTTGCTTTGTGAGGTGACCAGTGCGCAGTGTCCGTCGAGTGTTTCCTCCAGAGCAGCTAGGCTGTTCTGGTCGTTATCTACGGCAAGGACACAGGCATTTGGGGTGTAGGTGGCAAGTGTTACTCGGTTGCGGCCCTTGTGCTTCGACTTGTACAGCGCTTGGTCGGCCATGGCGACTTGATGGGATAGGCTCGTACCAGTAGTAACGTTTGTCACTGAAGCGCCAATACTGATGGTCACGCGATCATTCTGAGTCAGCCCTCTGTGCTTAAGACGCAGAGCTTCAATTGTTTTCCTTATATGTTCTGCAACATGCAGAGCGCCTTCTTCCGTTGTGTTGGGCAGCAGAGCGATGAACTCCTCCCCCCCGTAGCGGCCGACCAAGTCTCCGGGGCGATTAACACAGCGTTTAATGGCTGTTGATATCAAGCGAATGCATTCGTCTCCAGACTGATGGCCATATGTGTCGTTATAGAGTTTGAAGTGATCGATATCCATAAGCAGGATAGATAGGGGTTCCTGGGTCCGAGTAGATAGCTTCCAGTGCTCTTCGGCTTTCGTGTCAAATGTTCGGCGATTATAGAGGCCACTGAGACCGTCTTTTTCACTTAAAAATAGTAGCTCTTTATTGGCCTCGTTGAGCTGGTCACGCATGGTGGCAATGCGCCCCATTGCTCGTATTTTTGCAGTGAGAATAACGGAGCTAACGGGTTTGATCAGGTAATCGTCTCCGCCAGCTTCAATGCCTTCCTTCAGGCTCTTTTCATCATTGCAGCCCGTTACAAAGATTATGGGTACCCAGTGATCTCCCAGCCATTCACGGATTAGTCGTGTGGTTTCAAAGCCATCCAGGCCGGGCATTTCAACATCCATAATTACCATGTCGACCGGTGTATTATCGACAACTTGCAAGGCTTCTTCGCCGCAGGTGGCAATAATGGGTTCGTGGCCAGCTTGGCGAATATAAGTGCTGGTGGCGTAACGTAATGTAGGGCTGTCTTCAACAAGAAGGATTTTCATCGCGTAGGTGTAAGGCTCTCTATACTGGAATCCAGAAAAGAGTGTATCACAGCAAAAAAAATCTGCGCTGTGGTAAGGCAAACATAGGATCAGAAGTCATCAGCCGGTATAATGCTTGGTTTTGTTTTCTAAAGGGTTTTTCCCCTCCTCAGAGGGATGAACCGGGCATAAAAGTAATGGTGAGTAAAAAACTTATGGCGGATTTTGAAGATATTCGGCCCTATAACGATGACGAAGTGCGGCCAATTTTGGAACGCTTACTGGTAGATAAAGAACTGCTGGATACCGTGGCCAAGCTTAAATTACCGACCATCTCCAGATTTGCAGCTCCCGCATTGAGGCCGCTGGTACGCAAGCGTTTGGCGGGAGAGATGGCTCATATTCAAACTGTTGCAGATTTTCAGGCCTTAGTCGAAAAATATATGGCGAAATCCCTGAAAACGACGGTAGATCATTTAAGTTTTTCTGGGTTGGATAAATTGAATGCCGATGAGTCTTACCTTTTTATTAGTAATCACCGCGATATCGCCATGGACCCGGCGTTTGTCAATTGGGGGCTTTATCACAACGGCTTTTCCACCTTACGTATAGCCATCGGCGATAATCTACTGTCTAAACCTTTTGCTTCGGACATAATGCGGCTCAACAAAAGTTTTATCGTTCGCCGCGGGCTTTCTTCTCGTCGGGAAAAATTACAGGCCGCAAAAAAGCTATCTAGCTATATTCACCATTCGGTTGTTAATGACAAAGAGAACGTATGGATCGCCCAGCGAGAAGGTAGGGCCAAAGATGGTCTGGATCAGACCAATCCTGCATTGATTAATATGCTTGCTATTAGCAAACCTAAAACACAAACCTTTGCTGAATTTATTCGCGAAGCGCGTATTGTGCCGGTTAGCATTTCTTACGCTTACGATGCGTGTGATATGGAAAAAGCTCGCGAGCTGCATCAAAAATCGGTTCACGGCAGTTATACCAAAGATGAGCACGAAGACGTTCAGAGTATTGCCCGCGGTATTACCGGTTATAAAGAAGCGGTGCATGTTTCTTTTGGTACACCGTTGACAGAGGAATACGAAAATGTCGATGAAGTTGCTGTTGCGATTGATCAACAAATAGAAGAAAAATACGTGTTGCATCCAAGCAACGGTTTTGCGTATGAGCTATTAGAAAAGAAAACACCAACAATTGCCGTAAGCGAAGCGGGGATAGATTTTTCCTCCAGGGGTTGGGATCAGGAGCGATCCAAATTTAAGGAGCGTATTGCGACGTGTAACGAGGCTGTGAAAAAAGTGCTGTTGACCGGCTATGCCAATCCGGTTTATCGCCGGCTTGGGGAAAAATAGTGCTCGACACGAATACCAAAGAGGTTATTCAGCAGGCCTACAGTAAATTTCTTGCAGCAAAAGAGCTAAAGCCCCGTTACGGGCAAAAATTAATGATTGCAGAAATTGCCCGGACCCTGGGTAATATTCTTCTGGATGACAACGAGGACCGTGCATCCGACAGCCATATCTGCGTTATTGAAGCCGGTACTGGTGTGGGTAAGACGGTTGCTTACCTGCTTGCTGCTTTGCCTATAGCTAAAGCCCTTAATAAGCGCTTGGTTCTCGCCACTGCAACTGTCGCGTTGCAAGAGCAGGTGGTGCTTAAAGATCTGCCGGAATTGCTGCGGTTCAGTGAATTAAACTTTCAATTTCGATTGGCAAAAGGACGGGGCCGGTATTTATGCTTGGCCAAGCTGGATAAGCTATTATCCGCAGAGGAAGATACCCAGTTTATCCCCCTTTACGAAGATGAACAAAGCGGTATTACATCCGATGAGTCGCGCCTGTACGGCACCATGATGGAAAAACTCTCCCATGGGCACTGGGATGGTGATCGCGATAATTGGGATGATGAGATACAGCAGTCCAGCTGGCAGCGGGTAACCACCGATCATCGCCAATGTACGGGAAGAAAATGCAGTTTTGTACGCAGCTGTTCATTTTTCAAAGCGCGGGATGAGCTGGATGATGTCGATTGCGTGGTTGCCAACCACGATTTGGTACTGGCAGATCTGGCTTTGGGTGGCGGGGCGATTTTATCCAAACCGGAAGAGACCATCTATATCTTCGACGAAGGGCACCACCTGCCCGAAAAAGCGCTTAACCACTTCGCCTCCCATACGCGCTACCGTAGTACGATTCGTTGGTTAGGTCAGAGTGAAGGCCAGTGGCCCAGCATAGTGGAGCCGATAGCGGAGGCCAGCTACTTTATGCAATTAACTGCGCCTATGGAAAGCACACTAAAAAATGTGCGTACTATCCTCGAGCAGAACTTGCATCTTATTCAGGCGCTTACCGAAGGTGTCGACCGGGAACAATTTTCTCCTCGCCTGCGTTTCCCTGAAGGCGTTGTGCCTCCAGAATTGGAAACCCTCGCGTCTGAATTGCAGCGCGCTTTTGCAGAGTTGGTTCATTTGCTGGAAAAGCTCAATAAGGAAATGAATCTTCTTATTGATGAGGATTATCCAACGGTTCCGAGGGTTGATTTGGAAAACGTTCTACCAATACTGGGTTCCTGGCTTAGTCGAGCAGAGGGTAATTTAGAGCTATGGACCAGCTATGCGGATACCCGGGTGGACAAGAAATTTCCTCTGGCGCGTTGGATAAATTTGCTGGAATTCAATGAAGTCAGTGATTTTGAAATTGTTGCTAGCCCTATACTCGCATCCCGTGCTTTGCGAAAAGATTTATGGTCTCGCTGTTTTGGTGCGGTTGTTACCTCTGCAACCCTAACTGCTTTGAATAAATTTGACCGTTTTCAATACCGTGCCGGCACTTACGACGACAGCCGTTATGTGGTGGTTCCGAGCCCTTTTGATTACCCAAATAATGCAGATTTGGTAGTGCCTGATGGCGCACTGGAAGCTAACGATGCTTTAGCGCATACCGATAGTATTATTGAACTGCTGCCTGAAATTATTGATGAGAATGCGGGTTCCCTTGTGTTATTTTCCTCTCGCAAGCAAATGCAGGAGGTTTACGAGGAGCTCCCACGTGATTTCAAAATTATTATATTGATGCAAGGTTTGGAAAGTAAGCAGGCATTGGTGCGTAAACACAAAAAGCGTATCGATAACGGCCAGGGTAGCATTATCTTTGGGTTGGCAAGTTTTGCTGAGGGTGTGGATCTACCAGGGGATTATTGTACTCATGTTGTAATAGCAAAAATTCCGTTTTCCGTACCGGATGACCCCATTGAAGCGGCATTGGCAGAATGGATAGAGGCTGGCGGTGGCAATGCTTTTATGGAGATTACGGTTCCCGATGCAGCTATAAAGTTGGTGCAATCCTGTGGTCGACTACTGCGAACCGAATCCGATACAGGCCGTGTGTCCATTCTAGATAAACGTTTAAAAACCAAGCGTTATGGAAAGGCCTTACTCAATTCATTGCCGCCTTTTGGCGGTGGGCTGCGTTAGCCCCGATGCGTGAGTTACACACCTCGATAACTACTCTGTTGCGGGATCTTGAAGTAGAGCTTCGAAAGCTGGAGTGGTGGCAGCCATTCCAGCCGAGTGCAGAAGCTTTGGCTAGCTTGCAACCCTTTTGCATGGATACTCTTTCTTTTTCTCAATGGCTGCAGTTTGTTTTTATCTCGCGTATGGATATGCTTATTGCTGCTGATCAGCCATTACCTGTCGCTTGTGCTATCGCGCCTATGGGTGAAGAAGCTTTTGCTGGGCAGACGCCTGCTGTAGAAACACTTTTACAGATTCTCAAGCGTATCGATAAGACCCTATCCAAATAACGGCACATAAGTTCGCAGCCGCTCATTCTGATCGGCTAAGCTCATATTGATCTTTTCTCAATAAGGGGCTTTGTTTATGGAAAACCTCATTACCCTTGGCGAATTCGTCATTCAAAATCAGCATCACTACCCGGGTGCGACGGGTGAGTTAAGCCAAATTTTTGGTGCTATAAAATTAGCCTCCAAGCTGGTGCATAGGGAAATCAACAAGGCCGGTATTGCGGATATTGTGGGTTATGCTGGGCAGGACAATATTCAGGGGGAACGTCAACAAAAACTCGATGTTTATGCCAACGAGAAATTTAAGGCAGCGCTGTCGGCGCGTGGGTTGGTTTGTGGTTTAGCCTCTGAGGAGGAGGAGTCCTTTATTGAATTTAACCAGCCGCTGCATAAGGGTAGTAAATATATTGTTTTGATCGACCCGGTTGATGGCTCATCAAATATTGATGTCAATGTGGCGGTGGGAACCATTTTTTCAATCTACCGCCGAATTTCACCAGCCGATAGCCCGGTACAATTGGCGGATTTTCTGCAGAGAGGAACTGAACAGGTAGCAGCGGGTTACGTTATTTTCGGTTCGTCTACCATGCTGGTCTATACCACGGGTAGCGGTGTGAATGGTTTTACTTTCGATCCCTCTATTGGCGTCTACTACCTTTCCCATAGAAGTATGCGTATTCCCGAGAAAGGGAAAATTTACTCAGTAAATGAGGGGAATTATGTGCACTTTCCCGAAGGTGTAAAACACTACATTAAATACTGTCAGGAGCATGACCCTGAAACCGATCGTCCCTACACATCGCGATATATCGGTTCTCTGGTCGCAGACTTTCATCGAAATTTATTGAAAGGCGGCATTTTTATTTACCCTTCGTATGCGGGAAATCCGAGCGGCAAATTGCGATTGCTGTACGAGTGTAATCCGATTGCGTTTTTGATGGAGCAGGCAGGAGGTGTTGCGTCCGACGGACGCAAACGGATTTTGGATATCGAGCCCAAAGAACTTCATCAGCGCACGCCGTTTTTTGTGGGCTCCAGGGAGATGGTCGTTAAGGCTGAAGAGTTTATGCTGGATTGATGCTAGTGCAGTTTAAGTATTTCAATTTTGCTATCGAGGGCGCCGGCTATTGGGATAGGTTAATTAAGCGCCGCAATGGACGTAAGGCGTAAACCCCACTCCCTTCCTTGTTCTGAGTGGGGTGCCCTGCCCGTGAAGGGGCCTTGTTGGATGGCCTTTGTTACATGCGTTCCATCGTTTCAATACCCAATAACTCCAGGCCTTTCTTCAGAGTTTCCGCAACGGCTTTACTCAGTTGTAAACGGCTGTTTCGGGTGTCGGGAGCTACATCGCTTTTGAGAATTGGGCAAGCTTCGTAGAAGGTCATAAACAGACTGGCCAAATCGTATAAGTAGGTACACAGAATATGGGGCATGGCTTCATTACCAACCTGTTCGAGTGCCTCGTCGAACTGCAGGGCTTTTAATGCCAGCGCTTTTTCTTGTGGCTCGCGTAGATCAAGTTCTGCCGTAAAGCTTTGCATGTCGATATTGGCTTTTCGGAAAACACTGAAGATGCGAGTGTAGGCATATTGCATATAGGGGCCGGTATTACCTTCGAATGCGAGCATAGCCTCCCAGTTAAAGATGTAATCGTTGGTGCGGGTTTTGGATAGATCGGCATACTTCACTGCGCCAATGCCAACCTTGCGGGCAACGCCCCGAGCTTCGCCTTCGTCTAAATCCGGGTTTTTGTCGCGGACGACTTTGGCAGCACGCTCAATTGCTTCATCCAGCAGATCCGCCAGCTTAACGGTGCCGCCGCTGCGGGTTTTAAATGGCTTGCCATCCGCGCCCATCATAGTGCCGAAAGGGTGGTGCTCCAGGCTTACCCACTCGTCCACGAAACCGGCTTTGCGGGCAACCGTAAACACCTGTTGCATATGCAGTGATTGGCGCGCATCGATAAAGTAAAGCACACGGTCGGCATTCAGCGTGCCGGTGCGGAAGCGCAACGCGGCGAGGTCGGTACTGGCGTAAAGGAAACCACCGTCTTTCTTCTGTACAATCACAGGGCTTGGGTTGCCGTTTTTATCGGCCAGCTCCTGCAGAAATACAACTTGAGCGCCAGCATCTTCCACTGCCAGGCCCTTCTTTTTTAACTCGGCAACGGTGGGTGCAAGGTCGTCGTTGTAGAAACTTTCACCGCGCACGGCATCGGCGTTCAGCGTCACGTTTAGTTTCCGGTAAATATCTTCGCTGTGATTGAGCGAAACGTCTTTAAACTGTGCCCACAGGTTCAGTACTTTGGTGTCGCCAGATTGTAATTTCACCACGTAATCGCGAGCGCGATCAGCAAAGTTCGGATCTTCGTCAAAGTGGGCCTTGGCTTGCTGATAAAAGCCTTCCAAGTCTTTTAGTGCCAGTGCGGCTTGTTCGCCTTCACCCAATTGATCTTCCAGCTCGGCGATCAGCATGCCGAATTGGGTTCCCCAGTCGCCCACATGATTTTGACGGATAACTTTGTCACCTCGGAATGCGAGCACGCGGGCAATGGCATCACCAATAATGGTGGAGCGCAAATGGCCAACGTGCATCTCTTTTGCGAGGTTTGGGGAAGAGTAGTCGATGACGACTATTTGGCTGTGATCGTCTTCGTGGTCGCGCTCAGCGCTGTGGGCTAATTGTTGGGCGAGCCAACTTTCGCTTAAATGTATATTAATAAATCCTGGGCCTGCTATTTCCACTTTCTCCGCCACACCGGCAAGATCCAGGCTGTTAACGATGGATTGTGCGAGTTCGCGGGGATTGGTTTTCATCGCTTTGGCGGCGGACATGGCGCCATTCGCCTGGTAATCGCCAAAACCTGCCTTTTTACTGATGGCAAGGGCGGGGCTGTAATCGTTGGGAATACCAACATCAGACATGGCATTACGGATACGATCGGCGAGAAAACTGCGAATATTCATGGCGATAAAATCTACAATTTGAGCGGAAGCGCGATTGTAACGGCATCCCCGAAAGAAGCAAGTTTGCAGGTCAACAATGGGCTAGACTTCAGTCGACGGTATAACAATAAAGAGAAGGGATATGGTGAACGAAATTCTTACCCTGTGCGAGAATGGAGTGCTTGAGATAACATTCAATCGACCCGAGAAAAAGAACGCGCTCAACCAGCATATGTATCAGGCCCTAGCTGATGCATTCCAGCGGGCGGCGAATGACCCCTCAATTAGAGTCGTGTTAATTAAAGGCGCTGGCGCTGATTTTTGCAGCGGAAATGATCTTGCCGATTTCTCGTCCGTTATGGCCGAACCTGAGAAACTCGCGCAACAAGATAGCCCCATCCCCGCATTTATGGCTGCTCTGGCGGAATTTCCCAAGCCCGTGGTTGCGGCGGTACACGGTGTTGCCGTGGGGATTGGTGTAACCCTCTTGCTGCATTGCGATTTAGTCTACGCCTCTGAATATACGGCTTTTTCGCTACCTTTTGTAAGCCTGGGCCTGCGGCCGGAGTACGCCAGCTCGTATTTGCTGCCTCGCTTGGCGGGCCATGCGCGCGCAGCTGAATGGCTGCTGCTGGGGGAGCCTTTCGGTGCAGATGACGCTCGTATGGCAGGGATGATAAATAAAATTGTTGCCAATCCCGTTGAGGTGGCGCGCGAAGTTTGTGAGAAATTAAGCAAACAGCCCTCGGTGGCCGTTCAGCAAACAAAAACACTGTTAAAGCAGGCGGATACGCTAAATGTGCAGGTGAGTATGCAGAATGAGCTTAAGAGCTTTATCGAGGGCCTTAGCAGCGCCGAATTCCGCGAGGCAGTCACGGCTTTTTTCGAAAAGCGCCCGGCAGATTTTTCCAAATTATAAAAGGTGGGCAGAATGCAGTTGGATTTTCGAGATTGTACGGTTGTCGTCGTTGGTGGAACAAGCGGGATTAACCGTGGCATTGCCGAGTGCTTTGCCAAAGCTGGCGCAAGAGTGGCCGTCGCTAGCCGAAGTGAGGATAAAGTGGAAGATACCGTGGCGGCATTGGCTGTGTTAGGGGCCGAAGCCATGGGCTTTACCGCAGATGTCCGCGATCAGGAGGCCGTTAAAACCGGCTTTGCGGGTATTGAAAAAGCCTACGGCAAATTTGATGTGCTGGTCAGCGGGGCCGCGGGTAACTTTCCCGCGTTGGCTAATGGTATGTCGGCGAACGGTTTTAAATCGGTTGTGGATATCGACCTGCTGGGAACTTTTCATGTGCTCCAGGCCGCTTATCGTCATCTGAAAAAACCGGGTGCAAGCATTATCAATATTTCTGCTCCTCAGGCCTTTCTACCGATGGTCGCCCAAGCACATGTCTGCGCTGCGAAAGCGGGCGTGGATATGATCACCCGCACTCTGGCGATGGAGTGGGGACCAAAAGGCATTCGTGTAAACAGTGTTGTGCCCGGTCCTATAGAGGGTACAGAAGGCATGCAGCGGCTGGCACCAACACCGGAACTGCAGAAGCAGGCGACGCATACGGTTCCGCTTCGCCGATTGGGGCAGACCGATGATGTGGGAAACCTCTGCCTGTTTTTGGCGTCTGCAATGGCCAGCTATGTGAGCGGTACTGTGATTCCGGTGGATGGTGGGTGGTCGTTGGCTGGTGCATCTGCATTCAGTGCAACATTGGGAGATTTTATGATGCAAACCGAAAAAGACGTTTAGCGGCACCTGCATAGACCTGAACACACGGCCTTGCTATGATCGCTTCTTGCCTGTTGGGGGGCGTCATTACAGCAAGAGGGCAGTATGTCAGCAAAAGTAGAACAGCTGATTTTAAAATTTAGTTGCAACGATCAGCCGGGAATAGTCGCATCCGTTGCCAGTCTTTTTTCTCTTCAGGGTTTTAACATTCGAGAATCGTCACAGTTTGAAGATGTGAGCGCTCGTCGCTTCTTTATGCGCACCTTACTGGAATCAGTTGAAGGTCCAAAAAGTTTTGCTGATGTGAATTCTGCTTTTCAGTCTATTGCTGACCGTTACCAGATGGATTGGACGCTTACCGATGGTAAAAAACGGACTAAAGTTTTAATTGCGGTTTCCCAGTGGGGCCATTGTCTAAATAATTTGTTGAATAGTTGGAAGCGTGGCACTTTGCCCGTAGATATTGTCGGCGTAGTCTCTAATCACGAAGATATGCGTGCGCTGACTGAATGGTACGAGGTTCCCTACCACTACCTTCCGGTTACCAAAGAGACCAAGCCCGAGCAGGAAAACCAAATACTGACGTTGATGGATGAGACCGGAGCTGAGTTGCTGGTACTTGCTCGCTATATGCAGATTCTCTCTAATACGCTGTGTGCCCAATTGGAAGGCCGGGCGATTAACATTCACCACTCCTTTCTGCCTGGTTTTAAGGGCGCAAAGCCTTACCATCAAGCCTATGATCGCGGTGTAAAATTGATCGGTGCTACTGCCCACTATGTGACAGCAGAACTGGATGAAGGCCCGATTGTCGAGCAGGAAATCGAGCGGGTAACTCACGCCAACTCTCCGGAAGAGCTGGTTGAAATCGGTCGTAATACCGAAGCTGTAGTCCTACAGCGCGCGGTGCGTTGGCATGCGGAAAATCGCGTGTTACTCAATGGCCAGAAGACGGTAGTGTTTACGCGTTAAACAAAGGGTTACCCGTTCCTTAAAAAGGGGGACTGGCGATACCAATAGATAACAACGCCTTACTATCGAGTAGAGAGGGATTTGAAAACAGAATAAAGGGATATTTCATCTATGCCCAATGCCATTCTTCTTTTTGTAGTTATGTTCCTTTCCGTAAACCTTTTCGCTGCCAAAGAAGAGGCCCTCATTTAGACTGAACAATCGCACCGGGTACTGAACTCGCGTTTCCCAACGACGATGATATCAAACCGAGCAGAAGTGAATTCGAACTTGTTAATTATGTGTTGATGAGCAGTGAGCCTGGTGAACGCTGGACGGTCATGACTATTCGCAACACATCCACTGAGTCTCGAATTTTAGAGAGCAGGCACCTTATGGCCGCCTTGTTTGCCGATGGTGGGCGACTAGCGCCACAGGCATTTTCACGAAGCTTAAATGGTGGCGAGACTATTTCTATCACGCTATCTTTCGGGTTTAGCCAATTTCCCATCTTGGGCGTATATACACGTGAGTAAGGCGTAGCCCGTTCAAGTGCCACTTATTTAGACGTGCTTTTATATTGCTTGGCAGATTACTCTTTGCTAGTTGGGGGCAACCGATGGGCTGCTTTCTTCCAGTAATTTGGCAATGTCCGATTGAGCGGTCTCCTTCGCATATTCCGCCGGAGACATATCATCTATCGTAAAATCGGTGCTTACACCAGCGCCGAGAAGGTAGTTTACGAATGTATACCCCGTGCCGGACTCTATTGCCGCCTTAAGGAGGTTATCACCGTGCTCCGAAAGCGTGTGAATATCAAAGCCCCTGGCAACTATTAAATCCATTATTTCCGCAGGTGGTCCAGCGTTGGATACTGCCCACCAAATATTGTTGTGGTCATCCAGCGAATCAACGGATTGTAAAATCAGATTTGTCGACTGCATATCTCCGAATTGCAGTGCTTGCTCTAGAGCTGTTTCACCTTCGCCGTTTTGCTGCGCAGGATTAGCGCCTTGCTGGAGTAATGCTTCAACAAGCTCATAGTCTTCTATCCCGACGGCGTAGTGCAGGGGGGAATCACCATATTCATTTCTTACATTGATATTTGCTCCCTTACTGACGAGCTCTTCAATATTTCCAGCTGTCAAGGTATCGTGATCGAGGTTGTCCAAAATAGCCTGTGCGCCGTAAACTAGTGGTAGTTTGAAGGAAAACACCATAATCATCAGTGTTGCAACAGCGTAGGAAAAACCGGTGTTTATTGCTCCCCTGCCTTTCTTTACATACTGATCTTTTGGGCTCCAGCGTGTTATTTTTGGCGGTGTTTTGACGCGTGTTATCAGAATATAAATACTGGCTAGCGCCCACAGCCCACCCACAATCAGGGTAACCCAGCGCCATTTGTTGATGTAAAACCAGGAGATAAACAAAGCGAAAAACAGGCTGAACAGGGATGGCAGTATTGCGGTAAACCAACGTTGCTGGTGTTCGGTTTTTTTTAGGTTTTCCGGCGCAATTTTATTAAAAATGGAAGTAAATTCTTGCTTTTGTTCTGTCGATTGGAAATTTAAAGGCAGGTTTTCTTTTTTCTTCAGGACTCTGTAGCACAGGTCGATATTCGTATCGGTGTTGCGACTGGTGACTGATCGCAACTGCGTGGATTTGACAATGTGAATATCGTCTTTGGCATATATCGAGATAGGGTGAACGTTAGCGGCGAGCTTTTCTCTTATGGCGTCACATGCATATTCATTACAGGATGCGACCAGAACACCATTTTTGGTCAGAATAACAACGTTATCGGAATTTGAGTTTGTATTAATCCAAAACTTCATAGACTCCTCCATTAAACTATTAGTCATTATTTCTATTAGTTATACGAGTAGTGCTAGTTTCAGTGCTTTACGTGCTCTGGTGAGCGGGGTGATCTGAGCAGGGTAGCAGTGAAGGAACGTTTTCTTTTGTATGCAGATCAAATTTGTTGTTTATTTCATAACCAGCGTAACAGTGCAGGCGACAGAACATTGTGGAATATGCTCTGGGATCTCAGAGCAACAGAGTGGCCATTTTTCGATGCTTTTATTGGTAGGAAAGTGAGTGGGTTAGTTTTGAACTTTGTTCGGGAGCCCCGCGACTCGACCCTGCAGGTGCGAGTCGCGGGGCTCCCGGAGCGCTAGCTTACTTATGTTCCAGCGAGGCGAGCAGTGCCTGAAATGGATGTTGAATAATTTTCCCTGCTTCGCGTTTCACTTGGCTGCGGCAGGAATAGCCTGTCGCCAGTAGCTGTTCGGTAGCGATTTCATCCACTGGCTTTTTCCAGCTTAGCGCGTAAATTTTCTTCGAGGTTTCGACATTGCGCGCTTCATGGCCGTAAGTGCCGGACATACCGCAACAACCCAAGGATAATATATCCAGTTCGTGCCCCAGCGCGGAAAATATTTGTTTCCACTGGTCGCGTTCTTTGGTGGCGTGAGACTGCTCTATACAATGGGGCATTAAGGTGAACTGCAGTTTGTCTTCAGGGGCATGCTTTTTCAAATGTTCGATATTTTTCATCAACCATTCCTGTAGCAATAAAACATTGGGGGCTGCGTTTTCCTGGGTTTCATCTTCCAAAAACTTTTTATACTCGGCGCGGTAGGTAAAGGTCATCGATGGATCAACACCTACGAGGGAAACACCCTGCTCGCTAAATTTGTTGAGCATATTGGCATTGCGCCGTGCAACTTTGGTAAACCAGTTTAAAAAGCCGTGTACGTGTAAGGGTTTGCCATTGGCTCTATAAGGGGCCAGGTAAGGGGTAAAGCCCAGCGCGCGCAGAAAATCGAAAATATCGACAATTAGTTGGGTTTCGAAATAGCGGGTAAATGCGTCCTGTACTATCAGGACAGTGTTTTGTTTTTCTTCATCGCTCATACGCTTGATTGCGTGCAGGTTGGCTGTCTCGATTTGGTGCTTGCGTAAAGATACTCGGGAAAGCAGAGGCCCATTCACAAAGCCGACCCATTTATTTAGTATCCACTTTATGGGAGCTGCACCCATAACGCCGTTGTATATAACCGGTACTTTTGCACAGATAGGTAGAACAAATTCAAGCGTTCCCACTAGGTAATCTTTTAGTGGACGTAAATAACGGGTGTGGTATAGCGCGATAAAGCGGCTTCGAAATTCCGGCACGTCTACCTTAATGGGACACTGACTTGCGCAGGCTTTACAAGAGAGGCAGCCCGCCATTGCCTCGTAAACATTGTGCGAGTAGTCGTCACTGTTTTTACCGAAAATGGCATTGAGTAATTTTAGGGGAAAGCGAATAAGGCTGGAAATCCCGCTGGCGTTTTTTAATTGTTGCTGTGGGTGAACTTTCTGGTCCGATAATAATTTCAGCCAGGTTCGAATTAATGTAGCGCGGCCTTTTGGCGACTGAATCCGATCGCGGGTTCCTTTCCACGATGGGCACATGGCATCGTTGGGATTCCAGTTATAGCAGGCTCCATTACCATTGCAGTATACCGCTTCGTTAAAGCTCTTCCATGCGTCTGGTAGTATTTCTCGGTCGTACTGACCCCGTGTAGGCACTTCATTAATTTTCAACAGTTCAATATCGGCTGAGGGGGTGGCTATTTTTCCTGGGTTTAATTGGTTGTGCGGGTCGAAGGCAGCTTTAATTCGCTGCAGTTGCGGATAGAGTTGGCCGAAGAACTTGGGTGCATATTCCGAGCGCACGCCCTTGCCGTGTTCGCCCCAGAGCACGCCGTTGTATTGATGGCACAGGTCGGCAACCCTGTCGGAAATCTCCCAGGCTATTTCTTCCTGTTGTGGATCTTTCATATCCAGCGAGGGGCGCACATGTAGAACGCCCGCATCTACATGGCCAAACATGCCGTATTCCAGTTGGTAGCCATCAAGAATTTCGCGGAATTCCAGAATAAAGTCGGCAAGGTTTTCGGGCGGTACCGCAGTGTCTTCCACAAAGGGCACGGGGCGAGCTTCACCCGCTGCGTTGCCGAGCAAGCCAACAGCTCGCTTGCGCATGGCCCAAATACGTTTAACGGCATCGTTGCCCATGGCGATTGAGTAGCCCAATCGACCACTGGTGGTATAGCTACTGGCTTCGAAATCGGGTGTATCGCTGGCGTGACCGACCGATTGCTTGAGTCGCTTGGATAGGCGCTCTATACCGTCTTGAAGTTCCTGTTCTGTGTCGCCGGTAAATTCCACCAGATTAATGCCTTTCACGTCCTGATTGTGGTGGTCGCCAAGGGCATTGTTATTGGATTCATTGAAAAACTCTTCTACCTGGTGCCAGATAAAATCGTTCATCGCCAGGGTGAGCACTTTGGAATCGATGGTCTCGATAGACGTGGGATTTGCTCGCATCAGCTCGGTTGCATCCCGCAGGGAGCTGTTAAAGTCTGAATACTTTACGACGACCAGTGCCGAACATTTGGGAATGCTTAGCAGGTTAAGTTTAGCTTCGGCAATAAATCCTAGGGTGCCTTCGCTGCCACAGAGGATATTGTTCAGGTTGAGTTGCCCCTGTTCATCACGAATATGGGCCAGGTCGTAGCCCGTCATGCAGCGGTTCAGCGGGGGGAAAACGTCGTCAATAAGCGCAGCATGCTCCCGATGAATGCTCTCGGCCAGTGTGTGAATATCCGAACAGGGGCCGTCGCCCTCCAGCAGGGCAGAGGCTTCCTCTTCTTTTAGTGCGCGCGTTTGCAGTGTTGCACCACTGGCGAGGACAGTGGTGAGTTCAAGTACATGGTCGCGGGTCTTTCCGTACACGCAGGAGCCTTGGCCTGATGCGTCAGTATTGACCATTCCGCCGATGGTCGCGCGGTTGCTGGTCGACAGGTCAGGCGCAAAAAACAAGCCGTAAGGTTTGAGGGCCGCGTTGAGCTGGTCCTTGACTACACCGGTTTCCACGCGCACCCACTTTTCTTCCGCGTTAATCTCTAGTACGTGGTTCATATGTCGTGAGAGGTCCACCACAACCCCATCGGTTAAGGATTGGCCATTGGTGCCTGTGCCGCCTCCGCGGGCAGTCAGTACAATAGTCTGGAAGCGCGTCTCGGATACCAGCTTAGCGGCAGTGATCAGGTCGTCGATATCTCGTGGGTAGACGATACCCTGAGGGAGAATCTGATAGATGGAGTTGTCCGTAGCCAAAGCCAAGCGATTACTGATATCCGACTGTATTTCTCCTCTAAACCCTCGTGCTTCCAGCGAATTCAGGTATTCCAGATAGAGTGTTTGTTGTTCTGCAAAGGGGCTTAACTTGGGGATCATAACTACGTTGTCCTGTACCTATCGGAAGACATTAAGTTTCGGGCTAGACTATAGACAATTACGAAACGCGGTGTCTGTGTTTAGTGTGTTCTCACTGGTGCAACGGCGCATTTTATAGCCTTGTAGCATCACGGTCATCTACAGGTAGCAAATGAATTTATCTAAAAAGTTTAGCGCTAAGCTTGCGGGCAACTTGGAGGTCTTGTTCAGTATGTTTTGTGCGCGTTTTGAGGCAGGGTTACCATATCCCCTTATTGAATGACCTGCAGCTTATCCCCCAAGCGTAGCCCCACTTTGGTCGCCATTTCTCCCACGGGCTCTCTCAGTTTGGCATTGACACCAAAGGCAGGCGCTTTTTTGTTCCCCGGCATTGGATTTAATTCCGTTAGCTGTTTGAAGGGAACTGAGTAGGGCAGCTTTACTCCAGTATCTGGGTTGATGGTAATAATTGCGCAGCGCTGGCAGGCATCCACTAAGGTGAACTCGATTCCCGAAGCGGGGTGTTTAAGCGCTCGTACCTGATGCTCCGCGAATGCGGGTAAGCCGCTGATCACAATATTGGGCCGAAAGTTGCGAATGTCCACTTCGTGTAGGTGTCGTTTCGCTAATAATTCATTAAGTGTGTACAGCGACAATGCATTGGCGATCAAAAACGGTGCCGCATCGGCAAAGTAGGTGGCGTTGGCGCCGAAGCGTTCCGGGTAGCCGGGTAGTCGTTCTGTGGCTTTGTTAAACCAGGCCAGAAAGAGTGGCTCCTGTGAGTGAAGTGCATGGGTAAGCCAGCGGTTAGCGTGTTCCTCTGCGAGAAAGCCTTGTGCTGAATCGCTCCAGATGTGCACTTCTCGACTGGGGGACGTTTTTGTCGGAAAGTTCAGTGTGCAGTTTGGAACATCCGAAGGATGGTCATCATTCAGCTTAAGTATCAGGCCTTGAGGCTGACGTTTAACTTGAATCAGCGCCATGCGGGGTAACTTTCGCTGACTTAAAAACTGCCCTTGAGCGTTAATGACAGCCCATTCGCGATCACCGAGAACCCCCTTTGGTGTTAGGGAGCATTGCGCCAGGGGGATGCCAGCGCAGGATTTAACGGGGTAGTGGTACAACCCAGTGATAGTGACTTCCACAGGTTTATCTGCCGCTGTTAGTGGTTTTTCTCAAAAGTAGCCAGTTGCTCGGGGCTCGCAGGCGTCTGGTGCTTTTCCTTCCATTGATCATAGGGCATGCCGTAGATGATTTCGCGAGCCTGGTCGTAATTTATGGATTCTCCTTGCTCTTGTGCCGCTGCGGTATACCATTTGGCCAGGCAGTTACGACAAAACCCAGCCAAATTCATTAGCTCGATATTTTGTACATCTTTTCGGGAATCCAGATGCTCGAGTAATCGGCGAAAAATGGCGGCTTCTATTTCGGTTCTCTTCGTATTTTCCACGATCTCTTCCTTATATAGTTTGAGCGTGGAGAGTACCCCGGATTTTCTGGAAGAGAAAGAGGCGGCGTAACGCTCCTTTTGTGAGTCGTTATGGTGCAAAAACAGATCAAAAAACCACCAAAACGAAATTAACCAAGAAATCGGCTATGAGTTCATGGTAGCTAAAAGTGCATATATGATCCGTAGTGGTGCGTTTTTTACTGTTTGGTGAGTCTGAAATATAGTCATTTAGAACTACGCCTATGATTTCATGGGTTTAACCCATTGATATACAAGGGATAAAAAAATATTTTTGTCGACCGTTCGCGATTGGTTTCCATTTTGCAGTACTGGCAGTGGCTGCTAAATAAGGCGTTTTATCTAGCGGCCAGCCTGGTGCTAAAACTAATGATTATTCGTGGCGAAACTATGATGTACTCACAAACAAAAACTTCCGCACATCGGCCGCAGAGCTCGAACGTGGGGAAAGTATGGCTAGTCGGCGCCGGCCCCGGCGACCCAGACCTGCTAACAGTCAAGGCATTGCGTGTTTTGCAGCAGGCCGATCTTATTTTGTTCGATAATCTGGTAAGTGATGAGATTCGAGCGCTGTTTCCGAAAGCCGTACCTGCTTTCTATGTGGGCAAGCGCAAGGATGACCACAGTATTGCACAACAGGATCTTAATGCCTTGTTGGTAAAGAAAGCAAAACAGGGTTTGAGTATTGTTCGTATTAAAGGCGGTGACCCCTTCGTTTTTGGTCGTGGCGGTGAAGAGTTGATGTCTTTGCGAGAAGCGGGTATTGATGCCGAAGTTGTACCCGGTATTACCGCTGCTTCGGGTTGCACAACGGCTGCCGGTATTCCTCTTACCCATCGCGGCGTTTCTCAGGGCTGCACATTTGTAACGGCGCATGGAGAAACAGAGTTAAACCTGGATTGGCAGGCTCTGGCTCATGTAGGACACACCCTGGTGTTTTATATGGGGGTTAGCCGTGCAGGTATTATCGCCAAAAATTTAATCGGTAATGGCCTTTCCGCGAGCACGCCGGCCGCCATTATCGAAAACGGTTGTCGCTCCAATCAACGGGATATTGTGGGGCAGCTGGGGGAGTTAAGTCACCTGGTTGATACCCATCAAGTTCAGTCTCCTGCGTTAATAGTTGTGGGTGATGTGGTGAACCTTTCAGCGCGATTGCGTACACTGCCTGAGTTGGAAATATTGAATCAAAGCTGTGCCTAGGTTCACGGCGCTGACAACAAGAATTTTGAGGACGTAATATGAGTAAGCAAAGAATAGTGGTTGTCGGTAACGGCATGGTTGGACATAAGTTGATTGATAATCTGATCAACCACGAGAATGCCGATCAGTACGAAGTAATAACATTTTCTGAAGAGCCACGCCTGGCTTACGACCGGGTAAAGTTAAGCGCCTATTTTTCCGGTTCAACCGTCGATGATTTAATGCTTACTTCCGAAGCTTACTACGTGGAAAATGGTGTTAAGTATGTTTTGAATGAAAAGGTGGTGGAGCTGAAAACCGCCGAAAATAAAGTGGTTACGGCCAGCGGCCGTGAAGAAAGTTACGACAAGTTGGTACTGGCAACGGGTTCCTTCCCCTTTGTTCCGCCTATTCCCGGTAAGGATCAGCCCCACTGTTTGGTGTATCGCACAATTGAAGATTTGGAAGCCATCACAGCTTCAGCAAAAGAAAGCAAGGTGGGCGTTGTTGTGGGTGGTGGCTTACTTGGTTTGGAAGCGGCCAATGCTCTTAAAAACCTGGGGCTGGAAGTACATGTAGTTGAATTTGCTCCCCGTTTGATGGCCGTGCAGTTGGACGAAGGTGGTGGTGAACTACTGCGTAAAAAAATATCTGAATTGGGTGTGAACATTCATACCGAAAAAAATACTCAGGAAATTGTTGACGGTGAAGAAGCGCGTTATCGCATGAACTTCGCCGATGGCTCGCATTTGGAAACCGACATGATCTTGTTTTCTGCCGGTATTCGCCCGCAGGATGAATTGGCTCGCCAGTTTAATTTAGATATTGGCGAGCGCGGTGGCATCGTGGTTAACAATAGTTGCCAAACATCTGTAGACAATATTTACGCGGTTGGTGAATGTGCGCTTTGGGACGGTCGAATTTTCGGTTTGGTTGCGCCGGGTTACACCATGGCCAAAGTAGCCGTGTCCCATATGACCGGTGGCGATGAGGCCTTCACCGGCGCTGATATGAGTACCAAACTGAAATTGCTCGGTGTGGATGTGGCCAGCGTGGGTGACGCGCAAGGACGCACCCCCGGTTGCTTAAGTTACGTTTATCAGGACGGTGTTAACGAAGTTTATAAACGCATTATTGTGTCTGAAGATAAAACCAGATTGTTAGGTGCTGTGTTGGTAGGGGATGTGGATGCCTACGGTACGCTGCAGCAGATGTGTGTAAACAGTATGGATTTGCCGGAAACCCCTGAAGCTTTGATTTTACCGGCCATCGACGGTGCCGCGAGTGTTGGTATGGGCGTTGATGCCCTGCCCGATGAGGCTGTAATTTGTAGTTGTAATGATGTGAGTAAAGGCCAAATTTGCTGTGCCGTGCAGGATGGCGCCGTCACTATTGGTGATATAAAAGCCGCTACCAAAGCGGGTACCAGTTGTGGCGGTTGTGTTGCACTGACAACACAAGTTATGAACAGTGAACTTGAGAATTTGGGTGTTGAGGTTAATACCGATCTCTGTGAACATTTTGCTCACACCCGCCAAGAGCTGTATCACATCATTCGTGTCGAAAAAATTAAGACCTTTGGTGAAATGCTTGAAAAGCACGGCAAAGGACTGGGTTGCGACATTTGTAAGCCAACGGTCGGTTCTATTCTCGCCAGTTGCTGGAATGACTATGTGTTGGAGGATCAGCACGCATCGTTGCAAGATACCAACGACCACTTTATGGCAAATATGCAAAAAAATGGAACCTATTCCATTGTGCCGCGTATAGCCGGTGGTGAAATCACACCAGACAAATTAATTGTGCTGGGCCAAGTGGCTAAAACCTATAACCTTTACACCAAAATTACCGGTGGTCAGCGTATCGATTTATTCGGTGCGCAACAGCACGAACTACCGCTAATCTGGAAAGAGCTTATTGAAGCCGGTTTTGAAACGGGACATGCCTATGGTAAATCATTACGTACCGTTAAGTCGTGTGTCGGAAGCACTTGGTGTCGCTACGGAATGCTCGACAGTGTTGGCATGGCTATTCGATTGGAAAATCGCTACAAAGGTCTGCGTTCGCCACATAAAATAAAGTTTGCCGTATCGGGCTGTACCCGCGAATGTGCGGAAGCACAAAGTAAGGATGTGGGCGTTATCGCGACGGAAAATGGCTGGAGCTTATATGTGTGTGGGAACGGTGGTATGAAGCCGCGCCACGCCGATTTGTTTGTGACAGGCCTTGATGATAACGCGCTTATTCGAACCATCGATCGATTCTTAATGTTTTACGTACGAACCGCCGATCGACTACAGCGCACCTCAGTTTGGATGGACAATCTGGAAGGAGGCTTGGAATATCTGTCATCTGTAGTGATCGACGATAAGCTGAATATTTGTGAAGAGCTGGAAAGTGAGATGTCTCACGTGGTCGATACCTATCAGTGTGAATGGAAAACCACCATTGAAAATCCAGAAAAGCTTAAGCGTTTCCGCACTTTTGTAAACAGCGACTCAGCAGACGATACCGTTGTATTTGTTGAGGAGCGCGAACAGATTCGTCCGGCAACGGAAGAAGAAATCGTTCGCTTCGTAGAGCAAAAAGAAACTGCTACCGTATAGGAGAATAGAGTATGAGTACTGAATTAAATTGGGTATCTGTTTGTGATGCCAGCGAACTATCTCCTTTCCTGGGTGTGCGCGCTCTTTTGGATCAAGAGCAGGTGGCGATTTTTAAAGTGAAGGATGAGCTGTATGCACTAAATGCCATAGACCCATTCACTAAAACAGCCGTGTTGGCACGCGGTATAGTGGGTGATCTAAAAGAGCAGTTAGTTGTTGCCTCACCTTTGTATAAGCAGCATTTTAATTTGCAGACTGGTGTGTGCTTGGAGGATGAAACCGTAAGTGTACAAACTTACCCGGTTCGAGAGCAGGACGGGCAGATACAGCTGGCAAAGGCCGTTTAATACGTAGAGACTTCGCCCCGACAAGTTTGATCTAACGCCTATGCTGGGTTGGTCGAACTTGTCGGGGCGAAGTGCTGTACAAATCAACAAAATAATAATGCAGTAAACCCCTATTAATCTATAGCACCTATTTATCCAGTGAGGCAGGCGCATGCTTTTCGGTAGAAAAAAGAAAAATCCGATTAAGATTCGAGACAAGGGCGTAGTCGACTGGAAATACTCCACTTGTGGCTATTGCTCTGTGGGCTGTTCTATAGAGATCGGCATGAATAAAGACGGCGTGCCGGTTACGACTCGTGGAGTGGGTGGTGCCGACGTGAATCGCGGAAAGCTCTGCATTAAGGGCTTGACGGAAGCGCAAATTTTCGATTCCGTTGGTCGTGGTAGCACGCCAAAAATTCGCAATAGAGCTTTTGACGAGTGGCAGGAAACAAACTGGGATACCGCTCTGGATAAAACCGCTGCTGAGTTTAAGCGTATCCAGGAGAAATATGGTCGGGATTCGGTTGCGGTCGTTTCTACGGGGCAGATCATGACCGAGGAATTTTATACCCTCGGGAAGCTGGTGCGCGGGGTTATCGGTACAAATAATTACGATGGCAATACCACCTTGTGTATGGCTTCGGCGGTGTCGGGCTATAAGCGCTCGTTTGGTTCCGACGGCCCTCCAGGGTGTTACGGGGATTTCGAGCATACGGAATGCTTAATGGCTTTCGGTTCTAACCTGCCAGAACAGCACCCCATTATTTATTGGCGTTTAAAAGAGGCGCTGGAAAAACGTAAGTTCCCCGTTATTGTGGTCGATCCACGCGTTACCATGTTCTCCCAGTTTGCCGATATGCATCTACCCATTACACCGGGTACTGATCTGGTGCTGCTGAATAGTCTCGCCTATGTCATTCTTGATGAAGGCCTGGAAGACCGCGACTATATTGAGCGCAGTTGCAGTAATTATGAAAAGTTTGCAGAAGTCGTTGCCCAGTACGATCCAGTCTCAGCTTCAAAAATTTGTGGTATTGACGAAGATACCATCCGCAATGTTGCGCGGCTCTATGCCAAGGCCGGTGCTGCCATGTCTATTTGGACAATGGGCATTAACCAAAGCACTCACGGTTCTGATGGAGTATGTGGCATTAATAACTTGAATTTAATTACCGGTAATATCGGAAAGCCCGGTGGTACCAGTCTTTCTATTACTGGTCAGAACAATGCAATGGGGACTCGTGAGTGGTCTTCTTGCTCTGGTTTACCCGGTTATAGAGCCTTGGAAAAACCCAAGCATCGAGAAGAAGTTGCCCAATTCTGGGGCGTCGACCCTGAATTTTTCCCGGAAAAACGCGGCCTGGTGGAAACCGATATATTTCCTGCAATTGAAACAGGACAGATTAAAGCTCTGTGGCTGGTTGCAACCAACCCCATGACTTCTATGCCCAATTCCGCCCGTATTCGTAAGACGTTCCAGAATTTGGAGTTCTGCGTTGTACAGGATTGCTACGAAGATGTGGAGACCACTCAGTATGCCAATGTTTATTTGCCTGCGGCGCTTTGGGCAGAGAAAAAAGGGTGTTTTACGAACACTGAACGGCGTGTAAACCTTACGCGCCCTGTCGTTGAGCCTATTGGCGATAGTAAACCCGATTTTTGGATTTTCACCCAGCTTGCCAAGCGTTGGGAGCAGGGCAGAAAAATGGCCTTCCCTGAAGATACTGAAGAGGTGTTCGAGGAAATGAAGGCGCTTTCCAAAGGGGATGATCGTATGCTGGATATTTCCGGCATGAGTTACGACCTTATCGAACAAAAACGTGGTATTCAGTGGCCGTTTCGCGAGGGGCAGGAAGAGGGCTCACCAAGGCTTTATACCGAAGGGGTTTTCCAACACCCGGATGGCAAGGCCAAGTTGATGGACATGCCCTATATAGAAAACAATGAATGCCCCTGTGAAGACTTTCCGTTCTGGTTGAACAGCGGTCGGGTTGTTGAGCATTTTCACACTCGGACAAAAACGGGAAAAATAGGTAACTGTAATAAATTCAGTCCAACACCCTATATGGAAATGAATCCCGATGCGGCGGCTGAGATGGGCATTAAGCATATGAGTTACGTGCGCTTGGTCTCGCGCCGGGGCGATGCTGTCGTGCTGGTGCAAACTACTCAGCGGGTTGCACGGAATATGGTGTTTATTCCTATGCATTATCATGACTGTATTAACCGCTTATCTCTCGGTTTGCTCGATCCATATTCAAGACAGCCCGCGTTCAAACAATCTGCTGTAAGAATTGAAGAGATCGATCAGGATGAAGCTGCGCGATTGAATATGGAAATGCGGGAATTTTAATTTTTGTAAACCGGTTTTTCATTCATGGCTAAAACGATAAAATTAATTATTATCAAGGATCAAACGTGTTCAAAGTAAGAGAAGACGAACCTCCCTACGCAAAATTGTTTGACCCAGAGACTCTCGAAAAAAATCGTTACGGTCAAGCGATCAATTTAACGCCGGTAGAAGATAACGGTGTAAGCCTTTGTATTAATGGTGATGAAGCTATTGGCCCGAATCCCAATCGTACCAAGCAGCACGCGTTTCATTTTACTGCGGATAATTGCATTGGCTGCCATGCCTGCGAAGCCGCATGTAGTGAGAAAAATGATCTGCCTCCACACTTGAGCTATCGCTCAGTAGGTTACGTAGAGGGCGGTACTTTTCCGAACTTTACCCGTATGAATATTTCGATGGCGTGTAACCACTGTGACGATCCGGTTTGTTTGAAGGGGTGTCCTACTCGCGCTTATACTAAGCACCCGGAGTATGGGGCTGTTATTCAGGACCCGGATATTTGCTTTGGTTGCGGTTACTGCACCTGGGTGTGTCCCTACAATGCGCCACAGCTCGACCCGGTAAATGGTCAGGTAGAAAAATGTAATATGTGCGTAGATCGATTGGAGGTCGGGCTAAAACCCGCATGTGTATCCGCTTGCTTGGGCAATGCACTCAACTTCGGAGTGGTCGAAAATACACCGGAAAATCGCGAGCAAATCGAAACGCAAATTCCAGGGTTCCCCGACCCGTCCATTACCAACCCCAATATTCGCTTTCAGCAGGTCAAAACTCTGCCACGCGAAGTGACGCGCACTGATTCTATACCAGTGAAGTATCACAAGAATAATGAAGACGGGAAATACAGGCCTGTTGTTGATCAGAAAGAAGGCGTTGATAAGCATTGGAATTTGAAGCGTTTGTCTTCTCGTGAAAATCCATTGGTGATTTTTACCTTAGTGACACAAGCTGCAATCGGGCTATTTGCCACAGCCTTTCTTGGCGGCATGTTAGGTGTGCCAGCGTTAGATGCAGCCATGCAATCGGTTATGTACGTGCCGATGGTTGCAATAGCGTTTGGTTTGGCGGGTTTAGGTTTATTTTTATCGACCACTCATTTGGGTAAGCCGATTCGTTTTTATCGTGGCTTTAATAACCTCAGGCACTCGCCGGTAAGTCGGGAGGGTGCTGGCGTTGCAGTATTTATGGGGTTTGCCGGTTTGCACTTGTTGTGTATGCTTCCCAATAACCCCCTCTTTCAGCAGCTGTTTGGTACCTCATTAGCTGCGTATACTTTTGTTCCTTCGCTCGTGACCGGTACTCTGGCCTTTTTGGGGAGTTTGGTTGGCCTGTATTACATGTACCGGTGTTATCGTATTAAAGCACGACCATTCTGGGACCACTGGCAAACGGCGACCACTTTTGGTGGTAGTGCGTTGGCTATGGGAGGATTGGTGTACGGCTTGTTAAGTGTGCCTTATCTTGTTGTGATCGGTGGCGACTATATAGCACTACTCTCTACACTTGCTTGTGTCATTGTCGCCGGCTTGATGATTGAGGCCTTGGGTCTGTATAAGCATGCGGGGGATTTAAATGCTTCAGAAACCGAAGGCGCAGTCTCGCATTATATCCAGTCCACTACGTTTGGTAAAAGTTATTGGCTGCGTAACATTCTAATAGGCATAAACGTCATTGCTATTGCGATAATGGCAGCAACAGCATTCAGTGGAGTGTTGGCGTTAAGCTTGTGGGCGGTTGTGGGGCTTAGTTTAATCGCAGCGGCGCTTATTGGCCGAGCAATTTTTTATGTGTTGGTTGTGCCGACCACAATGCCTGGTGCATTCTTTTGGCGAAACAAAGCCTTTGAAGAGCACGCGAGGGAAATCGGCCTGGCAGCAAACCCCGCAGTGGGTGTAGCGACCTGGAAGCACTAATTTAACGTTTTATGAGTAAGCTTGTAATCCTCCAAAGATATAAGCTTTGCACCAGTTGGGCGGCTTTGGCCGCCCTTTTTTATTTGTAATAGAAATAATGATTTTTTGGTGTTACCAGGATGCGGCTGAGTTGACGGAGCGGTTAATAAAGAGTGCTAATATATACAAATTGAGGCATGTTACGTCTATAGCTATTCAAAAACGTCGCTTGAATTGGTGATCCTTTTCTACTTTAATTCCGACGCCAAACGATTTTCTCCGCCGTTATACAGAGCTCCATCAGAGCTAGAATAGAGCTTGAGTACTGCTGCGGCTTGCTCCCTGAGCAATGCTGGAATAATTTCAATTCCCCTGTTATTTAAGCAGCCTTTGGGTGTACTCAATCTCAAAAGACCCCTGATGCCCAAGCTGTGTAGCATGGACAAGATGTTAATGGAAATATTTCTCCCCACAATCCTGGCCTCACGTAGTTAGGGCTGAATGCTATGGATTGTGCCGAGGGCTGTGAAGTGTGAGGGTAACAGGCTAAACCCTTTGATAGGGTAAGGCTATTGTTTTTAGGATGTCTATTTGATTACTTCTTGTGTCGTAAGGGCCTAGCCAATCGGACTCATAACCTTCTCGCTCGATCTTATGCCGCCTGTAATCTTAACCTTGGCGTATATTGTACGTTTACTTTTGATCGGGTTCTGCAAAACGTATACTATCTAATACCCAATCTAGTCTTGAACTTGTGGACGTTCGGAAGAAAGTACCGGGTTCGATTGAGTGACCTAGGTTATATCCGCGTCATAATGAGATAAGGGGTTACCGTAAATAAAAAGAATAGGGAAGTCGTGAAAGTAAAGGGTGTAAAACCTGTCTCCGGGGCTGATTAAGGGAAAATAATAATGGGTTTAGCTTTAGGATCGCAAAAGCCACTCAGGGCAATGCTTATACTTACCGCCCTGCTCGCACAGTATGCACTCGGTTCAGCTCAAGAGAGTCTTCTCGAGCTAACGCCGTTGGAAAAAAACTGGATTAGGCAAAATCCGGTTATTGTTGTGGCCAACGAAATGGACTGGCCTCCTTTTGATTACGTCGAGAACAGTAGACCCGAAGGCTATTCAATTGATATTGCTAGACTGGCCGCCGAAAAAGCGGGTTTAAAAGTAGAATTTATTAATGGCGTTACTTGGGCGGAATTACTGGAGCAATTTAAGGTCGGTGACATTGATATAATGCCCGCGATCTACCTCAATAAAGAACGCGAAAAATATACGCTTTTTACCAAAAGTTACTACTCCCAACCTTCCGTACTTGTCGTTAATAAAAAAAACAAAACGATACGTGATGTGCACAGCCTTGCAGGGTTGAGGGTCGCGGGTATACGCGGTTTTAGTATCACTAGTGCGATAGAGGACACCATCCCGAATGTTGAAGTAATAGCTGTGGACAGCGTTATAGAGGGACTAAAACGGGTGTCGCTTGGTGAAGCAGACGCGTTTGTTGACAGTATTGGTACGGTCTCCTATGTATTGGAAAAAAATTACATTCCTAATATAGAGTTAATTGGTAATGTCGGTAGTGATGAAATTTCCAATCCTCCCTTGTATATGGGTATCAATAAAAACAAGCCCATCTTACATAGCATTGTCGAAAAAGCACTGGCTGCGATAACCCGCGAAGAAAAGCAGAAATTGAACGCTCAATGGATTTATGTGCACCGTGGGTTATATTTCGCCGAAAAGGAACTGTTTTCTGACGAGCAATTGAACTGGCTTTCAGATCACCCAACGATTCGTGTCGGTATTATGAACTCCTGGCCACCAATGGATTATGTTGACTCTGGCGGTGAGCCCAGAGGTATAGGTGTTCGCTATATCCAGGCAATAAATAGGCGCTTAGGTAATCGCCTGGAAATAGTTCCCGGCTTATGGCGGGATAACTATGGCGCTGTGAAAGCAAAAAAACTAGATGCGTTACTGGATATTACACCGCGAAAAGATAGGGAAGAGTATGTTCTTTTTACTGAGCCCTATATCGAGGTTCCGCATCTTATTTTTACACGAAAAGGCGATGATGCGGCTAATACGCTTACTGACCTTCGTGGAAAGACTGTTGGTGTGGAAAAAGATTTTTTTATTGTTTCGGTGCTTAAGTCCAAATACCCTGAAATTGTAGCAAAAGAATATGCAACAACCAGCGATGCGCTGGACGCCCTATCTAAAGGTGTTGTCGAGGCTTATATTGGAAATAGAGCGGTAGCAAATTACCTGATAGAAAACGAGCTTATCACCAATATAGTCGCACGAGGGAAAGTAAATGAGACCTCGTCTGTAAATGCCATCGGTGTAAGAAAGGACTGGCCCATTCTGCGAGATATTCTGCAATTGGCCTTGAATGATATTGATGTCGCAGAGCGTTCTGCCATCGTTAAGCCCAGCCGGCAAGACAACAGAATGGAAGATCTTCGTTCTCAATTGAGGGCGTTGCTTAGTCCAAAAGAGATTGCCTGGATTCAATCCCACCAACCATTGCGTCTTGGCGTGGATCGGGCTTGGCCACCCGTTGAATGGATCGATAATAGCGGTCAGTATCAAGGCATGACCTCTGATTTCGTAAAGACTATATTTGATATGTCAGGGATTAGGTATCTCGCGCCAGACGTAAAATCATGGACTGAAGTTTTGGAAGAAAGTAAAAGTGGGCGATTAGATGTTGTACCCGCTATTGTTTCAACTCCCGCGCGCAGAGATTACCTGAATTTTAGTCGCCCTTACTTAACGTTTCCGTATGTGATTTTTACTCGGAACGACTTTGGATTAGTTGCCGATATACACGATCTATACGGTAAAAAAATTGGGGTTGAGCAGGGTTATTCAATGGGCGAGCAGATCGAGAAAGAACACCCTGATCTTAATGCCATCCATTTCGAGAATACAGAAGATATTTTGCAAGCGTTGTCGGTGGGCAATATTGATGCCTACGTGGGCAATTTAACGGTCGCTGTTTACCTCCTAAATAAAACTGGACTCACCAATATTAAAGTTTCTGCGGCAACTGAATATACCGTAGACTTGGCTATTGGTGTGAATAAAGAGTTTCCGGAGTTGTACTCCATTATTGAAAAATCGCTAGGTCTAGTATCGGATAGACACCGGACAGAAATAAAACAACGCTGGCTGAAGTACGATTTTAATGTTGGTGTAGACTATAAATATGTATTTTCAGTTGTTGGAGTTTTGGCATTCGTTATTTTGTTTAGTTTTCTTTGGTTGCTGTATGTACAAAAACAAAAGCGGGAGCTGGCTCTTGCAAAGGCAGAAACGGAACGGGCCAATACAAAGCTGAAGGAGCTGGATCAATTAAAATCTATGTTTATTGCCTCCGTTTCCCACGAGTTAAGAACCCCCTTGAATGCGGTCATCGGTTTTTCAAGCTTAATGAAGAATAGTTTTTGTGGGGATCTCAATGACAAATATATAGATTATGCTGGACGTATACACCGTTCAGGATTGCATCTTCTTTCCTTGATTACCGATGTTATTGATATCTCGAAGATTGAATCTGGAAACTTTGATGTCGAGTTGTCCAATTTCGACTTTGGCGAGATAATTGAAGAAGCTGTTAGCAGCCTTAAACAAATGGCTGATGTAAAGGGGTTAACTTTCTCTGTAGAAACCGAAGGCGCTATCTGGATGGTTACAGACAGGCGTCGTTTGTATCAATGTGTATTGAATTTCCTTAGTAACTCTGTGAAGTATTCCGAGCGGGGAGATATACATATTGATGCCAAAATCGAAGCTGGTTTTTTACTGTGTAGCGTGACAGATAAAGGAATTGGTATTCGAGATGAAGATATGGCAAAGCTATTTGAACCATTTGAGCGGTTGGAGTCGCATATAAAAATCCAGGAGGGTGGCACTGGGCTTGGCCTATACTTAACCAATAAAATTGCGAAGGATCTATTGAAGGGGGCGGTTGGTGCAGAGAGCCGTTTAGGAGAAGGTAGTCGATTCTGGATACGGGTGCCAATATCGTTAATAGAAGTGAATTCAACAGAAGGTATTGTTCATGAAGACGGCGCTGGTAATTGAAGATAACCCCGATAATATGCTGCTAATTTGCGATATTCTGGAAATGAGTGGCTATCGGGTGTTGAAAGCTGATACGGGAAATATGGGTTGTGAGATTGCTAAAGCGGAAAAGCCAGATTTTATCCTGCTGGACATTCAGCTGCCAGATATTGACGGTTACTGCGTCATGGATATGATTCGTAAGGATGTGGAGATGGCCCATATTCCCGTTGTCGCCATGACATCCTATGCTATGGCTGGCGACCGGGAACGTTTGATATCCTGTGGTTGTAGTGGTTACGTGGAAAAGCCAATTGACCCAAATAAAGTTATAGCACAAATAAATACGGCGCTTGGAGAAAGCAGATGAGGGTGCTTATCGTAGAAGATAGTGAAGATTCGAGAATTTTACTCGAGGCCGCTTTGGAAGGGAGATCCTTTCTTGTAGAAACTGCGGGCAATGGAATAGAGGCCTTAGCCCGCGTTAAGAAAAACGTTCCGGATTTGATAATTTCTGATATTTTAATGCCGGAGATGGACGGATTTGAATTGTGCCGCCAATTAAAAGATGATCCCATTTTTAAGGGTATTCCTTTTATTTTTTATACGGCGACTTATACCGAGCCAGCAGATGAGCGTTTTGCTATGTCTTTAGGCGCTGACAGATTTATGCAAAAGCCTCAGGATCCTGTGACGGTTATCGATGTCATTAATCAGGTTCTCGAGGAAAAAAGTCTCGAATATGAATCTCGTGGCGTGGAATCTTTGCCTCGTGTCGTCTACGAGAGTATTCATATCAGTAGATTACAAAAAAAGCTTAATTCAAAAATCGAATTGTTGGAGAGACAGAAAGAGGAGCTACAGCTAAAGTCACTGGTATTCCAGAACAGCACAGAAGGAATGATGGTAACGGACCAACACAATAAAATTATCGCAATCAACCCGGCATATACCAGCATAACGGGTTACAGTTTTGATGAGGTTAAGGGTGAAAATCCCGCCGTCTTTGCTTCTGGTAAGCACAATAGAGCCTTTTTTAAAAAAATGTGGGCTGAGATAAGTGCGGCAGGGAGTTGGCAAGGTGAAGTCTGGGATTGCAAGAAAAACGGTGAGGATTACGTTAAGTGGTTATCGATTAAAACTATTCGTAATGCTGCTGGTGATGTGTATCGTTATGTCGCAATATTTTCTGATATTACGGATAAGAAAAAATCTGAAGAATTAATTAGGCGGCAGGCAAATTATGATGCATTAACGAATTTGCCAAACAGAAATATGTTTCGAAACTGTTTGGAGACTAAGCTGCAGATCTCCGGGCGGGGGAATCTTCCTTTGGCCCTATTGATAATCGATCTTGATTTGTTTAAAGAGATAAACGATACCCTAGGTCATGAAGTCGGTGATATGCTTCTTAAGGATGCAGCTTCTCGTATTAGTGGGCTGTTAAGGGATACCGATATCGTTGCTCGTTTGGGGGGGGATGAATTTGCGGTGATTCTTTCTGAGATCGTTGAAATTAAACATGTAGACGATGTTGCCGCTAGAATTCTTATTGAACTGTCCAAACCTTATCGAATTAATAGAGATGAGGTTTATATCTCCGGTAGTATCGGTATTACCTTGTCACCCAATGATAGTTCGGATATAGATGAGCTAATAAAAAATGCTGATCAAGCCATGTATGAGGCAAAGCGAAGGGGGCGGAATTGTTTTAGTTATTTTACACCGTCAATGCAAGAGTTAGCTCAGAAAAGACTACGTACGATCCGTGATTTGCGTGACGCTCTCGTCGCTAATCAGTTTAGTGTCTATTATCAACCTATTATTGATTTGGCGACCGGGCAGATCAAAAAAGCAGAAGGGTTGGCTCGCTGGCTACACCCTAAGAAAGGTCTGATTGCGCCTAACGAATTTATTCCCTTGGCAGAAGAAACCGGTGTTATTAACCAGCTTGGCAGTTGGGTTTTTAAAGAAGCGACTCGACAAATAGCCGAGTGGAACAATCAGCACCAGCTTGATCTGAAAATTAGTATCAATATGTCACCAGTGCAGTACAAAATGGAAAATAAGAAATACACGGCAGACTGGCTGGACCATATCGGAACACTTGGACTTTCCGGTAGCAATATCGTGCTGGAGATCACCGAGGGCTTATTGCTTCATGCAGAGAAAGAGATTACGGATCAATTGTTGGCCTATCGTGATCAAGGAATCAATATAGCGATTGATGACTTTGGGACCGGCTATTCATCGCTATCGTACCTGAAAAAATTTGATATTGATTTTTTGAAAATCGATCGTTTATTTGTGCAGAATCTCGGTGCCGATACGGATGACCTTATACTATGTGAAGCTATTATCGTGATGGCGCATAAGCTGGGATTAAAGGTTATTGCTGAGGGCGTAGAAACATCGGCCCAAGCTGATTTACTGGTTCGTGCGGGGTGTGATTATGCGCAGGGTTATTTGTACGCCAAACCGATGCCTGGGGATGAATTCGCACAATTTCTAAAAAACAATGGCTCTTCTAGTGACGGGTAAATGTGGTCGTATCTGCCGATAGGCTTCATTTTTCTAAGAGATTTTTCTATTGTATGAATTGGTTGTGGTTGCGATGTAACCGATTTTTTCGGAGTCAGGTTGTCAGGCAGCTAAAAATGGGCTCTCGGCCTCACTTACGTTTTTCAACAGGTTGCTCGCGGTATTATCAGCGTTTATGACGTGGTGAAAGCAACTGCGTTCAGTTGAGCCTAGCTAGCGATCCAAGCCAGAGGCTACAGATGGTAACCGCCCTCGGTGAGCTGTGGGCGGTACACTAATCGAAAGGTTCTACTGGAGGGTGTATTTTGGTTACAGCGACGTAACTGCGCTGAAGTGCATTCAAGTAGTTGCGCTTGAATGACGTTACCGCGCACTACTTTGTGCGCTACTTTTCCATGGGCACGTTCAGTATAGCGGCTACGGCAGGTTTGGCCTGTTTATGTCGGTTGTAGAGCAAGGGATAATTTGTTCTGTTGGGAATGGGGTAGCCATTCTTCCAGGACATATCATCGTGAACCCCCCAGAGGGTTACGCGATCGATTTTATCCCGTCGGTCGTAAAAAATTTCAAACAATTGCGCGTAGCGGTCTGACAGCTGCTGCTCCACATGTTTTGGCAGCCCTGCGGCATAAGGATTTAAAACGGTCATAAATTCCTCTAGCTGAAACTGTGGGTGCATCATGCCGGTGCCAATAATCTGGCCCTCTTTGGTGAGTGGTAACACATCAACGTCCAGCTCGGTAATCATTACTTTTACGCCAAGCGCGGCATAGGCATCAATGGCCGCTTCGATATACTCTGTTTTGGGGTAATTCAAGCCCCAGTGACCCTGGATGCCAATGCCATCGATACGAATCCCCGCTTTTTGTAGCATTTTGACCATACGCACAATCCCGTCTCTTTTGGCCGGACGCCAAGCGTTAAAGTCGTTGTAATAGAGCTCTGTATTGGGTGCATATTTCGCGGCATAGGTAAACGCAGCCTTCACCATCGTATCGCCACCCCCTGCGCCTTTAACCCAAGTGGTTGGTCGATAGGAGCCATCATCGGCGATAACTTCGTTGACAACATCCCAGGCGTGAACTTTTCCTGCGTAGCGGCCCGCTACGGTTTCGATATGGCTGCGCATGCGTTCCAGCTGTTGAGTTGGCGTGTTGGCTTCGCCTTTTTCATTGTGGAAAAACCAAGCGGGGGTCTGGTTGTGCCAGACCAGTGTGTGACCGACGACAAACATATCGTGTTGTTTGCCGAAGGCGACATAGGCATCAGCCGGTGGAAAATTGTAGATGCCGGGTTCGGGGTTAATCAGTGCCGCCTTCATATCATTTTCTATGGTAATAGTATTGAACTGTGTTGTGATGATTCGCTGAGTCTGTTTGTCTTCGCCTGCCACAATGGCCGTATTGATAGCGCTACCGATCAGAAAGGCCGAGTGATAGGCATCCTTCATTGTGGGTAGTGGGCTTGCGGGGAGAACGTGAGAGGAAAAGGCAGCGATAACAAGAGCGGTGAGGACGGACGTTGTTCGTTTCATTATGTTTCCATATAGCGCGTGTATTACCGAAAGTATAACGGAGATTATGTCGTTATTCTGATGATGACGGAAGGGGTTCCTGTAACTGGCAGTGTTGGCGAATTTTTCGGGCCACACTATCAACCGCAATATTTAATACCGCTGCACAGACGACTAACAGCAGGGCTTTATCGTAGCGAATTTCCTCAAAGGCCGAATCGACATAAAAACCCAATGTGGTAACGCCAAGTAAGCCGAGAATCGCAGATTCACGAATGATAACTTCCCAGCGGTAGAGTAGCAGCGCCATGATACGTGGATAGAGGCGCGGTGTTAATTCGTAGCTGTAGAGGTTGAAGCCTTTAGGCGCATCAATACGCAGTTTTACATGTTCGCTTTCACGGGCAATTAAGTAGGCGATAAGCCCACTGTTATGTAGAGCCAGGGCTAAAATTGCCGGTAAAGCGGAGGGACCGAATAGCAATAGAAAAACAAAGGCCAACACCAACTCGGGTGTGGAGCGGAAGAATAACAATAGGCTGTGACCCAGCATATAAGCTCGGCCAATCAGAATCCTGCTGGCGAGTGGGTATAGCAGTAAAACAAATAGGGCTGTAAGTACCAGAGCGATTAGGGAAAGTAATAATGTATAAGCGGTGGCGGGAATAAGTGTTTCCGTTATTTGTTGGTTGTACCAGATTAGGGCGTCGAGCCAGCGGCCTTCTTGCAAAGCTCTGGGCCAAATGTCGTGACAAATAAACTGCCAGAAGTACTGGCTGTTAACAGGGGCCGATTCAGGCAATAAAAAAATTGCTGCAATACAATAAATGGGCACCAGTTTCCAGTGAAGCCAAAAGCGCAGGCTGGCGATTAGTGCGTAAAATGCCCAGAGCAAACAGGCTGCTTCGGAATACTGACCTTGTTTAAAGGCTGTTTCAAAATAAAACCCTAAGGTAGGCAGACCGATAAATCCTAGAATTGTGCTTGAGCGCAGGGCACATTCAAACCGGTAACGAATGTAGGTTGTGAGTTGCGGTAGCGCTTGGGCAAACAGCGTATAAAACCAGTGGCTAAAGCCGCTTTTTTTTGCAATGGTTTGGGCGGGCAGGGGTGATTGCTGTTCTAAAATTTCGGCAAAAACTTTGGCAAAGATACCCGTATAGGGAACGGCAATGGCCAGTACACCGGTAAGCGCCGAAAGGCCAAATACCTGCATAAAAATAAGGCCCCAAAACAGCTCGTGTACGGCGCGAATACTGGAGCAAAAGAGCCTTATGCTGCGGTGCTTAAAAAGGGTGGCGAGCAGTAGGCCCGTCAAGACAGAAATGGCGACCGCTGCGAAAGCAAAGGCCAGGGTATAAAGGAGCGCTTCTCCAAGCGTTGGCCAGTCGTACCAGTGCGGCGTTAACAAACCGTGAAATATACGTAGCAGTTCTTGCCAGGGCTCCGAAGGATAAATGGTTAGATCGGCAAAGGGTAGGCTTGCGATCGCCAGAAACGCGAACATTAAACTGGTTTGAATAAAGGGTCGACCGGAGAAGGGCAGCCGGTTGATCAACATGGCTTAAAACCTGGCGCCAGCATACAGTTCGTTGAGCTGTTCGCTGGAAGAGGAGGCCGAAGGGCGATCGAAAATAATATGGCCGTTGTGAACGCCGACTATACGATCAAAGGCCGACAGTGCCAGCTGAGGATCGTGCAGAGCGATGATAACCGTTTGGTGGCGGGCAAGTATAAGCTCCAAGACCTGCTGGCTGCGGCTGGGGTCTAGCCCTGTGGTGGGTTCATCCCCCAAAAACAGGGATTGCTCGCGATACAGCGCGCGGGCAATGGCAACGCGCTGACGTTCGCCACCGGATAATTGGTTGGTGGTTTTGGATAACAAGTGCTCTATACCCAGAGTAGAGGCTAGAGTGTGAATGTTTTTTTTATGGGCGGACAGGGGGAAAAGCAGATTCCATAGGTTGGTTAAGCTGGAGTGTTGCTCCAGCTGGCCCATATAAATGTTGTGATATACCGACAGCGTATCCACGAGCCCCAGCTGTTGTGGGCAGAAAGATGCCTGGTTGCGCACTCGCTGGTACAGCGCCATCAGTAAGCTTGATTTTCCTGCGCCGCTAGAGCCAAGCAGTGCAATTTTTTCACCGGGCTTTACGGAAAAATTAATGCCCTTGAGTATGGCCTGCTCACCAATACTCCAGTGAAAATCGCTTAATGTAATATCACCAGAATTCATTGAAGAATATCAATGGCGCGAGCGGTCGATTCAATGGCTTCGTAATCGCTGTTGCTGGCAGGAACAAACGATTTACGCGGGAAGGCCTGTAGTAACGAAGGCTCTTTCATATTCAATAGAGTTTTTCGTACTTTTTCAGTAAAACCCTTTCCGTAGCGTTTGTCGGCGTCGCCGCGTATGGTCCACTGATAATCGGCATAATTGGGTGTTTCCCAAATTACGCTCGCTTTTGTTAAATCAATTTTTCCTGCGGCTAATTCTGTTTCCCACACGAGGTAGTTGACGGCTCCCAGTTGGTACGCACCCGCCTGTACTTGAGCGATGGTCATACTATGGTCACCAGAAAATCCTACGCGCTGGAATACTTTTTGTGGAGCTTGTTTAAAATGCTCTCGAATAAAAAATTCTGGCATCAGTCGGCCAGAGGTGGAGCCCTTTGAGCCGAAGGTAAAAGTTTTACCCTTAATAGCGTTTGGGAAATTATCGCTTTTAGTTAAACCTGCGCTCTTGTGGGCGATGATATAGGTTTTAAAAAACTGGTCCTCATATCCCTGTGCCAGTGCTAGAGAGTCTGGAACTTGTAGGCGTGCCTGCACTCCCGAAAGCCCGCCAAACCAAGCTAGTTGAACCTGATTGTTGCGAAAGGCGGTTACCGCCGCGGCATAGGATTTAACCGGGATATAATTAACCTCCACTCCGAGCTCTTTTTCCAGATAGTCGGAGACTTGAGTGAAACGCTGAACCAATCGCGATTCATCTTCATCAGGAATCGCAGTAAAGGTGAACGTTTCTGCCCGAGCGAACAGTGAAAGGCAAAGTAGTGCTAACGCCAGAGAGGTTTTAGAGGTTGTCATTGTGAGTCCTTATTTAAAAATTCGACGACAGCTTCAGGTCTTCCTCGGAAAATAACCCGTTCGGTTTTTTGTTGGATCTGGTAGCTGTACATGGGGTCGTAATAGTCGCGCAGAAGGGTTTCGATCCAGCCAATATGTCCACTGCTGTCACCATTTTTGTGTTGCGCCAATGCGTTTTCCATTTGTGTATTCAGCTGCGTAAACCGCTCACCGCCGAGGCGGCGTCGGATGTTGCTCAGTGACTGCAGCAGCTCCGTGGCAAAATAGTCGAAGCCATCCTGCTCGCCGAAGGTTGTTAGGCTTTCCTGCAGGTTACGCAAAATATAGTTTTCGAATGAATGGGAAACGCGCTCTTCCAGTGTTGTTTCCACCAGTACTAGAGGCGATTTTTTCATAGCCTCCAGTAATTCTGGGGGCAGACACAAACGGCCAATTAGACGGCTTTCATCCTCTAATACGATATTGGCATTTGGAAAATGGTGGTTGTGTTTGAGAAAACCGACGGCAAGCGTGTTTTCAAATGATATTTGCGGCGGTTGACCACCGATACGTTTCCCAAAAGCACTGCCCCGGTGATTGGCCATGCCCTCCAAGTCCAGGCTATGAGCGACCTGATCTAACAGTTCGGTTTTGGCCGAGCCGGTATTCCCACCGAGAATCACTAGCTTTTTGGTGTTAAGTGTTTGTTCCTGAGTTTGAATCAGAAAACGGCGCATGGCTTTGTAGCCACCCTCTACCCGGGGGTAGTCACAACCGGCTTCTGCCAGCCAGCGCTGGCAAATTTGCGAACGCAGGCCGCCGCGAAAACAGAACAAATAGCCTTGAGGGTTCTGTTTTGCAAACGCTAACCAGGCGTTTACACGCGCTTCCTTGATACTGCCCCTAACCAGTGAGTGGCCCAGTTCGATGGCTGCATCCTGCCCTTTTTGTTTGTAGCAAGTACCGACTTGTGCTCTTTCATCATCGGTCATGAGCGGCAGGTTTTGGGTTAACGGAAAGCTACCGCGAGCAAATTCCACCGGTGCGCGTGTATCCATCATCGGGGCATCGGATAAAAAAATGTGTTTGTAATCGATGGTATCGGTCACGCGATAAACTCTACCCGGTGACCGCTGCCGTAGGCTTGCAGTTCACCAATGACGTTGGGAGTGATACCTGCCCCGGTGAGTAGCTTCTCAACGTTGTATTGCCCTGCGGGCTCGACGGCTATAAGCAGGCCACCACTGGTTTGCGGATCGCAGAGAATCTGTTTCTGCAGATCGGAAAGGGGCGCCGCGTTGTGCCCATAGCTATCGAAATTACGTTGCGTGCCGCCGGGGATGCAACCCAGTTGCAGGTATTCCTGAATGGGGGCCAGCACGGGAACCTTATCGAAATTGAGAAGAGCTTTTAGGTTGCTACCTTCGCAGACCTCCAGCAAATGGCCAAGTAGACCAAAGCCGGTGACATCGGTAATGGCCGTTACCTCGTCCAGCTTCGCCAGTTCACTGCCAATATTGTTGAGTTTACACATCCAGTCACGGGCCAAAAATTCGTGTTCGGGCTTGAGCTTCTTCTGTTTTTGAGCCGTGGTAAGCACACCAATACCGAGAGGTTTAGTGAGGTAAAGCTGTGAGCCTGCAGTTGCCGAGGCATTCCTTCTTAGGCGCTGCTTGGGTACCCGGCCGGTAACGGCCAGCCCGAAAATCGGTTCCGGGGAATCGATACTGTGGCCGCCTGCCAGCTGAATCCCGGCGTCGGCGCAGGCCTGGCGGCCTCCTTCCACAACTTGGGCGGCAACCTCTGCGGGCAGGGCACTTACCGGCCAGCCCAGAATGGCGATGGCCATAATGGGTGTGCCGCCCATAGCGTAGATATCACTAATGGCGTTCGTTGCTGCAATGCGGCCGAAATCGAAGGGGTCGTCGGCTATAGGCATAAAAAAGTCGGTGGTACTGAGAATCACTTCACCATTACCCAGATCGTAGGCGGCGGCATCGTCGCGTGTGCTGTTACCCACTAATAGCGCTGGGTCTGGGGTTCTATCTATCCCTCCTGCAAGGATTTTATCCAGGATGGCGGGGGATATTTTACAGCCGCAGCCTGCGCCGTGACTGAATTCGGTAAGTTTTATCGTATTGCTCATCATGACCGACTTATTTGGTGAAAGCGGCATGATAAGGATTTTACGGGTACTTGTCACAAGCTTGCGTAAAATAGGGTACCTCTATGGTCGAGGGATGTAAAAGCCCCCGCAAACTGAGCTAATAAGGCCTTGTAATTATGCTGGATAGATAACAGCAGCGTCTTAACGGTCCTTTGATCGAAGAGGTTGTTCTTCAACCTAAAGAAGAACACAATTCCAGCGATAAGCGTGGCGGAGGCCTCAGAGCCTGCAGGAGGTGAGCTCGAGGCGACAAAGCAAAGGTCGTTAGCTAAGCCGCTAGTCTATCTATCGTCATTGATAATGATTGAGGCAAATATTAAGGGGTTAGGTGTGATCTACCAGGGGAGTTGTCACTGTGGCCGCGTGCGGTTTGAGGTTGAGGCGGATGAAGAGATTCAGTGTAAAGACTGCAACTGCAGTATTTGTGCGATGTCGGGTTTTCTTCACCTGATCGTACCCAAATCCAGGTTTAAATTACTGGCTGGAAAGGAAAACCTTACAACTTATACTTTTAATACCGGGGTCGCCAGGCACACTTTCTGCCGTGTATGTGGCATTAAACCATTCTATACGCCCCGATCCAATCCCGATGGTATCGACGTCAATGTGCGCTGCCTGAGTCCTTTGCCAACAAAGCTTATCCTTAAGCCGTTCGACGGGCAGAACTGGGAGTTACACGCGCACACTCTTGCCCATTTGAGTCGAGAAACCGATCGTGAGGAGAAAAACCATGAAAACTAAAAAACAAGTGTTTGCCCCATTTATTCTGCTGTCTCTTTGGTTGATAAGCCAGAGCGCGTATTCAGCCCGGCTACAGGATTATCTCTCTGATACCGCCTTTCCCGATAGTTTTTGGCAAATATCGTCGCCTGAAACCGAAGGCTTAAACGCCAAGAACTTAAACGACGCGTTGAATTTCATCGAAGAAAAAAATTACGAAATTCACAGCTTTAGTATTATCAAAAACGGCAAACTTGTCTTTGACCGCTATGGGCAGCTTAGAAAAACCGACGAGGATCTTCAGCTTACCCCCAATTCTCGCCACGAGTTGTTCTCTACAACCAAAACCGTTACCTCTGCATTGTTGGGGGTTGCGATAGCAGAGGGCAAAATAGCCGGTGTCGATACTAAGGTGCTGGATTATTTCCCCGGCGTTCCGGTGAAAGGAATAAATGATTACAAAAAGGCGCTGACACTAGAAAACCTGTTAACCATGCAGAGTGGTTTGGAAAATGCCGAGGGCGGTGAGGCGGATCTTTATTCTTCCGATCGCTATCCAACGTCGGCGTTTGCCTTCCTTGATCAGCCCTCCATCCTAACACCGGGAGACCAGTGGAATTATAATTCTGGGAATTCCCAGATTCTGGCCGAGGTATTAAGAAAAACAACAGGAAAAACGCCGCAGGATTATGCGCAGGAAAAGCTTTTTAATCCTTTGGGAATCTCCGATGTGCAATGGTCTGCGGATAAAAGTGGTACGCACTATGGGGGCTGGGGATTGTTTTTAAAACCGCGCGATCTCGCACGATTTGGTTACATGTATTTACATGGTGGGCGCTGGGGTGATCAGCAGTTGGTACCGAAAAGCTGGGTACAGGTCTCTACGCAGCCGCACTCAGAAACGCCTTGGGCCGGAGGTCAGTATGGTTATCATTGTTGGGTACCGAGAATAGGCGGCTATGCCACGACTGGGTATAAAGGACAAGATATGTTTATGTTTCCGGAGAAGGATTTAGTTGTGTTATTTACCAGTAACCTACCTCACGATCGAGCGGATGAAATATTAATCGACTTGGTAGAGAAGTTTGTATTGGCTGGATTAGCGCAATAAGTTTTTTGGTTATGGGCGTTTGGTGCTTTAGTGTTTATGGTTCCCCCTAAAACCCTAGGCACTCTAACGCCCAATGTTATTTTTGAGATGCTTCTATCTTGACCGGCGTGGTGTTTTGAATAAGCGCATTTAGCTCGGGGACGCAGGAGCCGCAGTTGGTTCCGCACTTTAATTTTTCGCCTAGCTTTTCGATTGTGTCGCAACCGCCTTCGATGGCTTTAATAATGGTATTTTCCCCTGTTTGGAAACAGGAGCAGATAGCTTTTCCCGTATCCTCCGTAGCATTGGCTGGAGCACCAGCCAAAAGTGTGAACCGATTAGCGCTATCACAGAGTTTTCCCAGATGGGATTCCAGCCAACTATTTTCCTGTTTCTGTTGATTCTCAATAGAGCAGGTTAACGCTACCACCATTTTATCTTCGATAAAGCCTAAGGCTCTGTAATGCTGTTGGCGGGAATCTAGTACTTCGCTCCATTGTTCAACGTGTGGAAATTGCTCGCGTATCCAGGTTTGCCAGTTTTCCGGTTGCTCGCGGTCCGCCAGGCGGTATTTGAAGCCTGTACCAAGCAGTATTTTGCTCCAGTATTCGCTCTTGGGAGTAATGTCTTCACACGTTAATAAAAAGCCCTGCCAAGCAGCATTAAAGGGTTTTACTGACACCGGAGTGTGTTTGAATTCAGGCTGACCACAGAGAGGATCCGTAATCGAATTAACCAGAGCATCGGCGCGGGCACTCGCAGAGAATTGATTGTTCCAGTGCATGGGAACAAAGGTTTCACCGCGTCTTACGCTATCGGTAATAGAAACTCGCCCAAGAAAACGGGAATTGCGATTTTCGAGCAGAGCGATATCGCCGTTATTCAGCTCCAGTTTTTTTGCATCGCTGGGATGAATATCTATATAGGGTTCATCGGTATGTCCGACTAGCTTGGCAGAGCTACCGGTTCTACCCATGGTATGCCACTGGTCGCGAATACGGCCAGTGTTCATTATGAGTTGTCCTGCCTGCGGCGGCTTCTTTGGGAATTGCGCTACGACGGGAATAAAATTCGCTTTGCCATTATCAGTAAAAAATTTATCGTCTTCGAAGAGGCGGCGCTTGCCTGTGGTTTCGCCCTTGACGATGGGCCAGTAGGTGGGAGGGAGGTTAAAGTAATCGTAATCGGATAGGTTTTCCAACGCTGAAATATTAAAAGCTCTTTCGCCATTATTTTCAAAGCCAGACAGCGCCGCGTGCTCGCGAAAAATATCTGCCGCCGAGGTGTAATTAAACCCTTCGTTGAACCCCATTTTTTTGGCAAATTCCATGATGATTTGCCAGTCGTTTTTTGTGTCGCCTGGCGCTTCAAGGAATCCTTTTTGCAGAGAGATACAGCGCTCGGAATTGGTGACGGTGCCGGATTTTTCACCCCAGGTGGTGGCAGGAAAAACAATGTCGGCTTCTACAGCGGTATCTGTATTAGCCACACACTCACTCACTATTACCATTTCGCAGCGGCGCAATGCCTCGCGTACAAAATCCGCATCGGGCATGGTGACGACCGGGTTGGTGGCCATAATCCACACGGCTTTAATTTTTCCGTCGTGAATGGCTTGAAACATATCAACGGCCTTAAGACCTTCGTTTTCGGCCATTCGAGGAGCGTCCCAGAAACGCTTTACTTTATCGAGGGCTGCAGCATCTCCGTAGTTCATATGCGCGGCTAACTGGTTGGCAAGGCCGCCGACTTCTCGCCCACCCATAGCATTGGGCTGTCCGGTGATAGAAAACGGCGTCGCGCCGGGTTTACCAATTTTGCCGGTAGCAAGGTGGCAGTTAATAATGGCGTTGCCTTTATCGACGCCGGAGGATGACTGGTTTATTCCCTGGGAAAATACCGTTACGGCTTTCTGTTTTTGCGCAAAAAGCTGGTACACCCTGGCGAGGTCGCCCTCGTTCAGGTCACACATAATGGCTGCTTGAGCGGTACTGCCTACCTGTGTTTTCGCTGCGGCTAGTGTCTGCTCAAACTGGTTGCAGTGTTGTTCAATAAAGTGTGTATCCAGGTGGTTGTTATCGGCCAGATAACTGAGTAATCCGTTAAAGAAAAAAGCATCGGCACCGGGGCGTAGGGATAGATGGATATCGGCGATGTCGCAGGTAGGCGTGCGGCGGGGATCGAGTACCACCACCGTCATCTCCGGGCGCCGTTTTTTCGCTTTTACAATTCGCTGGTAAACCACCGGGTGGGTGTAGGCCATATTGGAACCGACCAGAATTAGCAGGTCGCTTTGTTCTAGATCGTCGTAGCAGCCGGGCACAAGGTCTTCACCAAAAGCGCGTTTGTGGGCAACGACGGCGGAGGCCATACACAGTCGAGAATTGGTGTCGACATTGGCTGTGCCAATAAAGCCTTTCATTAACTTGTTGGCAATGTAGTAATCTTCGGTTAGCAGCTGGCCAGATAAATAAATGGCCACCGCATCTGGCCCGTATTGATCGACAACCTGCTTGAATTTACCTGCGCCCAGCTCGATCGCCTCTTCCCAACTGCTGGGTTTACCGTTGATTAGAGGCTGCTGTAGTCGGTTGGAGAAATTCTGCGTTTCGTGTAAAGCCGAGCCTTTTACGCAAAGCCGTCCCTCATTTGCCGGATGTTGTTTGTCTCCCTTTACGCTGGTAATGGTATTGTTCTCGACCGTAGCGGAAACACCGCAGCCAACGCCACAATAGCAGCAGGTCGTATTGACGATTTTTTGAGGGCTTGTACTAGCGATAATCGATTCAATATTCATGTATAGGCTTTTTAGGCGACCTGAGATTGTGAGGGAATGGTTGTTTTATCGATCTTGCAATAGTGCTGCCCGAAGATAAGCTGGGGCAGGTACTTACTAACGGGTATTTGGTTTTGCATCAGCTCGAAATACTCATTGCCATCGCGAGTATCGCCAAACAAAACGATGCCAACGATACGGTCGTTTTCAAGCAATAGTTTGCGGTACATATTATTGGCGGGGTCTTGCATGATGATTTCGTGGTGGTGAGCCCGAGTGATAAATTCTCCCGCCGAGTAGAGCTGTACACCGGAGACCTTTAGTTTGGTGGCGACAGGCTTTGTTGAAAACGGTGTTAAGCGGTCACTGGTCAAGCGATCGGCTAGGGTAGTGCATTGCTGCCATATTGGTTCAACAAGCCCAAAGGTATTGCCGTCGTGCTCACAGCATTCACCCAGCGCGCTGATATTAGCAGAGGACGTGTTCAAAAAATCATCGACGAGAATAGCGCGCTTGGTTTCAATACCGCTCTCTGTCGCTAGCGCCGCATTGGGGCTGATTCCTGTGGCGATAACAACTAAATCGCAAGGCAGAGTCTCTCCGCTTTTCAGGCTTGCACTGCAAACAGTATCGCGGCCGTTGAATTGCGTAATTTCATCGCCGAGGCGAAAATCGATGAGCAGATTGTGCATGACTTTACGTAGCAGATCGCCCGCGTTTTTATCCAGCTGACGGTTGAGCAGCCAGTCCGAGCGGTGAATAAGCGTAACTTTTATATCTTTTTGGGCCAGTCCGTAGGCCGCTTCCAAACCCAGCAGTCCTCCCCCGACAACAATGGCGGATTTCGCGTTTTGGCTTACCTGGTCAATAGTGTGAACATCGTCCAAGGTTCGAAAAGGAAAAATATGGGCGAGGTGTTGGTTTTTTGCCGGGATTTTACTGGGGCTTGAGCCAGTTGCTATAACGAGGTGGTCGTAACCGATTTGTTTGCCATTTTCCAGCTTTACGGATTGGTTTTCCGGCTGAATGGAGGTTACCCGCGCACCACCATAAAAACGAATATTGTTGGCTGCATACCACTTGCTGTCCTTTTGAATAATATCACTATGCTTCAGCTCACCGGCCAGTACCGGTGAAAGCATAATACGGTTATAGCTTCCCTGCAGTTCATCACCCACAACGGTTATATCGAACTTGTCTGGACTGCGCTTCATAATCTCATCGATTAGTCGGCCTGCGGCCATACCGTTGCCGGCGATCAGGAGTTGTTGTTTGCTTTTTTCGGCAGTGGGTATCACTGAATCTGTACCTCGGTTTCGAGAGCAACCCTGATGCGGGTGTTCTGTTTTGGTTAGCGTTGGCACTGTTTGAGTGCCTGTCTGGGCTAATGAAAACAAAATTTTTCGGCGCGGCTCAATTAAAATACTCAAAAACGCACCAATGAAGTGCTTAAAGCATGGAAAATGCTGACTATAGGAGGACTTTAGCAATAAGCAGACCAGCTTAGATCGTTATTGCTTAGAAACGTATTCTGGCTGTTGCCTGGTGGTCGTCCACATGGAAACTGAATTGCCAGCCCTGTTTTTCGGTAATTTTCTGGACCAGAGTTAAGCCCAGCCCAAAGCTTCCTGTGACAAGTGCCTGGGCTGCATCCTGGGGCCTGGGGGAGACATAGCTGTAGGAGTGATTGCAGTTGACAATTTCAAGGCTGTTGCTAGCGATTGCCTGGATGCTGATGGCGCCGTCCCCACAGTGTTGAAAGGCGTTGCGGATTATATTATCCAAAACAATATGCGCAAGTGCGGCTTCCATTTCCTGTGTGCCCAGGGCATCCAGATTCAGGTTAAGTGATACTTGTTTGCCTTCATTCAGGTTTTGGTTCTCTTCGATAATGTCGCGTGTGAGTGTTTTTAAACAAGTTGCTTGCTTGGATGGGGCTGAATAGTTCTCGATCGCTAGCCATAGAATGGCTTCAGTGACGGATTTCATCGTGTCGCCAGCGCGCCGAATTCGCTGTACTAGGCTATCAATCTCATCGTTGCCGATTTTACGTTTGTATTCGAGTACATCCAGTGCGTTGCGGATAATCGCGATGGGCGTGCGCAATTCGTGGCTGGCGTTGCGTAAAAACTGTCGTTCGCGCTCGTTGTACTGGTGAATTCGTTTAAGTGCGTTATACAGGCTGTCGGCCATCTGTCCAATTTCATCGGCCTGAATATTACGTGGCAGTTGTTCTGGCGGGCTGGTTTGATCGAGTTTGTCGATCCAGCGGGAAAGGCTTGTAATCGGGCGCAAGGCTCGGGCTATAGTGGTTTTAAATACCAGTAACATGGCAATAACCAGAATGCCGCCGACAATGGCCAGTAATTTGAATTTTCGCCACACTTTTTCAGCTACGGCATCAGAAACGGTTATTGTGTAAAAAATAAATAGGCGTTCGCTGGTATCGGGCAGGTGGGATATCAGCAGGTGGTAATGCGATTCAGTTCCAGGGTTTTTGTTAAATCGATAGATAAGACCCTCTTCATCTGCCCCCCATTTATGCCACTTACGATGGGGGTACCACTGCAATATCTCTTTGGGCAGGTTGTCTTCACCGATATAGCCTTTCAGTGTTTGGCTATTGGGTAGCGGAGCGTCGTGGTCTTTTTGGTAGGCCTGCTTGAACAGAAGGGCTTCCTGCCAGACGATGCCGTGGGTGGCATCTGATAACCCCCATTCATAGAGCATTGCGAGCATGGTGGTGTAGAACGACACCAGTAAAATCGAAAAAATCAGAACGATTTTACTGATGCGTGCGCGCAGTGAATAGTTGCGACCTAGGGGCTTAACTGTTGTCACGTACTGCAACTCCAACGCCTCGTAAGGTATGTATCAAGGGCTGGTCGAAGGGCTTATCGACGAGTTTACGCAGAGTGTATAAATGGGATTTCAACGCTTCCGAGTCGGGCGGGCTATCTTTCCACAAAACGTTTTCCAGCTCGTAGCGGGATAACACCCGCGGGCTGGCCTGAACTAGCGCCACTAATAATTTCCAGCAGGCGGGAGAAAGGTCAATGGATTTACCTGCACGGATGGCTTGGTGATTGTCCAGGTTGATTTCCAGATCAGCAACTTTTAGGGAGGAGCCGTTGGTGGTTTTGCGCTTGGTAATCGCGCGTATACGTGCAGCTAGTTCCGGTAGATCAAAGGGTTTAACCAGATAGTCGTCTGCGCCAGCTTCGAAGCCAGCCAGTTTATCATCCAACGTGTCTCGTGCGGTTAGCATGATTACCGGGGCGTTGTTGCCGCAGTCGCGCAGGGTTTTGCACAGGCTAAGGCCATCAATGCCGGGCATCATGATGTCCAGAATCATTGCGTCATAGGTGTTGTCTCTGCACAGTTCCAACGCGTGGTCGCCGCGTTCGGCGTAGTCGCAGTCGAACTCCTGCAGTTCAAGATAATCCAAGACATTGGCGGCTAGGTCGCGGTTGTCTTCTACTAGTAGCACTATCATGGTTGTTCCCTCCAACAGACAAGTATACCGCAGAATAGCAGGAGTTTTTACCTGAGCTTGACTTGCTTGGTCTTGGTAGCAGGGTATCGGGGTACCCTGCGTGAAGGAGGAATCTATCGATTCCAGGGCATGCGAGTCAGCAGGAATGCCAAGCCGCAGCGGTTAGTAACACCCGCGAAAATGAGGCCGGCGCCGACAAAGCCCGACATTAATAGGAAGTTGGGGTTGACGTTTATACCCAAAATTACACCGGCAAGGATAACTATACCGGCAGCAATGCGTACTTGACGTTCCAGCGGAATACTTTTGCGCTCGCCTTTGTTGATGTTCCCTCCAGCGGCCTTGATACCGTTTATACCGCCTTCGATAATCACCCACTCTACACCCGCCAGTTTACCCAGTTGGCGAACGGTGGCCTCTGCACGCATACCACTCTGGCACAGCAAGAATACGCGTTGGTCTTCATTCTGTAGATTGGTGGTTATGCTGTCATTGACGGCCTCTGCTGAAATACCCTGGAAGGGCAGGCAAATACAGTTGTCGATATTTTCCCGGTCGATCTCCGGCTGGGTTCGCAGGTCGACAATGGTCAACTCACTGGTCTGACTGCTGCGCAGTGTTTCAAATTCCGCTGCACTGATACGATTAATGGTCATAGTTAACTCGCTGGTGGGTTACTAGGGGCGATCCGGGCAATAGATGGACTTTAACGTGGTAATAATTCGGATGGCGTGATCGCCGGAAAGGCGATAGAACACTGTTTGGCCTTCCTTGCGTGTGGCGACAAGGCCTGCTTCACGCAACCGGGCCAAATGCTGGGACAGGGCCGACTGGCTAAGGGGAACCAGTTTGTTTAGTTCGCCAACGCTCATTTCATGGCTACCGAGGGAGCAGCACACCATCAAACGGCTTTCATTGCCTAATTCTTTTAGCAGGCTGGCGGCATCTTTGGCGTGTTCTGAGAGCTCGTCATGCGGGTTCACAGATAATTCCTCTTGTCTGGAATAGGTTGTTTCCTGATCACAGGACGCGAACGCGCGATTCTATATAGGGTTGACTGGGGAGGCAAGTGGCGGAAGTGAGGTAGGTGCAAGACAAACGAGGATAGCTCCCCGTTTGTCTTGGTGCGCTTAGCGGGTAAAAAAGGCGACCATCTGCTCCATTTGGTGTGCTTGCTCTGCAATACTTTCGCTAGTGGCAGAGGCTTCTTCAACCAGTGCGGCGTTTTGTTGGGTCATTTGGTCCATTTGCGCTATGGCGGCGTTAACCTGCTCTATGCCGGAGCTTTGTTCGCGGGCGCTCGTGAAGATCTGATCCATCATATCTCCAACGCGTTCAATCTCGGTGACTATGTTTTGCAAGGTTTTACCGGAGCTTTCTACCAGGCTCGATCCATCATCGACTTTCGTGGTGGAGTCGCGGATCAAATCCTTAATCTCCTTTGCTGCGGATGCTGATCGCTGAGCCAGGTTGCGCACTTCCCCTGCAACTACCGCAAACCCACGCCCTTGCTCGCCAGCGCGGGCGGCTTCTACGGCTGCGTTTAACGCAAGCAGATTGGTTTGGAAGGCGATTTCATCAATCACGCCAATAATATTGGCGATCTTGTTACTGGACTGTGAGATTGCTGCCATCGCTTGGCCGCTGGCCCTGACTGACTCGTTACCTACGCGCGCGATTTCCATTGAGCGTTGACTCAGCTCGGTCGCACTCTTTGCGCTGTCTTCATTTTGTTTCACCAGTGTTAGGAGTTCTTCCATGCTGGATCCGGTCTGCTCCAGAGAGGACGCCTGCTCTTCGGTTCTTTGGCTCAGATCGGTATTGCCGGCGGATATTTCGTTTGTTCCTCTGGCGATATCTCTCGAGGAACTCGAAATTTTCTCAATAATATCTCTCAACTTTTCCACGGTAGCGTTGGCGTCGTCTTTCAGCTTCGCAAATTCTCCTTGATACTCCCGGTCGATTTTTTGTGAGAGGTCACCTTTTGCCAGGGCAGAGAAAACCCGCATCATATCGTTGAGCGCAATATTAGTGGTTTGAGTGAGGCGGTTGAGACCATCACTAACACTTTTGAAAAAGCCCGTTTTTCCCTCTGACATTATTGTTTGGCTAAAATCTCCAGCGGCGGCGGCGGTAATAATACTGTCTATCTCCTGTTCAATGGCGACTTCTGCAGTACGATCCAGCCATTCCGTTACTGTACCGATACGCTCTCCATCGATGTTGTTGATAGGGTTTGTCGTCAGTGTAAAGGTGCGGTCACCAGCGTTAATTTCGCTGTTGAATGTACGGTTAAGCTGATCGAGAATTGAGCGTTGGTGAGCTGGGTTTTTATGGAAGGTATCAATGTTTTTACCCAGCAGGTTGTCGGCACTAAATTGTCCGATATGACGGCTTAGATCCTCCTCGGCTGCCTTCATCATGGAGTTTAGGGAGCTGTTGGTGTAGATAATGTTAAAGTCTTTATCTGCGATCATGGTGCTGGTAGAAGAGCTGTCCAGAGCTTGTCGTATGCGTGCGTTTTCATCTGCAATACGTTTTACTTCGCGTTCATTTTCCAGCTTTTGAGTTATATTTTCCCACTCGACAACGGCACCAAGAAATTCACCGTCTTCATCGCGGATAGGCGTGGCAGATAGAAAGAAGTTTAAATTGGCAATGGCGAGCTCGACTTTAAAACTATCGCGTAATTCCTGTAGTAGGTGCCGTTGGTGAGCTGGGTTTTTGTGAAAGATATCAATATTGCTACCCATTAATGTACTGGAGTCAAAGCCGGGGATATCCTTTTGAATATCCTGCTCTGCGTCCAGCATGAGGGCATCGGCCGACTTATTCATATACACGATATTAAAGTCTGCATTGGCAATCATTACACCGGTAGCGGAAACGTCCAGAGCCTGTTTGATTATCAGCGTTTGCCTTGCCTGATTCTTTGCTTCTAAAGCGGCCGTTTCCGCGGCCTTGGCATTTTTGTCGGCTAGCGCTTGCTGGCGTAGCTGCTCGGCATTTGCCTCTTGGATATCCTTAACCGCAGCGTTTACCCCGTGAGTGAGCATTCCCAGTTGACCGGGGTAATTTTCAGATACCTTTTCCTTATAGTTTCCTTTCCCAAGCTCTTCCAATACTGTATTCGTCCCTGTAATGGACGAGGACAGGTTGGATAAAAGAGAGTTGAAAGCGCGGCTGGTATTGCCTATTTCATCCTGGTAATCGTTGCGTAATAGTGGTTGAAAATTGCCTTCGCGTTCAACCTGCTGGATAGTGTTGCCAAGCTGGAGGATAGGGGTGCTGACAAGCTTGCTGATATAAAAGGCGAAAAGAGTGATCGCAATCGCGCAGACAAGGGCGATAACCAGCAGCGCCCACTTCATCGAGCGGATTCCGGAAAAGGCTTCTGCTACACTGATCTCAGAAAGAATTACCCAGCTGAAATGGGTGAAGTTGATTTTACTGTAAGACGATAGCACCTGTTTATTGCTGTAATCTTGAATAATCTTATTTCCGGATTTTCCCTGCAGAGCCTCTTCGACTGACTGCGTTTTGACCGATCCGGTTTCCGGGTTTTTGAAGGAGGCAGATACAGAATGGTTCTCTGGATTCAAATAAGAATCGGAACGCATTAGATAGTCTTCGCCCACCAGATAGCTTTCACCGGTTTCCCCCATTCCTGATCGCTCGCTCATAATGGCATCGATTGGTTCCAAGGGGATCTGAAAGACTAAAACGGCTACGCGTTTTTCTTTGTAGAAGATGGGCGTGGCAATAAAACTGGAGGGAGCTTCGTAAGACGGCGGATAGGGTCTAAAATCTTTTAAAATCGATTGCCCTTTTTCCAGCGTTAAAGCCTCTCTAAAGCTTTCTGCGAAATTCGTTTCTGAGTAGGGGCCATCAAGCAGCGAGGTGGCATAATCCAACTCTTTATATACGGAGTAGACAATGTCGCCGCTTTTGGCGTCTGCGATAAAGAAGTCGTAGAACTCAAACTCCTTTACAAACTGGCGAAAACTATCGTGGTACTTAGTGTGTACTCGGTGGTAAATACTTTCTCCGTCGGTTTTGGAGAGTTTGTCTTTTTCTCCTAGAGGGTATTCGTTTTGTGCAATGTAGCGTGTCTGCATTACCGTGGCGAGGTCATTTAGTTTGGCGATAGCATTGTTGGTGTTGAAGGATGCTCCATTGTTTTTTTGAGCGTATTTAACGGCAAATTCGTCGGTGTAGTAGGTCTTGAGTGCTTGTCTAAATTCTAAGATCTGTAGAGCGTCGTAGTTTTCAGAATTCAAAACACGTTTGAAAGATCGTGTAAATGATCCTGCGGCGCTTACGACCATGGGCGTGTCAGCCATAGTGATGACTTGGCTGTGAACCTGGTCAAAATAGCGTTTTATGGCTGCAGACTTAATTTGCCGGACAGCATTCAAATGCTCGAAGGATTGCTGTTCAAGTTGCTGGGTTGATATGGACGCAGAAAGCACGGAAACGACAAGCATGGGTAGCAAGCCAGCCAGCAATAGCACAGAAATCAGTTTCTGTGCCAGCGAGAGGTTCATAAACCAGGTTTTCATCCTTACACCTTTAACTGAGAGAATTACTAAGCGGGAACGCTTGAGACGGTTGGGTGAAATTTGATCGGTAGAAAATAGTCATATAAAAACATGTTTCTAACCCACTAAAATATAGTGGAGCCGGAAAGTTCAGTTAGAACTATCTGCTATAAATGATGGGTTTTCACAAAACTAGAGCAATTAACGATGTTTGTCTGAGCTGAAGGGATGGTGAACATGGTAATTTGGCGTTCATGTTTGCATTTTAATTCACCTGGCTTGTGAGATACTGGCAACAAACTGAATCTGGAGAATAGTAATGTCTAAGCGACCGCTTCGATGGGGTATTTTAAGTACAGCGAAAATAGCGCGTGAAAAGCTGATTCCAGCCCTGAACGCGTCCACATTAAATGAAGTTGTTGCTGTGGCTTCAAGAACGGATGAGTCTGCGGCCGCGTTTGCACGCGAGCAGGGGTTCCCCCAGTCCTATGGTGATTACCAACACCTTCTGGATGCCGATGATATTGATATCGTTTACAACCCGCTCCCGAACCACTTGCACATCCCCTGGACTGTCAAGGCGGTAGAAGCTGGCAAGCACGTGCTGTGCGAAAAGCCTATCGCTTTGAATGAGTCCGACATGGCACCTCTGGATGCTGCGCTTAAAGCGCATCCGAATGTAAAGGTGATGGAAGCCTTTATGTATCGCTTTCATCCGCAGTGGTCGATGGCAAAAGATCTGTTGGATAATGGCAAAATTGGCAAAATTAATAGCATTGAAGCAGTGTTTACTTACTTCAATCGAGACCCTAAAAATGTGCGCAATATGCCTGGGATTGGTGGTGGAGGCTTATTGGATATCGGTTGTTATTGTATCTCGGCTACCCGTTATCTGCTGGGCTTGGAGCCGGTGCGAGTGATGGGCTCTTTGAGTATGGATGGCGACTTTCAGGTGGATCGCCATGCTCACGCCATGCTTGATTTTGGTGAGGTGCGCGCGAATATTTATTGCTCTACTCAAAGCGAACCCAGCCAGCGTGTTTACGTTTCTGGTGAGCATGGCAGTTTGTTGATGGAATTTCCGTTTTATCAGCCGGACAACGCTATGGCTCTCTTGAAGTTCTATCACGATCGGCAAGAAGAGGTGATTGAAACCGAGGCTTGTGATCATTACGTAAAACAGGTCGATGCACTTGCCGATGCGGTTATGCACGATAAGGCCGTACCGACACCGTTATCGGATGCCAGAAATAACATGAAGGTTATCGATGGGGTGTTTGCGAGTCACGAAGAGGGTAAGTGGATATCTCTCTAACTATAACGAAAAAAACGCAGCAATAGCTGCGTTTTTTATCTTTCGCCGTTTACCTTTTTCTTGCAAAGCGGCCAAATACTGCGAGTAGCACAAGCCCAAATAAGGTTGAACTGCCACCGCCAGAACTACCACTATTGTTATCGGAGCTGCTAGAGCTACTGGAACTGTTTGAGCAGGAAGGGTCTGTTGCGCTGTGGGAATCGATAAGTGTATTTTCTTCAATCGTTAACGATGCACTGGTATTCACCGTTGAATCAGTGACAACAATAGCGTCAACATGCACGATATTGTCTTTCTTCACAGGATTGTAGTTATCGGTATTCGCGTTAATGTAATACTCGGTGTATTCCTCTAGGGTATAGCCGGTCAGTGGGAGGGTGCTAAAACTGCTGCCCATATTGAAAACGGGCAATTGTGCTATCGAGTCAACAACCTGCATACCGTCACCCGCAACCTGGCCAAATACGGCATAGCCACCATTTTGGGGATCCAACTCGGCACTGTTATCTGTCAGATTAATAAACCATTGGTTGGTGGCGCTATTAGGATCGCAGGCAACCTTGGCCATGGAGATGGTACCGCGAAGATTCGAGTATACCGGTTCGTTACTCACGGGGGCGTTTGTCTCTGTGTACACCGGCCCATCTTCATTGCTAAAGGTCAACCCGCCGCCCTGAATAACAAAGTTCTTTACGGAGCGATGGATCATGGTTTCGGTATAGAGACCATTGTCTACATAGTCTAAAAAGTTGGCGACTGTTTGGGGGGTGTCCTCATCAAAGAGAATAACTTCGAAATTGCCAAGAGACGTTTGGAACTGAACGGTTGTTGCCTGTGCTGTTTGCAGCAGCATGCTGCCAGCGATTAAAAACAGACCAGTGAAAGTGGGGGTAAAAGAGCGGGAGTTTATTTTTAGCATGGTGATTTTTGACTCTACATAATAAAGCTATAACAAACGCCACCTTACTGCATTCAGGTGGCGTGGGCGAGTAAAAGAGGCATTAAGAAACGTAAACTTTTGTTAATTGAGAGTCCGGGGAGATTTACTCGTCATCGAGGTGATAACCCTTTACGCCGTAGAAGGCGATATAGATATAACAGAGAATCGGCAACAGGAAGGAAATTTGAAGGCCTATATTATCGGCTAATAGTCCCTGTATGGGGGGGATTATCGCTCCGCCAACAATGGCAACGCATAAAATCCCTGAGCCCTGACTGGTTGCGGGGCCGAGCTTATTGACGGACAAGCTGAAAATAACTGGGAACATAATGGAATTAAACAAGCCAATCGCCAGTACCGACCAAACGGCAATATTGCCGCTGGAGAGTGAGGCGGCCAGGAGTAAAATTGAGGCGGCTACAGCGGCAAAGGTTAAAAGCTTTTGCGGCTTAAAGCGCAGCATTAAAGCAACACCTAGAAAGCGCCCAACCATTGCGGCCCCCCAATAAAACGAGATCATTGAACCTGCTTGCCTCTTGGGCATATTGGCAACGTCGGGTTCACCGAGGAAGTCCACAATAAAGCTACCTATCGACACTTCTGCACCCACATAAAGAAAGATACCCAGAGCCCCCAGTACCAGATGCTTATACTGCCAGGCAGATTTTGCAGTGTGGTTAGCGTCCTCTGCGGCATCGACAATCACCGGCAGGTTTTTCAGCAGCGCAAAAACGATGGATAAGCCTATAAGTGAGGATGCGAGAATCAAATACGGTAGCTGAACGCTTTCGGCCTCGGTTTGACGGTGTGCTTCCAGGTCGATGGCGCTCAGAGAGCCGATATCAACCGTCGCGGCTGAAAAGATCAATATCGAGCCAAAGATTGGGCCTAGCGTGGTGCCCAGCGAGTTAAGTGCCTGGGTGAACGTCAATCGCAGTGATGCGCCCTCCGGCTTACCTAGGCGTGTTACATAGGGATTGGCTGCCACTTGTAAGATGGTTATTCCCGAAGCGAGTACAAACAGCGCGGCAAGAAACAGCCCGTAAACGCGCATAGTCCCTGCTGGGTAAAACATTAAGCAGCCAACTCCGGCGATTAGCAGGCCCAGTACAACGCCTTTTTTGTAGCCAATTTGTTTGATTAGCGCACCGGCTGGGTAAGACACTACGCCGTAAGCGCCAAAAAAGGCGAACTGCACTGCAGACGCCTGGAAGTGGCTAAGATCGAATACCGCTTTAAGATGGGGGATTAGGATATCGTTGAGAACGGTAATAAAGCCCCACATAAAAAACAGCGTCGTTAAAATTGCCAGTGGAACAAAGTGATTTTGTTCGGTTGAGGTTGAAGCTGAGGGAGCAGGAATATTGGTAGCGCCGGGAATACTTGCCATAGGGACCTCGAATTTATTGTTATTGATCAGAACCGGTTACATTCTTCAATGAATAGGCCGTCCGTGTCCAGCCCCGACTTGACGATTAGCGAGCCATTCCCTAGAGTGCGGGCACTAGAACAAATCAAGGGTTGGATTATATGTTTCCGTCGATTGTTGCAGATATTGGAGGTACAAACGCTCGTTTCGCACTTGTAACGGGCGAAGAAAATGGTCAGTTTGTGCTTGATCATATTCAGATTTTAAACGGTAGTGAATACGCCAGCTTTTCTGATGCCATGCGTGCATATATAGCGATGCTAGATGGCGTAACGCCGCACTCTGCTTGTGCCGCTATCGCAGGCCCTATTGAAGGGGACAGCGTTAGAATGACTAACCTCAACTGGTCTTTTGCGCCATCCGCCATACGGGAAGAATTTGGCTTCGAAAAATTTTCTGCCATTAATGATTTTGCTTCGCTCGCGGTTGCCACCAGTGCGCTGCTTCCTACCGATTTGATATCGATTCGCGAAGGCGAGCGGGAAGCGACCAGTAATAAAGCGATTCTTGGCCCAGGTACGGGCTTGGGTGTTGCCGGGTTGGCATATAGTAATGGTAGCTGGCTGCCTATTCCCAGCGAAGGCGGTCATGTAAACATCGCGCCGGCTACGCCGCTGGAGTGTGATGTGGTAAAAGCTGCCATGGCGCAACATGGCTATGTATCAGCGGAGGTCTTTATTTCCGGCCCCGGTTTGGTCAATCTCTATAACGCGCTTTGTGCGGTAAAAGGCGAGCAGCCTCGCTCTTTGCAACCTAAAGATGTGACAAGTGAAGCGATGGCTGGGGCCAACGCTACCTGCAAAGAAACGCTGGAGCTTTTCTGCAGCTTTATAGGCACGCTCTCGGGCAATTTGGCCCTGACCTATGGTGCGAAAGGTGGCGTGTATCTGGGGGGCGGAGTCCTGCCACGTATTGTCGATTTTCTTAAGTCCAGTGACTTTAACACCCGCTTTGCAGAGAAGGGCGTTATGAGCCCCTATGTAAAAGATATTCCAGTGGATATTATTGGCCACCCACAGACGGCATTTTTGGGTGCTGCGGCTTGGTTGGCGCAGCTATAGGTTAAAGTTTTACGAATAGAGAGCCCTTGTGCTCTCTATTCGCTACTTATTTCGTTTCTACCGCCATATTCTCGTAGCCCCTCCATAGCCGATTCCTAGCGCCACCTCCAGATAAATTATGGCACCTAAAGGGACGGTTTCTGGACGAACCACCCATCCAGTAAGAGTTAACCCGAACAGTCCACCGTTTCGGTGCGGCCTACCGGTCTTTCAATGCGATGACATAGGTAACCCCGTACCGCCCTGAGTTCGGCTTCGTTATTTGGTCAATAGAACCACTCTCTAACCTCGACTGTCCGTGTTGGAATTTACTGGGATAAACACAAATTAATGGCCGAGGGTTTTACCTTTCCCACTCGCATATTGCGCAGGCTTAGGGAAAGGTTTCCCGATGAATCGATCCTAAATGGGCTGTTAATTTTATGCAGGTCTGTACGGTGATCGGCTATACAGGATAGCGGGACATAAACCGGATGCCACTCGTTTTGAGTGAGTGCTTTTAACGGCTCTGTTACGTCTATCTGTTCTGAACATAAATGGCCACACTCCATTTTTAGCCACACCGTTTCGTTTGCGGATTGGCGAATATTGACTTCGAAAGCCAGAGACTGATCAGCGACTAAGTTGGGGACAAACGATTGAACTCTGCCATTTTGCAGTACGGCATTCACCCGTGGGGCGCCCGCCCAGACAAGGTCAATTTGCTCAATGTTTTTATCACCTGTGCGCGAAACTTTTGCGTTCAAACCGTGCCAACTGGTCTCGGTGTTTACGACAACTTTTTCCAGGCTTTTTAGCTCCAGGTGCAAGTTCATATCGCTACCACTTAAATCGTAGCCCGCGACCTGCAGTGGCTGGTCTGGCAAATCGCAACCGTTGATAAATGGTGGGTAGTTTTCATTCAGCTGTGGCGTTTGTACATCGCTTTGATAATTCAAGCCAAAGCCCAGCGGGTGCAGTGGTGGAGGGTTGTTGCCATCGCTGTTTGGACAGGGTTGTGACGGCCAGGAGAAGGGCAGTTTTCCTTTAAAACCCCGGGCACCGTCCAGCAGAACATCGGCGATGCCTTGGCCTTCGGAGCCCGGCAGCCAGGCCATAACAAAGGCATCGGATTGGTTCATTTCCTTCGCGACCAGACGCGGGCGGCCGGAAACAAATACCGATACCGTGGGAATTCCCTCGGCTTTTAGCGTGCTCAGTACCATAAGGGCTTGTGCGTATTCGCGGTTATATTCCAGGGTTTTTAGGTTCTGCAAATCGCCGCGCATCTCCGCATAGGGCTCCTCGCCGAAAACGACAACAGCAGCGTCGGGCCGTTTTCTGTAGCTCCCGTCCTCACTCAATTCTACGCTACCGCCAGCAGAGCGTGTGGTGTAAAGCAAACCCTGGTAAATACTGGTGGCGGCAGGGAAGTCTTCGGGCTTCGTGTCGTTACCTTGCCAGCTAATGGTCCAGCCGCCACTTTGCATTGCTACACTATCGGCGGCATTGCCGGTTACCAGAATATGACCGTCGGCGGCCAAAGGAAGTGTTTTGTTGTTGTTCTTCAGTAATACCAACGATTCGCGTACGGCTTGGCGAGCGATTTCTTGATGGGCAGCCGTGGATAACGTATCGCCAAAAGAATAAGTTGTGCGCGTAGAAGGCTGCAGTTCTTGAAACAGTCCGGCGCGCATTTTTACACGCAGAATCCGGGTCACGGCATCATCGATTCGCTCTATGGCAATGTCGCCGTTTTTTACCTGGGATAGGGTGTTGGCTATCATATTTGGCCAGTCTGGTTTCGTGGGTACCATTAGCATATCCACACCCGCATTGATGGCGGTGGCGCAATTGTCTCGGGTGCAGCCCTCAACATGGCCGGTAGCGTTCCAATCGCTGATCACAAAGCCATCAAAGCCCATATGATTCTTCAGTACATCGGTAAGCAGGTATTTTTGTGCGTGCATGGGCACTCCCTGCCAGCTGCTGTATGAGGCCATAACGGTTTGTACGCCGGAGCTGATGGTGGAAAGATAGCCCGTTACGTGCTCGTTGATTAATGCCTGCTCGCTCAGTTGGGTACTTCCCTGGTCATCTCCCCGTTCCGTGGCGCCGTCACCGATAAAGTGCTTTGCCGTCGCAATCACGCGGTCATTAGCCAGAAAGCGCTCAGAGCTAGGCTCACCCTGCAGGCCGATGACCATTGCAGCGGAAAGCTGGGCTGCGATACCGGGGTTTTCGCTGAAGCTCTCGTAAGCGCGGCCCCAGCGCAGGCTTTTGGCAATGGCAACGGTCGGAGCGAAGTTCCAGTCGAGGCCAGTGGCAACCATTTCCCGTGCAACGGCTTCACCAATCTCTCTTACTAGCTTGGTATTGTTGGCCGCTCCCAGGGCACTGTTGTGGGGAAATAACGTTGCACCTACAACATTATTGTGGCCGTGTACGGCATCGGTGCCCCAGAGAAGGGGAATCGCGGGAACGCCTTCGGGCATATTCCTGGCCGCATCCCAAAATTCATTTGCCAGTGCCATCCAGTCGTGGGGAGATGCGTAGCGGTCCTTGTTGGGGTACATACCGCCGCCATTTAATACCGAGCCAATGTAGTATTGGGTGACCTCTTCCGGGGTGATGTGGTCGATAGAGGGTTGCATCATCTGGCCAATTTTCTGCTCCAGGCTCATTCGGGCAAGTATCTCGGCAATTTTTTTCTCGGCCTTCGGGTCTTTGCCTATGGGGCTTTGGGGTGTTGGCCAATAAACGTTAGGCGTTTCTCCTCGTGCCATTGGCCCTTCAATACGGGTGTCTTCAGCGGGTGAGCAGGCCAATACCAATACTGCTGATAGTACGAGGCCTAATGGTTTTAACGCTGGAATATTCACTTCCATAGCTAATTTCCCTTATATGGTGATAGGAGCATATTGCCCGGAGTTTTCTCGTTATTGTTGCGAAAGTGGGGTGACGCCTGGTCTTTAACGAATGAAGGGTTGTTATTGTTATTTCTACGCCCCTGATTACGCGGGCTATCTTAGCAAGGGCTCCGGGGGTAGGGCCAGAATCGGGTTCCACCTTTGTCTGGGAGAAAACGCAATACCTGGGCAAGGTCTGGCTCCGTGATCGTGTTAATGAAAATCCCGCGAGGTGAGTTTTAAATCAGTTAAGCGCTCAGAATAATCGACCAGTTGTCCCGCGACGACGTGGATCACCGGGTGGCCCTTGCCCAGTTCGCTGATTTCCAATCGACCTTTGATCAAAAGCAGTTTGCTGGTAAGCAGCGCTTTACGAAAATTTTCCTGAGTGTTTTTCCATACCACCACATTAATATTGCCAGTTTCATCTTCCAGCGTTAAAAACAAGGTGCCTTTGGCCGTGCCCGGCCTTTGCCTGCCAGTGACTAAACCCGCTACTTGAACAAAGCGGCCGTTACTAATGTTGTGCAATTGGTTTTGTCTTTTACAGCGATTAAAAGGAGATGTCTCACGCAATAATGCCATGGGATGAATTCGCAGGCTGAGGCCGGTTGTTTGGTAATCCTGGCTGAGATCTTTTTCAATAGGGGGAGCAGATGTGAATAACGTTTCCTGTGAGTTTTTTGCGGAGGCTTCCAGCAGCGGTGAATGCGGCTCTATGGCGGCAGCTTGCCAGTGGGCCTGATGGCGGTTACCGGCAAGTGAATGGAGCGCATCGGCAGCGGCTAGCAGCTGCAAATCGACCCGGCTTAGCTGGCTGCGACGAGCTAACTCTTCCAGCGAGCAAAAAGGGGTACTTCCCCGGCTGCAGGCAATGCTTTTGGCTTTTTCTGAATCCAGCGATTGTATACGGCAAAAACCCAGGCGGATTGCCCAGGGGGATGCCTTTTGGTTACTGGCTTCCAGAGTGTTCTCGTATTCGCTGTGGTTAATATTAATCGGTAGTACAGAAACCTTATGCCGCCGGGCATCCTGTACTAATTGTGAGGGGGAATAAAATCCCATTGGCTGACTATTTAACAGGGCGCAATAAAAAGCTGCCGGGTGATGACATTTTAGCCACGATGAGGCATAGCATAAAAGCGCAAAACTGGCGGAGTGTGATTCGGGAAAACCATAGCCGCCAAAACCTTTAATTTGTTCGAATAGACGCTGGGCAAACTCTAGTGGGTAACCATTATTAAGCAGACCTTGAATAAATTTTTCTTCAAACTGCAGCAGGTTGCCATTTTTCCCCCAGCTGGCCATGGCTCTGCGCAGATTATCGGCTTCGCCACCACTGAATCCCGCAGCGACCATCGCTAAACGTATGGCCTGTTCTTGAAAAATGGGTACACCTAAGGTGGATTTAAGAACGGCTTCAATCTCCGGGCTTTGATAGCTAACAGGCTCCAGGCCGTCGCGCCTGCGCAGGTATGGATGCACCATATCGCCTTGAATTGGGCCGGGACGAACAATGGCAATTTCAATCACCAGATCGTAAAAATTTCGGGGACGTAAACGTGGCAGCATGGACATTTGTGCGCGCGATTCAATTTGAAAAACGCCGATACTGTCCGCAGCGCAAAGCATATCGTAGGTATCTGGATCTTCGCGGGGAATGTCGGCCAGGGTTTTAATGACTGGGTTATACCGGTGTACAGTTTCCAATGATTTTTTCAGCGCGGTGAGCATCCCAAGCGCCAGAATATCCACCTTTAACAAGCCCATGGATTCAAGGTCGTCTTTATCCCACTGAATGATCGTGCGCTCCGGCATACTGGCATTTTCCAAGGGTACAAGATCACTAATTTTCCCCTGCGTAATCACAAAGCCACCCACATGCTGAGACAGGTGGCGGGGAAACCCGAGAATCTCTTCCACCAGAGAGAAAAACTGTTGCAGTATTTTTTGTTGCGATTGTAAACCCGCCGCTTCTATGCGTTGAATTAAATCGCCGGTTCTATCCCACCAGGCCAGAGATTTTGCGAGATGATCAACGAGAGCGGGCTCCAGCCCCAGCGCCTTGCCGACATCGCGAATGGCACTGCGGGAGCGATAGCTGATAACCGTCGCCGCCAAGGCCGCCCGCTGGCGAGTGTATTTCCGGTAAATATACTGAATCACTTCCTCCCGTCTTTGATGCTCGAAATCGACATCAATATCCGGTGGTTCGTTGCGCTCCCTAGAAATAAATCGCTCGAATAAAACATTAATTTGTCCCGGCGCAATTTCGGTAATAAATAGGCAGTAACAGACCACCGAATTGGCTGCCGAGCCGCGCCCCTGGCAGAGAATGTTTTGCGAGCGGGCAAAGCGAACAATATCGTGTACGGTTAAAAAGTAATATTCGTAGTGAAGTTCTTCAATCAGCGCCAGTTCTTTTTGCAGAATGGCTTCGGCAAATTCCGGCACACCCTGGGGCCAGCGCTGTTGCTTGCCGTGTGCCACCAATGTGATCAAATGATCGATGGGCTTGGTGTGGCTGGGCACCAGCTCTTGTGGATACTGGTAGCGCAGCTCGTCCAGAGAAAAAACACATTGCTCTGCAATAACGTGAGTTTGGTCAATCAGTTCTGCTGGGTAGAGGGCGTAATACGCTTCAATGGGTTTTAGGCAGGCTTCGGCATTGCTACCCGCTCGGGTTCCCAATTCCGACACGCTGGTAGTGTGGCGGATCGCCGTAAGTACATCCTGCAAAGGTTTGCGCTTGGCATCGTGCATCAGCGCCTGGTCGCAAGCGACCATGGGAATACGATATTTTTCGGCGAGCTGCTGCCAGTGTTCGAACTGCATAATCTCGCCACCACACAGCTGGTGACTTAACCCTAACCATAAACGCTGGTGAAAAGCCGCCTGCAGCGTTTTGGCGAAAAGGACATTGGCGCTTGCAGGGGAGGGTAGCCAGATGATTAGGCAGCTTTGCAGACGAAAGCGCAGGTCTTCCATATGGGCCTCGTACTCTCCTTTCGGTGCGCGGCGGCGAGCGAGAGTAATAAAACCGGAAAGCTCACTGTAAGCCTGCCGATGGGGAGCAATAGCAATAAGGTGGCAGCCGTTGGAAAGATGGAAGCGGCTGCCCACGATAAGCGGGATGCCAGCGTCTTTTGCGGCTATATGGGCTTTAACCGCGCCAGCCAGTGAGCATTCATCCGTAAGGGCGATAGCGCTATAGCCCAACTCTTTAGCGCGTGTCACATACTCATGGGGGTGAGAGGCGCCCTGGAGGAAGGAGTAGTTACTGGTGGTGTTGAGATGAGCATAAAACATAGGGGGTTCGATAGCTGTATTTATATACAGTATAGCGTAGTTGGGTCGCGGGAGGTGACAGCTGACAGAAATAAAGTTGCCGGGCTGAAGTGATGTATCGGCCCTAAAGGAACGGCGATTCTTACGGCAAGGCTCCTCAGAGCATTCTTCATATCGCCTGGGTCTTTTCCCTGCAGCAAAGAATGACGTAAATCTGTCCAAAAGGGTAGTTGGAAAAAAGTCGGCGCCGGATGTTGGACGAGCACGATTCTGAACTAGCAACTACCATCTTCGATCGATCAAGGACTCTGGTATGTGCCAATGCACCAGACACGCCAAGAGGAAACCTATAGTCATGATCCCCTATATTGAATCACCTAATACGTCGATATCTACACCCTTAAGTAAATGGCAGTGGCTAGAAGCTGTTAATAAAGCCATAAACGCTTTGAGCTACCCGGTGAATCTCATCCCACGGGAGTCAAAGTGCTGGTAGGAACGAACTACATTTAAAATACGGTGGTAGTTTGTTAAAAATCCGGTCACATATTGAATTAACGAGCGCATATGTCTTTCATACCGTTTTGGCGATGGAAATGCCGAAAGGAGTGTGTGTTAATTGAGCTGGCGCAACTACCAGCATAGGAGAACTTATATGCTGAAGCTAGAGTGAATAGAGCGTGCCTGTTGGTCACAGCAACATAAAAGGCAATCTATGCACTCAGGCCGTAAACGGGCCAAGCGGGCGCACGGGATAGCGAGCAGAATGTGAGCGGGCTTCGTAAATGTGAAAGGTAAAACCAGAGACTCTACTCTGATGCCTACCTTCGGTAATTGATAGTCTAGATGATAGCTCTACGGCTTTTCCCGTTTGTCTTCGATAAGCTTGCTATTGTTAACCTGGCCAAATACACAATAAAGCTGGCTCGCCTTCTAACTGCAGTTGGAGTGCAAAAGCCACAAAACTACTTGTAGCGATCCGCTATAAGCCGTGAGCGTAGGATTTACAGGGGTTTTGGGCGTACCCATTAAATAATGCACGCGTTGAAAGGCGGTATTTCGTCGTAGTTAATACGGCGTTTTACATTATAATAATATTGTTATGCCCCTAGGCCCAGAATCTCGGTAAAGGATGAATATTAATATCACGTACATTACGACCTGGACAAAGGACAGCGTTTTTCTTTACCCTCTCGTCCTCTCACTTTTTTCAGCCTTGATATTCTGGTTGGTGTTCTCCTTCGTGCCGAATCGCAGGAGGCATAGCAAGATTAGACCCTTGGTCGAGTTGGACATAATCAATGTTCGAAGTGAGTTGTTTGCTCTGTTCGATTGCATCATGAGAGAAAAGAATTTCTCACCATCAAATTTCCAATCTGAAATTCGATCGGGATTGCTCTCTGCTGAAGAAGTCGAGCTTGGCCTTCAGAATAAGTCACTTAATGAGCATTACTTGTACGACCCGGAGATCAGCACCCAAATGTTAGTTGTGGGGCGTGACATCTTCAAGCGCTCAGAGACTATAGATCGGTTGATAGATAAAGCACTAAACTTAAGTCAGTTCGTGAACGCGGATGAGATAATTCTACTTGAGCGAATCAGAGAAAACGTACGGCGATATGACTTTGGTGAGAAGGCGGTTGAGAAGCGTCCAGGCACCAAGATTGGTGGCAGTCAATACCTTCCAGTTATTCCGAACATCTCATACAGAAAGAACAACTTTTCAGAACTTTACTCGCTTTATTTAGAACTACAAAGACTCATTATTAAGCACTTTAGGTACATGGACAGGAATACTGCAATCCACAATGTTCAATATCTTTTCGGCGCAGGCAAGTACAAAGAGTGCATTGCATACGCTCGCGGATGTATTAAATTTGCACCGAACGACAAAATACTTATTTGGAACTACATTGCTAATTGTCTGTACAAAATAGGCCTGAAGAAATCAGCATATCGAAAGCTTTATTATATTTACAAAGACAGGCCCTACAATGGCAGCCTAGTTTCATCTCGGTCCGTCTTGGAGAATTTCGTCAATGACACCAAGGCTGTAGAAGTGCTTTTAAGAACCCATTCTGAAGATGAGTTTGAGCAGCTAAAAACAGTCCTGCAGCAAGAGCGATTGCAACGAGAATGTTTCCTGAAGAAAAATAGGCTGCTTTTCGAGTACTTTGAAAAAAAGAAAGGCTAAGGTTGGAAATTCCGCATAACAAAAATCTGCACCTGACAAATATTGCTACGCTCGATTTTGTGTATGTCGCGTAGCTCCATTTTACACAAAAACGCTCTCCGCAATATTTGCAGGTGAGCTTGGCGTTAGGGGCTAATTGAAATAATGGATAAGTTTTCTAAGGGCATAGAGCTAAAATTTAATTCGCGCTTCCCTGAATGGAAGAAATTTGGTCAACCTACTGATTATGAAGGGGTTACAATTTTTGAGGCAAAAATTCCGTGTCCAAATGGCGGGGAAGAAAATCTTCTGGTTGTGGATACATTTAACGAAGAAGTAACAGTTTCATTTGACGCCTATCACGCCCATTTTGACGACTTTGGTAATAGTGATGCATATGACGATGCTTTAGAGTTTATTCTCCAAATAACAAGTGAAGAGTGGGCGGTAGTGAGTTATTGGTTGGATGAACAATGGAATGGCTCATCACTAGTAAAGGTTTCGGATCTGCCCGATAGCAACTCTGAATATCCAGCTGCAAATAGGCTAAAAATTAAATCCTGGTGCGGAAATTTTGACAAAGAAATCACGTTTAAAATTAGTGGTTAACGGTGCCCTAACAAACAGCTCAAGCCGACCTCCACTGCGTTGCTCGTTTTGTGCTTTTCAGCTACGCTGGCACAAAACAATCAACTCCGTTTCAGCGGCTTAGCTGGGCGTTATAAGCGCTCGTATTTGGTTGTAAGGTTTTTTACGTTTTTCAATTGAGCGCAGAGGCGCCTGAGGGTTTCGTGGAACCACTTTTTGGGCTAAAAGGCCGCCTGTCGGCCGCCATAGTTTGAGATTAAGAGTGTTCGTTCCCGGTGCGGGTAATGCCAGCCAAACTAAATTGTTAAAGAACAACAATATAGTTTGGCTTAGTAAATAATTTGTTGGTGGTTGTTTGACTTCGTTTCAACCATCTTTGCGTGGGCTAAGTCAAAATATTGAAGCAGGCTCTTTGAGTAAGGCATTGTGGTCCTCACTAGCAGGTTCAGTGCGGTTCCGCTTATAACAAATTACTTAAACATCGTTCCGGCCGAAAAGACGGCCTCCACTGGACGCAGCAAGCTGCGCCGTTTAGCAAAACGTTAGGCAAAATATGAATTCAATCATCCTTAGAATCTGCGTGATATATTTTTTGACTGGTTTCCAGCTTGCCTTCGCAGGAGCAGACAAATTATGTGGTTATCTAGATGCATATCTAAAAACGATAGGTCCTGATAAGTCATCGACTATTGAGTTGCACACATCGTGGGGTTCAAATTTTATAGGGGAGTCGGAAGAGGCTTTCGCGGCTAAGAGATGCATTCGAGATGAATCTCCATTGGCAAAGAGCTTATGCAACTACTTAATGGAGAACTCATCTACCGAGTTCTCTGGAGTTAATTTCAAAAGGTTTTTGATGTGTCTATCGCCAAAAACGAAAATAGAAAGAGACGTGTCATTTGAAACGGCGTTTGTTTCGCTATCATGGGGTACGGATGAACGCGGCTCACTTATAGAGCTGTCCCTGAAAAATGATAAAAAAATTGGTGGTATGGTACTTAAATTGGAAGCGGAGGGTTATTAAGCCTATGCCTAACAATTTACTCCTGCTGACGTTTTGGTCTACGCTCCGTTTTGGGGTGGCTGCGCCACTTTACCCCAAAACCCCACTTCAACCAAAACGCAGCAGAGTAAGGCGTTATACGACCTTTCAGTTTTACAGATATTAATTGGCAGCATAGGGAATTGTAAAACCTAATGATATTTTTTGAGCTTGAGCCATCTGATATTTCTAATCTTAGTGATGCAAATCTAAGAGAAATGGTTGCTAGATTGTGTGAAGCGGAATTAATTAGCCAAGAGCTTCAGCCTTCTTGTGTTCTTTGGGGTGGTGCGCAAGAAGCTGCCGATGGTGGCCTTGATGTTCGAGTTATAGATGCAATCCCGTTATCAAATCCAGGCTTTGTAAGCCGTGATAATACTGGTTATCAAGTAAAGAAAAACAGCATGAGTAAAGCTGCCTGTAAAAAGGAAATGCTTGAAAAGGGAAAAGTTAAAGCTGTTATAGGCGATTTGTTAGCTAAAAAAGGCGCCTATGTAATTGTTAGTGGCAAGGATGATTGCTCGGATAAAATGCTGTCTGAACGTATTCTTGGTATGAAATCAGCCCTCGAAGATTTACCAAATAGTGATGATCTTCTCCTAGATTTTTATGGAAGAGATAGACTATGCGCATGGTTGAGGCAGTTTCCTGGCGTTGCCTTATGGGTTCGCTCTAGGCTAGGGAAGCCTCTAGCTGGCTGGCTACCTTTTGGGAAATGGACCGCTACCCCGGCAGATCAAGATGATGAGTTTTTATTGGACGAACATCCCTGCGTTATCGATTTAAATTCGCACCAAAAAACACCTATAGCGATTTCTGATGGAATCAGGCTTGTACGTGAAAGATTACTTAAAGCAGGTTCAGTGGTTCGAATAACCGGTCTTTCTGGAGTTGGAAAAACACGCTTTGCTCAAGCACTTTTTGAAGATGGTGTATGCGAAAAACCTTTGCCGGAAGCAAATGTAATTTATGCAGATCTTGGTGACGATCTATCCCCAACAGCATCTGAGCTTGTTTCATATTTAATAGCTAATGATTTTTCATGCTATGTGGTTCTGGATAATTGCCCGCCAGATGTTCATAGGAGACTGCAAAAGCAAGTATCATCAAATCAAGCTAAATTAAGTCTTCTTACTATCGAATATGACATTTCTGATGATCGCCCAGAAGAAACGGAAGTAATACATATTGAGCCCTCAAGTGAGCAGACTGTTTCCAAACTTATTCAAAAAAGGTTCTCATCTCTAGGACGAGTGAATGCCGATAAAGTTGCAGAGTTTTCTGGGGGGAATGCGCGCGTTGCTATTGCATTGGCTAGTCGAGTAGATTCAGATGAGACGTTAGCAATATTTTCTGATGAAGAGTTGTTTCAGAGGCTATTTAATCAAAGAAAAGGTGCAGCTGAAAGTTTACTTGAAAGTGCAGAGGTATTATCGCTAGTTTATTCCTTTAACGTAAGCACGCAAGAGTTCAACAATGAATTAAGCGCTCTTTCTAAAATTGGCGGGTTGGAGCGCAACAAGTTAAATCGTAACCATGCAGAGTTATTACGGAGACAGCTATCACAGCGGCGAGGAAACTGGAGAGCAGTTTTACCGCATGCGTTAGCTAATCGTCTTGCACGAAGAGCACTTCAAAACATCGGTCCTGACCAAATTAATGCCGAGTTGTTAAAGGGGGATAATTTACGTCTATTCAAATCATGCGCTCACCGATTAGGGTATCTACATGATTTTGAACCAGCTCGTCAACTCGCTTATACGTGGATGAAGGTTGATGGGCCATTTCACAACATTACAGTGTGTGATGCTGAGTTACTTACGGCTCTAACCCATATCGCGCCTGTTTTTCCAGATGTAGTTTTAGCTGCTATCGAAACTGCTTCGGAAATCCAAGGATTCTGCTCTCGAAATAATCAGAATTTCTCTATTTTTGTTCAACTACTTCGAAAGATTGCATACGATGATCAGTACTTTGATCGCGCAGCTGAGTTAATTCTTCGTTTTGCTGAAACAGAAAAATCTGGAGAAAATAACAATAGTATCACTAGTCAATTATCGAGCCTTTTTTCATTGTACCTCTCAGGTACACAGGCTACGTCTACACGAAGACATGCATTTGTAAAAAGAATGTTGGATTCCGGTGATGTGAGACAACTTGAGATTGTGCAGGATATTCTTGGCTCTGTTTTTCAGACTTCTCACTGGACCTCATTTGGAGGTTTTGATTTTGGTGCTCGAAGTAGGGACTATGGATGGGAGCCGAAAACAGCTAAAGAAGTATTGGATTGGTACGTAGGTTTTGCTGAATTATTAGTGCCACTTTTAGATTCTAATAATGAGCCCAGAGTGAACTGGGCAAAGGAGCTACTGGCAAACCATTTTAATGGTTTATGGACATACGCAGGTTGTTTTGACTTTCTTGACGGTATTGTTCGCAAATATGCTGTTGATGGTCAGTGGCCAGATATGTGGATATCTATTAAACGGACAATTCATTACAACGGAAAGAAGCACACTCCCGAATTATTGAAAAAAATTGAGGAGCTAGAAAGTTTAGCGGCACCGACTGATCCCTATTCTGAAATCGAAGCGTATGCATTGACTAACACATGGGACCACATAGAGGTGAGAAATGGGGATTTCACAGAAAATTCAGAAGAAATTCACCGTAAGATAGAAAAATTAGGGGAGTTAGCTGTATCCGAACCTGAGTATCTTGAAAAATTGGCACCAAGGCTTTGGAAGCAACATATCGATGCGCTTTGGCCATTCGGCAAGGGGTTGGCTAAAGGTTCATCCGATCAAAGATCAACCTTTGATACGCTGGTTCAGTTGATGCAAAAGCAAGAATTGCAATTAGTTCAAACCAACCTCTTTGGCGGCTTTATTGCTGGTGTTCATGCAGATAATCCTAGTTTGTCACGGATACTCCAAGAGTCTGTCTTGGTTGTACCTGAGTTAAAGCCGTATTTCGTTGATATTCTGTCTGCAACGCCGATAGCACCTTGGGGTACAAAAAGGCTCATAGAATTAGCGCTGGCTGGTGAACTGGAAGCTTGGCGCTTCCAACAGATAAGTTATGGTCGAGCTCATGAACCTATATGTGATGATGATTTATCAAAACTGCTTGGCGCAATTAATGATTTAGCTGATGGGATATTTGCAACCATTGAAATATTGAGCATGAGATTCTTTACTGATATGAGTAGCAACTATAGTCCTAGCAATGAGCTAAGATCAGTTGGTAGGCTTGCTATATTGAAACTTCTTTCAATGCACAGGGATGAAATAAGCAGGCGACAGTCTCATGGACTGGACCGAGTTATTGAAAAGTGTTTATCAGAAACCACAACGGAGAATGAAATTCGCGATATTGTTAGCTTGCTCTGCGACGGCGTAGAGACATATCGCCTATATGGCTTCGAATTAGAAAATATCATAGCCCATCTGGTAAAAACCTATCCTGAATATGTATTGGATAGAGTATTCATTGATAGTGAGAACAGCGAACAACTTACGTATTTGCTTTTTAAAGACAGGGTCAGTCGTAGTGGCTCTCCTTTAAATTTAGCTCCGATCGAGCGCGTGTTAGATTGGTGTAATGGAAATCAAGATAAGATCCGGAAAGTAGCAGGTTCTGTTTCAGCATATACGTCCTTAGACAAAGAATCACAGGCTCTAGACAATCCTAAGACAGTAGCTCTTAGTAAACATATCACATCACTTTTAGATGCCGCAGAGGATAAAGTCGCTATAGTTGAAACTATTTTCTCAAGGACCTTTCCTAGTGGGTGGTCAGGTTCACTTGCCGACATTCTTGAAGTCCGATCGAAGGCGTTTGCAGAGTTATTAAATCAAGACTCACCTGAGGTGCAAAAGATTGCAAAGGCTAAGCTTTCTCTTTTAGATAGGTCAGTTAGAGAGAATAGAGATCGCGAGTCGGACGAATACAACCAGCGAGAACAGCGATTTGAATAACCGTCCTGCTTGTGTTCGAGTATCGTATAACAAGGCGCTGCTGTCGGACAAATTTTCCGCTACGCTCCAAATTTGCCGCAGAGCGCGGCGTTATTTCTCATCACAATTTTAACCAATGGAGGGAAGCATAGTGCTTACTGAAAAGGAAAAGAAAGACCTACAACAAAAGATACACTCGAACACGCATGAAGTTTATGTAGTTTCATTTGAAGAAATGGATGCCATTATTAAATCCTCACCTAAAGGGCAAAAGGCAAGTGTCCAAGCAGCTTGGCAGAAAATTAAAGGTACGGCTGGAGTTGGAGCAAATTTCTACTCAGCGGGTACTGATGCTGTAGCCATGACTAAATTGATTGGTGACTTGGGAGGTGTTGGTGCAAGGGCGTACATTAAGAGCTATGGCGGCAAGCCTCATATCATCCTTAAAGGTCACGCAGGGTTGAGGACTGTGCTCACTGGCACCAAGTACGGAATTAAAAATCCTAAAGTGATTTCAATGGGTCTAGGAAAGGCTGGAGCTGTAGCAGCAGCCAAACAGGGTGGAATTCTCACAGTCGTTCTCCTATCTGCATATAGGGTTGCTGACTATTTCCTTACAGACCAAGCAACTTTAAGTCAATTGATCGGGACACTTGCAACCGATGTTGTAAAAGTAGGCATTGCTACTGGCGCTTCAATTTTGGTAGCTACGGCAGTTGGCGCAGCGACATTTGCAGTCGGGCCAATTATAGCGGTAGTGTTTGTTGGTGTAGGCGTGTCTATGCTTCTAGAGTATGCAGACAACCGCTTGGGGATTACAAATCGCGTAATAGCTGGTCTCGATGAGATGGGCGAGAATGCAGAGAGCTATATGGCACAGGAAAAGCAGCAGGCTATCAATTCTGCCGGGAAAGCAATTGGTGAAGTAATCGACTACGCAGTTGAGTCTGCACGAGCTATTACAGTTACGTGGGTCAGGAGAACGCTACGCGAATATCTCTCTCCATTCCCAAGAGTTAAATAAAAATGGAAACACGAGATCCCCCATCTTTACTCAATAAGGTAATCACGCCTCCTCTACTTTTGGTTGGGGGTGTATCCGCCGTTTTATGGTTCATTTACAGGGTAGCGTTTCTTTATAAAAATATATCAGAGTCAATGGTTGTTTTTGATAAAGGCTCTTACTATATGCTCGGCGTAGGTATTGGCCTGCTAACACTTGCTTTCGTAACTCTCAAAGAATTCTGGGGCGGGAATCCGATAACAAAGAAGCAGAATCACATACTCACAAAGCTTGCAATATCTGGGTTGGCTCTATTGTTTATAGTTCCTCATGCCGCACATTTTTTTGCTAACAAACATCTAGTAACGCACGGTTACTCCGTTTGCGAAGACGCATCACATCAATGGCTATTTGTTCGAGATATTGTATATATTCAACCTTCAATTGAGTGTAGTGCAGAATTGAAAAATGAAATAACAAAGTAATCAACCGGACTCCACAAAGCGTGGCTCGCTTCGCTCACTTTACCACGCTTTGTTCCGCTCGGTTATTACGGCGTTAGCAGTCAATACATATGAACTTTTTAGCAGGCACAATAGTTCGTTACGAAGAAGATGAAAATCTTGATCTCGACGAAGAGATATCGAAACTAGCTGAATAAATTGGATAGGATAACGTCCTCAAAAAAGCCTATATTACGTTGTCATCGTACAGAGTTATGGGGTTGTGGTATGGAGCTGCGAGAATTATTTATTTCGCCGCAGTAGATGGAAGAGTGCCATTCGGGTCAAGCCTATTTTATAATATTCAAATATAATTGATGTTAGGTTTCAGTCGATTTTATCCCGGTGCAAGACAATAAGGACACCATCTCCCCAAAAAGGCCAAAATATTGCCAGGGTGTTTTACAAAAATTCCTTTTGAGCAGTGAAAATTTAGGATTAGTAAGAATACATTGCAGTATGGGTAGGAGCAAGCGTGCGTGGCTGTCCGTCTCAATCACGATAAAAATTCGTTGCAATAGCTCATTTTTTTGAATTTTGTACAATATTTTTTCTTTTTCTAGGCATTGCCAACGAAATAGCTCAAAATTGTCTTAACGGGTATGTTTAATGTATTTTATCTATAACGCTATTGCATTAGGAGGATCATCGGTTGAATATGTATAAATATATTTTCATTATTACATTCGTACTCTTTATTCAGGCTTGCGCGACCAGTCATACAGGCACGACCAATCCAAGCGGCGCTGAGAAGGTAGCGCTTACTTCCATTTTGGAATCTGAAGGCATAGATGCTTTCAAGAAAACACTCCACCACATTGTTCAAGAACGAAGCCATAATACTAAGCAAATACAGCATTTTTTTGTAAGTAAATACCCAGAAGTTGATAACCAGACATATATGTTCTGGCAGGAAGAAAAACTGTTGTGGATCATGTATCTCGGCTCCGATGATGAGGATAGTTGGCTGGGTGTTCGTTATCCCAATAGTGGCCAGTTGATTGACCTTAGTACGAGCGTAGTAAACACGCAGGAAGAAGTAGGTGGTAGCAGTTATCTTGTTACAAAAGATTGGGCTTCAAAGCATATATTCGATGCCATTATCGATGGTGATGTAATAGTAATAAATAGGGAATAATATATGGACAGTTTACTTCGATAAGCGATCACAACACAGCGTTAAAAAATGTTGAAATTCCAAGCTCAGATAAAAAACGCGTTCATTTGTTTGGTGTAAAAGCTAGAACATCAGCAGATATAAAATTGACTCACGGAAAAAACATTGAAGTCGCGATAAAATCATCTCCATTTAATGGTCCTAAAGGGATATGGGTGATCGATATTAAAGGTATCGAGAATGGAGAAACCACACTGAAAGCGGAGCTTGATAGTAAGCCTGTAGCCAGTTTGGATATAAAGATATTTACAAAAATCAATATTTCATTGGATCTTGAGAATAATGAGCAAGGTATGCTTACCCGCTTATTTTTGGCCGAAAGTATTAATCCAGGTAATGGTTTGGTATATAACGAAGGCCAATCCAAAACATCTATGCTTTGGATGCGTAAAGTTATTGAAAATAGACTAGCCCATAAAACACCTAACATTTTTGGGGCTGTAAAACCTATTGGTCAGTCAAAGTATACAATTTACGATATTGTCAAAGCAAAAAACCAGTTTCATGGTTTCGAAAAGTACCCCGAAATTAACTCGTCTATTAAGCTTAATCTGACTAGTTTCTTAGTAATCGCTAATAATTATAATCATGCTAAACGCGAGCTTTACGCAAACTTTATAGAGAATGCAAAAAATGCTGCTTCTAAAAATGCTCTAACAGGTTTTATTGATACTAGTCCAAAAGGCTTGTATGGATGGAGAACAAAAGGATCAAGTGCGCCAGGAGGAGATTTTAAGAAGTATAAAGATTTTGCTGGTCAGACCTTCTATACATTGAAATAGTAATCTTAAGTGGGTGTCCGCAGTGGTACTTTTTATAAATAAAGCTTCTAACAAACAAAGGCATCTGACCCAAGCAAGCAGCGGCCTAAAAAGCAGGCCGTTAAGCGCTTGCTCGGCCAGCTGCTTTGGGCGTTAGAAGGCTCTGCCATTTACTTTAAATGTTGGGTGAGTTATTCACTTCGTAATGGCCCTTTTTTGGGTTTGGAGTAATAGCAAAGATTTACGTTGGGAGTAGGGTGTAAAAATAAACCGGCTATTCCTGCATTAGGCGCTGCAATCCTTTCTTTGGGCGCTGTATTTTGCGTCAGGTTAACCGCTTTCGTTTCGTCGGTTGTTGGTGGATTCACTATCGTGGTAACGTTCTAGCGGTAGTGGTTAAGAGGTTCGTAGCAGGGAGAAGCCGTCAAAAATCCTCCCGTTCGCTCTTCTCGCCAGTAAGCTAACATTAATTTTAAATCAGGTGAGCACTGTTTTCGCCAGTGTTGAGTTAAGGCTCCACTAGCGTTTCGCAGCGTAGGTTTGTTCAGGCGTGTAGTTCGCAATCTAACAAGGCGCTATACCTCGGCCAACAAGTTGGCCTGGAGTGCGCCCGCAATTGCGCGCAATTAGTGCGGTGAAAGTCCGTTCCAAAGTAAGTTAGAACTTTGTAGTCGACCGTAACTGCGTTGCTGTGAAGCAGGGTGGGGAGAAACGGAAGACGAACTATCAGTCCGTAGTAAAGCGAACTCGTTTCGGTTTCATATTGTGGCGAGCCTTCTCCAGTTTGGCGAAGCCTGAAAAACACGGATAACGTTAACTAACGCTAAACGATTATTCGACGATATGGGATGGTTGGAGATGGAATGATGGGAAGATTGCGCGAGAGAAGCGGGGAGACCTACGCGCTGTAGTGACAGTGGGTAGGAGTCAGAGCCCTAATATTATCGGTGAGGATATTTTCTGAAAATTAATTGGTCTATTTCGAGTTAGCAGATTGCACTGCTTGAACAAAACACAGGTGATTCGTTTGCCGCTGAAATTGAATAGACTTGACGACAATTTGTTGAAGGGGAATATTTTTGAGACAAGCAGAAACCAAAGCTGCTTTTAGAAAAGTGGGGCAGGAAGATTGATTTGGAACGAATAGAACGTAGCCCTAATGGAGATCGCCTAGTGAGTGAAAGCTCTAAACCCCGATCAGAACCTCCGGATGAAAGACTATTTCGAGGGGAAGCTACGGTCTGGACAGACCGAATGCTTACGGCGCTGGGTGACGGCGTCAAAGGCGGTAAATGGCATAGTTTGATGGATAAAGTTTACGCCCTAAAAACGTTGCGCCTCGCTTGGAAGAAAGTGCGAGCGAACAAAGGTGCTGCAGGCGTAGATAATATCAGTATCGTTAAGTTCGACGCCCACGCTGCACGCTATATTGAAGAGCTCCACGACGCATTAAAGACACAATGCTATGAGCCAAAACCGGTTAAGCGGGTGTACATCCCTAAAGCCGATGGCGGAGAGCGTCCTTTGGGCATCCCTACGATAAAAGATCGTATTGTGCAAATGGCGATCAAGATGGTGTTGGAGCCGATCTTCGAGAATGAATTTTGTGATGATAGTTACGGATTCCGACCGAAGAGAAGCGCTAAAGATGCGTTACGTGAAGTAAACCGAGAGCTTCGTGCAGGCAAACACTGGGTAGTGGATGCGGACATCAAGGGCTACTTCGATGCAATCGATCACAGTCTGTTGATATCCATGCTGAAGGAATATATAGCCGATCAAACGCTACTAGGTTTGATCACATCCTACCTTAACCAAAACATCCTTGATGGAGTTGATGAGTGGACGCCCATAAAGGGTTCGCCGCAGGGCGCAGTCTTAAGCCCGCTTCTCGCTAACATCTATCTTACTGGTTTAGATAAAACAATAGGGGAATCGCACAAGATTATTCGCTATGCGGACGACTTCGTGATCCTTTGTCGAAGCCAGGAAGAAGCAGAGTTGGCGCTGGGAAAAGTGACCCAATGGACTGAACAGCATCAACTTACCTTACACCCAACCAAAACGAAGATTAGTCATGAGCTAAGCGATGAGCATGGTTTTGACTTTCTTGGCTATACGTTCCGAGAAGGTTTTCGTTACGCACGGGCAAAGGCCATCGACGGTCTGCGGAGTAAAATCCGAATTGGCACGCGGCGGCAGCCGGGTAAAAGTATAAAAGCGGTGATTGCTGGATTAAATCGCGTGCTGAGGGGTTGGTTCGAATACTTTAAACATGCGTGGTATACCCTTTTCCGCTTTATTGACGGCTTTGTTCGACGACGATTACGTAGTATCTTACGTAAGTATCTGAAGAAGAGCGGCGGTACAGGTAGGAATGTGTTGGACCACATAGCATGGCCAAATATCTTCTTCGCAAAACTAGGGCTTTTCACTATGCATGAGGCCTTTGTTAGAGCGAGTGAGTCACGATGTTGAAACAATCGACTGGAGAGCCGTGTGCGGGAGAACTGCATGCACGGTTCGGAAGGAGGGGAGAGAAATCTTCCCTACCCTTATCAAATTTTCCGTGGTTCGTTTTGCGCTTATTCGCTACTCTAGCACAAAACGCGCCATTCCAAATTTTCCGCGTATAGCGGCGTTATGCTTAACAAATCGTTCAATCAGACGTAAATTTCGGTGAGCCTTTTGGGTGGCTGCGCCACTTTAACCCAAAAGTCACCCCAAAAATTCCGCAGGTTAACGCGGCGGTTGAAGCCGTCGAAAAACTCCAAAAACAACAAAATTCCTGCTGAATTGACCACTTTATTGAAGTAAGATGGGGCTATTATCCATTTGCTGGAAATGCAGATGGTCAATAACTTCAAAGACCCTATGATTTAATGAAGGAAAAATGCTATTGAAAACGCCGACTACTGTTTTGAGCGGGAGATTGATGCCTATTTAGCGGACGGGGATATGCGATGACTCCCGATGAACAAAATCGTACTTTATTTCATTTCTTTCGCGAAGAAGGCACTTGCCTTTTTTAAAATTTCTTTCTCCATACGCAACTCTTTGACTTCTTTGCGCAGGCGTTTTAACTCTGCACGCTCATCTTCGACCAACACTTTCCCCTCAAGCTCGGCATCAATCTTTTCCTTCCATTTGTAAAGCATGTTTGTCGCGATCCCTAGAGATTTAGCCGCTTCAGGAACGGAATAGCCTTGTTCGCGAACAAGCGCTACAGTCTCGTCTATAAAAAACTCGGCCGCAAGCGACCGAGTTTTTAGAAGAGCCCCAGCTGCTTACTGTTTTCTTCACCTTTATTCATAGCTTCAAGTTGATTCTTAACATACTCGCGAATGACTTTTTCACTCGCATTTCCGATCGTTTCGACAAAGTAGCTTTGAGTCCACAATTTGCCACCCCAGAAATATTTATGCCTTATTTGTGGGTGTATTCGAAAAAACTCTCTTGCCGATAAGCTTTTGATTTTCTGCATAATACTTGATGGTGAATCTTTAGGCTCAGCTCTTACAACCATATGTATATGATCTACTGGAATCTCAAGCTCCACAATTTCTATATCGTAGTCATATCCGATCTTCTGGATAATGGCTTTCAAATCTGCTCGAAATGGTTCTTCAAAAACTTTATGCCTATATTTTGGTATCCATACAAAGTGATACATTATTCTATACACATGATGAGTATTTCGACGTAACTCCATAAGTTGGCTACCCCACAATGGCTAAAGCCATTGTACGCTATCCAGCTCGGGGGCAAGCCCCCGAGATTTACGCTATGCGGTTAAACTCTTTCGGGTACTGTTTGTATGTACGTTTTTGACTCATGATGGCACCTTAATCGTTGACAGTTATTGTCTCTCATTAACGTGTCCGGTGTCATTAGACCACTACACCCATTCCCGGTCCGCCACCGCCGTGGGGAATACAAAAAGTTTTGTGTAAATTCAAGTGGGAGACAGCATCGCCAAATTGGCCTGGGGAATACAGCTATATAATACCTATGGATTGGTGATATGGTTAACAAATTCTATAAATTTAAAATAGTAACCGACATTAATCTCATGCCAAAGTGCGAATTGAGAAAAGGAGAAACGTATAGCCGAATCTAGGCCAATTATTTATTCGTATCAGACGAATATTAATGTTAGAAGACTCATACAAATATAAATTGCTGTTCTTTCACAAAACGGAATTGTTGATAATGAGATGCATTCTATGGTTTTGTGAATGTGTTAATTAATCGTTATTTTGGTGCATTTATTGTTAACTGTCGCTAAATGAGGTTATTAAAACAAACAATATGAAACTATTTTTGGAGCACGATTGGTTAATTGAGTATGCAATATGTCTCGGATGAATATTTATAACGATTTAAATTAAAAAAAGTTGTATATGCTCAATCCTAAGAGTAATATAATCGCTCATTTCTTAGCCTTAAGTCATAGCGAATACGCAGATATTAAATTTTTAGCTGCAGTAATGCTGAGGTGGTCTTTGAATTTTCAAATGGATTTGTTGTGCATTTATTCCGTACTCAAGCGATAGAACATCGTAAGCAACGTTTATACGGCGATGTCATCTTACTTCCGAGAATTTCACATACATTAATCTTAGGTGGTCTCCTAGTATGGGTGGGCTTTCTATTATTGTGGCTTTTCACTAGTACTTATACCGAACACGAAACTGTACATGGGTGGTTGGAAGCACCAGGAGGTTCGGTGAAACTGTATCCCGAAAATTCAGGATTAATAAAAAAGTTATTAGTAGGGGAAGGCGAGAAGGTTACCAAAGGCCAGCAACTCATGGTCTTGAGAATTGAGCCCAAACTTAATACCAACAATCAACTTAATTGGCAGCTGTTTAAGGAATATGAACCGTATTGCCAATACCTTCATGCGCACTTGGCGCCTATAAAGTCTTTTCTTGGCAATAGTTTTATCGTAAAAATACAAACAGAGCAGAGTGAATTTAAGTTGCCAAGCGCGCTAATTGTCAAGGTTAGCGAGTTGTGTGAAACATTTAAAGGGTTTGCGAAGCAAGAAGCTCAGGATGGTGGTGAATACACACAAATACTGAAGGCACCTCAATCGGGTATCGTGAGTAACTTGCAGGTGCGAGAAGGTCAGCAGGTGCTTTTAGAAAATAATATGCCATTGCTCACATTAATGCCAAATGAGGCGAAGATAAAAGCCTATATATTAATTCCTGCCAGATTAGTTGGATCGTTAAAGCAAGGGCAATTACTTGATTTTGAATATGATGCATTTTCTTATCCAAAAGCCAGATTGTCACAGGGGGAGATTGAGAATATATCGAATACAATTCTATTACCTATTGATAGGCATAATGCTCCGATTGCGATTGAAGAACCAGTATACAGGGTTGCTGCGCGTTTATTATCACCTAACGTGCAGGTGTATGGCAAAAATTTATTTCTTAAGCCCGGGATGACTCTATCAGCGGATATTAGGCTAGTGGATCGAAAATTAATTGATTGGTTTTTAAGGCCATTTATCAGTTTAAAGGATAGAAAATAATGGAGAATGTATGATAGACGCGGTGCGCGCTGATGCCTTACTCAAATTCGGTAGTTCATATCGTTTGCCAATGATTTTGCAAACTGAAATGGCAGAGTGTGGTTTGGCATGTTTGGGAATGATTGTAGGTTATTACGGTTATGACACAGATATAATGAATTTGCGACGGCGCTATTCAATATCCAGTAAGGGCGTAAACTTAAAAAATATTATGAATATGGCCGCGGGACTACACCTTGCGCCAAGGGCACTACGTATTGAGCCTGAACATCTAAATCATGTTCAATTACCTTGTATCGCGCATTGGGGGCTTAATCATTTCGTTGTTTTAAAGGCAGTGAAAAAAAACAAAATGGTAGTGCATGATCCCGCTTTAGGAGTGCGTCATCTTGATAAGGAAGAATTTAACAAAGAGTTCACGGGTGTCATTTTGGAGTTGAGCCCTACAAAAGAATTTGAATTAGGAGAAGAAAAGCAATTACTTAAGCTAAGTGATTTTTGGTCTCGAATTGTTGGCTTAAAACGTAATCTAACACAAGTTTTAATGCTATCGCTAATGCTTCAGCTATTTGCGCTAATGGCTCCATTTTACATGCAGATTGTAGTCGATTATGTAATACCATCGCGTGGAGAAAGTTTTCTTATTGCGTTGGCTTTGGGCTTTTTTTTACTCATGATTGTGCAAATTGCCACGAACACACTGCGTGAATTCGTAATATTGCATATAGCTAATCGATTGTCTATGCAAATGTCTTCAAATCTGTTTCGTCACTTAATTCGCTTGCCCATAGAATATTTTGAAAAGCGCCATATGGGAGATATTGTTTCGCGTTTTGGTTCGTTAGGACACGTTAGAAACCTGCTTACTTACAGTATTGTGGCAGCAATAATTGATGGTGTTATGGCGGTGATTACCTTAATAGCTATGTTTTTATATAGCTCACAACTTTCGTTTATTGTGCTAGGTGTTGTTGCTCTTTACGGGGTATTCCGTTGGGTTTTCTTTCGGCCATTTAAGATGCTAACGGAAGAGCGTATTATTGCGGGTGCAAAAGAAAATTCTCATTTTATGGAATCTATTCGTGCAATTCAAACGATTAAGATATTCCAGCGGGAGAATGATCGCCAGGCTCAGTGGTTAAATAGTCTCGCAGCTGTAATAAATCGAGACATTCGCATTGCCAATTGGGGAATCGGTTATGGCGTTATTAACAGTTTCTTGTTTGGGTTAGGCAGTATTTTGATCATCTATTTTGCGGCAATATCTGTTATTGAAGGTGTGCTTTCATTAGGTATGGTCTACGCATTTATGAGTTTTCAAGGCAGGTTTGTTAGTGCTATGGATAGTCTTATTAGTAAGTGGGTGGACTTGAAAATGTTGGATGTGCATTTGGGTCGCTTAGCTGATATTGCATTCACTCCATCGGAAAATATTGATAGACATTCGATAATTGATAAACAAAATGTATTAGGTGAGGATTCTTATAGCCTGCAGAAAATAGCAGGTAAAATAGAGGTTCGTGATCTTTCATACCGATACAGCGAACATGAGCCTAACGTTTTTAAAAATATTAGTTTTACCGTTCAGCCGGGTGAATCGGTCGCTATAACCGGCCCGAGTGGGTGTGGAAAAACCACAATACTCAAGTGTCTTATGGGGCTATTAAAGCCAACAGAAGGTGAAATTCTGATTGATGATATACCGCTTAAAAATATATTACATTATCGTAGTCAAATTGCAGGCGTTATGCAGGAGGATCAATTGTTGAACGGCGATATGGCTGAAAATATTAGTTGTTTTTCGACTGAGCTTCAGATGGATGAAGTACATAAAAGTGCGCGCATGGCTTGTATTCATGATGATGTTCTAAAAATGCCAATGCAGTATAACACGCTAGTTGGTGATATGGGGTCAAGTTTAAGTGGTGGCCAAAAACAACGAATAGTATTAGCTCGAGCACTGTATAGCCAGCCTCGAATTTTATTTATGGATGAGGCAACTAGCCATCTCGATTTGGGTAATGAATCTGTTATAAACGATAATGTAAAAAGTCTTGATATTACTAGAATAACGGTTGCACATAGAGGTGAAACAATAAACTCTGCAGACCGAATAATAAATATGAATCTTCAATTTTAAAATATAGTTTTAATCGAATTAAGGACTTTTGAATTGGAAATGCTTGCGAGCATTGGCGTAGTGCCAGCGAAAAGGAATTTGCATTACTTTTAATTATTAATTAATGGAGTAAGATATGAGTAAAGATGTGAGTGAATTAACGGGTATTCGTGGGTTGAGTCTTGATGAAATTGAGTCGGTAGTTGGCGGTGGTTTTTGCTACTCAGTCTGTTCAGTAGTCTACTCAATGGTATGTACTGGCACCGATAATGTCCGAGAATGTACCTATATTAGCAACCAATTCTGCCATGATGTTTGCAGTTAGATGGTTAATGTTGCGCTCAGAAAATGATAAAAAAATATAGGTAGCTGTTGGGTGGTGAGCGGTTAAATCTTCCATTGCTTGCTTTAGCTACACTTTAAATTGGTTTACCTGTGGCACGCCGCAAAATTCTTCTGAGGTTGGTTTTTCTCGTTTTTTTGGCGTGCTGTTTTGTTTCTTAAAAAGATTATGTGCTCATTTGTAAGGAAGGATTAACCAGATGCTTATTAGGTAGATTGTTGCGTTATAGGCTCTAGAGAAGAGGTGGTCTCTATACTATTTGGTTTTCACCGCTGTACGGAATGAGTTCTGGTGTTTTAAAGTTAATTGGCGAATTTTCACTAGTTGAATAATGATGACTGCTATTGCGTGGGTAAGTTTATTTAGATATCTTTTGTTGTTTGCTCTTACGGTTTTGTTTGAATTGACAGTGGTTTGCGACGGCAACTATATTAATAGAGATGTGGAATGAAAAAAAATATTTCCATTATCGTTATTATGCTTTTAGTAGCTACAATAGCGCGGCCATTTATTTTTGTTAAAAGTGAAACACTTGCACTGCAAGCTGAAGAGTTACAATTTCGAACACTAAGTCGGTCAATAATTGCTTCAGGCAACCTAAATCATGAAGATAAAGTAAACTTGAGTACAGAAGTTATTGGAAAGATAAAATCACTTTTAGTAAAAGAAGGAGACCGTATAGCTGAGGGGCAATTGTTATTAATAATTGATGATGAAGCTTATCTCTCTGCGGTAGAACAAAATGAAGCCGCTGTACGCATGCAGGCGATTATGGTGGAGCGATCAGAATTAAGATATGAAAACGTACTGTTACAATGGAAAAGATATAAATTAATTTTTGACAAAAGGCTTAGTGATGAGCAAACGCTTGAGCAGGTTGCTTTCCAGTTGTCTTCCTCAAAATTAGATATTCGTGCCGAGAAGGAACAATTAGCTCAAATGGAAGCACAGTTAGCGCAAGCTAAGGGCAATCTTGCAAAAACGCGCATATACTCACCAATTAAGGGTGTTGTTACATCGTTGTCTATTAAGGTTGGTGAAACGGCGGTTTCTGGAACTATGAATTTTTCAGCATCTAGCTTGATGACAATAGTAAACCCTTCCACTTTATACGCAGAAATCAATGTAGATGAAGCGGATATTAGCAATGTCAGTATAGGTCAGCATGTTGAGGTTACTGCTATTGCTTATTCTGAACACCCATTAAACGGTGTAGTATATTTTATTGGTGAAACTGCTAGAACCGTGAATGGTCACAATGGTTTAAGCTTTTCCGTTAAAATCCGTTTGGAAGAAAAAATTACTTTAAAACTTTTTTCAGGCATGTCAGTACGTGCTGAGATTTTTCCCAATGGTAGGGTTGAAAAGATAGCTGTACCTATTCAAGCAGTTTTTAGTCCTCTAAATAAAGATAATAATAATTATGTGTTTGTGAATAACAACGGCAAGGCTCGACGCGTAGCAGTAGTATTAGGAACGAACGATGATGAGTACCAGGAAATCACTTCTGTTTCAAAAGGTGAATTAAATGTGGGGGATCAGGTTATCGTCGGCCCTCAACGCTTTATGCAGTCTATAACAGATGGCAAAACTATTTCTACAGCATTGTCTTCGGTATCCAATGTTGGACGTTAGTGACAGTAATTATGGCTTTTATTGTGTTGGAAAATATTTTAAAACAGTATTTTGTTGGTCAACAAACTGTGTCTGCGTTAAGCGGAGTTGATTTAAGAATAGACAAAAACGAATATATCGCCGTCACGGGCTCGTCTGGTTCAGGAAAGTCTACGATGATGAATATTTTGGGCGCACTTGACAAGCCTACTAGTGGTACTTATTTGCTCAACGGGATTAACGTAAATACACTTAATCAAGATGAGCTGGCGGATGTGCGCAACTTAAGAATTGGGTTTGTTTTTCAAAGTTTCAATTTATTGACTCGAATGTCTGCACTGGGCAATGTAATGCAGCCACTAGTGTATCGCGGCATAGGGTCGAAGGAACGCAAATATGTAGCACAAATGGTCTTGGAGAGAGTAGGTCTTGGCGAACGAGAGAATCATCTGCCCAATCAATTATCTGGCGGCCAACGCCAACGCGTTGCGATAGCTCGTGCACTGGTGACAAAACCTTCCCTTTTATTGGCGGATGAGCCAACTGGTAATTTAGATACTGTTACATCTAACGAAATTATGAACCTTTTTGATGAATTACATCAGGAAGGAAACACTATAGTAATAGTTACGCACGAGTATGAAATTGCTCGTCGATGCGATAGGGTGGTTTACATGCAAGATGGAAAAATTGCGAAAGACCAAGTTAGAAAATCTAAACGTGTTTAATATTATTGAATGTTTTCGTTCGGCTCTTTTTTCTATTAGAGCGCATAGCTTTCGTAGTATTTTGACTGTGCTTGGTATTATTATAGGGATTGCTTCAGTGATCGCTACTATTTCTATAGTACAAGGTTTAAGCGAAAGTATCAGTAAGCAGTTTGAGGGTTTGGGTTCAAAAAGTTTAACTGTTTCATCGTATACTTCTTATGAAGACCGGCTAAATCAGCATATTGCTCGTATTACGCCTAGTGACTTTGAAAAAATTAATGACAATATTAGTGGTATAGATTATACGTCGCCGGTGCTTAGCCCTAATTTTTCGAGCAAGGTGCGTTATGGTGCAAGGACGACTTCAGGGAGACTTATTGGTACTACCAGCACTTATTCTAATGTTAATAAACTGTTTGTTGAAAATGGAAGGTTTCTGTCTGAGAGAGACAATAAAAGGCGCCGAAGAGTTTGTGTCATTGGCGTGAAGGTGCGTGACGATTTAATGTTGCCTATAAATCCAACGGGAGAATTTATTGAAGTTAATTCTGAATGGGTCAAAGTTGTAGGCCTTATTGAGGCAGGTGAGCGTATGTTTCCATTTAAACACGATAATACAATTATTTTTCCTTATGAAACAATGCAAAGCCTAAATGGTAATCTGGCGCAAACTGATATTCAAATACAGTTAGCGGTAAATCACTTGAGCGATGCTGATATAGTGGCAGAAAATATTCGAAACCTTTTGAGGCGAACACGTAATATCAGGGAAAAAGATGATGATTTTAAAGTGAAATCTTCAGATGAGTTAAAAAAGTCTTTCTCTGAGATTGCTGTAACAGTTACTCTTGTAATGGGAGGAATTGTATGTATCTCGTTGTTGGTGGGTGGTATCGGGATTATGAATATAATGCTGGTTTCTGTTACCGAACGTACTAGGGAAATTGGTATATGTAAAGCTATCGGTGCAAAGCGAAAGCATATTCTCTCACAGTTTTTAATCGAGTCTATCGTGTTATGCATGTTAGGTGGAATAATTGGCCTTTTTTTTGGTTTTTTAATAGCAAAGGGAGTAGCAGCTGTGATACCAAAAATCGACTTCATATATATACCTTGGTGGTCGGTATCAATTTCTCTCGGTTTTCCAATCGTTATAGGGTTGGTGTTTGGGATAGTGCCTGCAATTAAAGCTGCCAACCTCGATCCAATTGAATCATTGCGTTATGAATAAGTAATAACCTGACTTAACGTTAATCGAGTAATGTGAGTAACCTTTATATAGTTTAGAAGTGAATATTATTATACACCCAAATAGCATCCCCTTTGAATTAAAGGATGCTCGACTCGCATTCTAGCACGGAAGTCATTGATAGCATTTTTATTTGTCGGGCCTCGCCCCGTAAGAATTTAAAGTAATAGCAGGAACTATTTACCTAAGAACATAAATATGTCAATTTTATTAAATATTCGGAAATTATTGGGTTTGACTCAAGTCTATCCAGACTTTGGAATTTACTATATCAAGCAGCGCAAGCAAGGTGAAGATGCTCTTGCTTGCGTCGCTATGCTGCTTAATTACCATGGTCAAAACGTGTCGTTTTCAGTTTTTAAAAATAAATATAGTCATTTTAGAAATATTTCATCGATAAATAAACTAAAAGAACTTTGTGACTTAAACGGCTTGCACATGCAATATTTTGACGGGAATTTCATTGAGATAAAGAATGTTGATTTACCCTGTATTATTCGATGGCGAATGAATAGATATGCTGTGCTCTTAAAAGTTAATCATGAAACATTTTATGTTTTTGATCCTGCCTGCAAAAGATATTCATATCACCAGTATGAGGTGGAATGTTACTATTGCGAAAGTGCACTAGTTGTTTGCTCGCAAGAATAACCAAACGAGCTGGAGTCCGAAATATACACCGGAAGTGAAAATTCTATGAAAATACTTTTTATCGCACCTTCATTACCCATCAACAACGGAGCTGGCCATGCAATAAGAAGCTACCATGTTTACACGGAACTTTGCGGCTTCGCTGATGTCGACGTGCTGTCTTCTAATCCCAACGGTGTGAGTTATCCATTAGCAAAAGAGTTTAGGGAAAATCATTCGTATATGGGGCATATAGATATAGGCTGGAAAGAGTATTTTTTTGGCTTTAAAAAGCGGTTACATCGCAAGCTAAAAAAGATACTAAATGAAGGTTGTTATGATTACGTATTTATAAGATATTACAATACAGCGTTGCGCTTAGGGGCGTTAAAACTAAAGAATCTAATTTTAGATTGTGATGACTGCTACATGGAATTGCTTGTGCAGCAGAATTCAGAGCTAGAGTTGAAAAAAATTGCAAAATTAAAAAAGAATTTATCATTTAAATTCCGATGCTACAATTATCAAAGGAACCTTAAAAAGGTTAGAAAAGTTATCTTTTCAAAGCAAAGCTCACAAATATCATGGAGAAGTAATTTCACATTGGTACCTAACAAAATTGCGTACCGACCTTTTTCAATCCCAGCATCAATAAATAAGAAAGCCATTAAAGAAAATGTCAAAATACTATTTATTGGAGTGTTAAATTATGCGCCAAATTACGAGGGCCTATATCATTTTGTAACTAACATTTGGCCCAGAGTTTTTGATGAGTGTCCACAAGCAAAACTTAAAATCGTCGGTTCAGGTTTGCCGGAAGAATATTTTCTCAAATGGAAGAATGATTGCAGCATTGAATTGTGTGGATACGTACACGATATTGAGAATGTCTATAAAGATATAGATATTGCTATTGCCCCTGTATATAAAGGGAGTGGTACGCACATAAAAGTAATGGAGTCTCTATTAAGAGGCAAAACTATGGTGATTTCGCCTCTTGCTCACAGAGGGTTCGAAGATTCATTGCTTGATAGTGAAGCTCTCTTTGTAGCCCCTAGCGTTGAGTCGTATGCGAAATGTTTGATTAATCTTATAAAAGATAAAGAAATGCGAATAACTATGGGAAATATAGGTCGTAAGGCTGTCATTGCTAACCATACTCTTGGAGAATGTTCTTTGAAATTTAAAGAGATTATCTACAATCTTTCTTTAATAGAAGGCAAGCGGGCTTCACGTACTGATAGTCAAACGATTCTAGCAGAAGTATATGAATAAAAGAATGTGCGCTAATGTAGATGAACACAACTGTTCCGGATTCTTAACTCATCGAGACGATGTTCAGTTAGCAGATAATATCCGTAATGTATTGCACCGTTTTTTTATTGAGGATGATAGATCCGAAGATGTTCATGATCTAGAGTTAACTAATCGACGTGAAGATGTTTTTGTTTCGTATATCGAGGATCGGATAAACAATGCAAATTGCTACGATAAGGATCTTATTATATTAAGCGCTTTTAAAAATGATGAAGATTTGATTTTAGATATTGGAGCAAATTGGGGCTATTCCGTAGCTGATTTGTGGTCCTATGGTGCTGGTACACGAATACTTTCATTTGAACCGGTAAAATTTTACGCTCCGTTACTGGAAAAAATTAAAGAAATGAGACCTGGTAAATATGAATACAAGCTGGTTGCATTATTTGACGAGCCTTCAACGTTAAAATTCGTAGTTCCGGTTGTCAATAATCTTCCGGTCTTCGCCTTGTCAACCGCTGTGAATAACCCAAATATTGAGTTCATGGTTAAAGATATCTGCTTTCATATTAAAAATTATATGAAAGCAGATGACTGGATTAATGTTCGTATGCATGAGTTTCTGGCTCCTGTAGATACTCTAGATAATCAATTGAAAATTATAAAAAGTAATTTTTCCTGGAAGCAGATTTCCGCAATTAAAATTGATGTAGAAGGTTTAGAGTATTATGTTCTAAAAGGCGGTTTTGACACTATTGTCGAGTATTGTCCGCTAATTATGATAGAGGATGGTAATCGTAATAAAGAGGTAACAGAATTTCTTGAAAAGATAAATTATATATTTGCTGTTAGGTTAAATGAAAAGTTAGTATTTTCAGACGTTATGGATGATCGTGTTAATGGTTTTTTTGTGCACTCAAGTAAGATTGAGGAATACAAAAATTTAGGGATCTTGTAAAAAATAGAGGGAGCTTCAGTAAATATGCAATATATAGATTTATTTCATGTTCTTAAAAATGAATGGGCTTCATTTGAAGCAAATAAAATATCTGGGTTAAAAACTGCGTGGCTATCTCCAAAATTTAATGGTGATAAGGTCTCTTTTGCCCAGCAATTTTCATTTGCCATTCCAGGTACTAACTGTCTCAGTAAGCTTACTTTTAATAGAGACGAAAAAGTTCAACTATTAGCAGAGCGATACGGCGGCAAGGGTATTGGCCTAAACGGAGGAGGTGCCCGTTGTGGAACATTCGGTAGTTTCCAGTTGAAAGGCATAGGAGCAAATATTCTTGCTGGAGATCACGATGACTTAGTTCATGCTTACGGCGGGCTTGATGCGCGATCGGCAATATGCGAGGTAATATTTACAAATGTAATGTCAAAAGTACTTCCTATTGGTGTGGTTGATATCTATGGGATCATTTTTACTGGGGTGGATACTGCAATTGACCCAATTACAAAGGAAAAATGTTGGGGTTCGATTCTAGTAAGAGAAGCATGTGTTCGGCCGGCACATTTTTTACCTGCAGCTGGTTTCTTACCATGCTCGGAATATCAAAAGCAAATAAGGCCTGATTTTGCACGAACAAAAATTGTGAATCAAAATTTAGCAGAAATGTTCGCTTCTCCCAATGAGTTTATTATGTTTTTGGGAAGCTTTTTGAGTAAATGTGCGAATCAAATGGCATTTGCAAGGGTTGCTAGGGCTATGCACTCTACATTGAGTCCATCAAATTTCTCAATAGACGGTCGTTGGTTAGATTTATGTCTATCTACATTTTTGAGTGGAGGAGAAAATTTCGGATCGTCAAGTATATTTTATAATGAGGCCGGTGAGCCACTTTTATTTTGTATCGAGCTACTTTATACATATGGGAAAATGAATGATTTGGTGTTAAATCCTAATTCGTTAGCTTCATACTATAACGAGCAACTTGATGCCTATTGTAGCCTTCATCTTGGGTATGTATTTGGTTTGCCATTTGAAAAAATATGCGATAAATATAAGCAAGATCTAGAATTATTTAAATCATTGGTAATGTTAGTAATAAATGGTGCGAAGTATGTAAGTCGTAATTATCCTGAACCCAATCCATCTGATCCGATTGTAAGTTTGATTCTTGGAGTATATATATCACTTGAGGATCGATTAGCCGGACTAAGAATGGTAGAGGCATCCGGTCTGAACAAGTTAAATTCAGAGAAAATAATCAATGTATTTAGAAACTTGATTCAAGGCCTCGCGACAGAGGATGAAAGTACTGAGCTAGACTTTACTCTCAGATGTAGCATACTTGCGATCAAGCGGGCGGTATTGCCAGGAATGTTTTATTTGTTACTTGTAGACAAAGAAATAAGCGAACTTTGCATGAATGGCACACCTGATGAAATCGAAAATACCATTGATTTTTACGACTGGGCCGCAGACTGGGTGTTTGACTATAATAATGGTAAAGATATTACAATATATAGATCTAAAGAATTTCACGTTGAGCTTAAGGTCGAGTCTAATAGATTTTTGATCCACGAAATCGCGAATAATCAGACATCGGAATTCGTCACTTTAAGTGAATCGCTAAATGGGGCAGAAGAATTATTTGGATTCGCAAGTAAAAGTATTAAAGGGTTTTTTTATAAAAATTACTATAACAAACTATCAATTCTTTCTCGCTATTTATGTTCCGGTTCAAGTAAAGAGGGCGCTCTTCATGCAGCAGAATGAAAAAGTATCAGATAACCTTCTAGATATAATGCGTATCCGAACTGATAATAATTTGGATACTCCTGCAGAATTGCAATCAAGAATTATGAATGCTATTTATAGCGATAACATTAAAATATTTAAAAATGAAAACGGTGATCCTATCGGATATGTGGCTTGGGCTAGAGTGAAGCGAGAGACGCTTAATTATTTGACAAAGGTACAATCATTGCCAAGCTTTTCATATGAGTGGCGCGAGGGAAGGATAAAGCTTTTTTTTGATTTGGTTTTGAGCTATGAATGGCGACGTCAGGCGAGAGATTGTTTTAACTTATTTTTAAGAGAGCATAGATTTTTTGCGTATTATCGAAAAAATAGGTTGAAAATATGTATGCATACTTATAGTAGGGCGAGCGGATATTTTTGGCACTACAAGTTAGTTAATCCGAAGCGGAAAAAAATCTTTAAGTCATGTTTGGGTATGAGTAGTAAAAGTAGTAATGTTACATATATTAAATATATCAACATGGATAAGGATGTCGAAAAGCGATTTTTAATAAGTAAATTGTTGTCTAAATTTCCTTATGCATCTCAGCGTATTCAAGGGGTCATGGTTAACGATCAGAATATTTCTATAGAAAATTATCTGAAATTTGGATTTCAGTCATATCTCAAGAAGCTGCCTGTTAATCGTCAAAATGGGGTGCTTGGCTGTTGGATAGCACATATAAAAGCTTTAGAAAGCATTACCGAAACGGACGGTATTACGGTTGTTCTTGAGGATGATTTTGTGTGCAAAGAAGGATTTTTTGAAAAAGCGTTAAAAATGATCAAAGAATTTGATAAAGATTTTGATGTGATAGTGTTTGATCCTAGTGGGGGTGGCCCACTAGATCGTCACTCGATAGGATCGGATATGTATGATGTTGATGGATATAGTAGTCCAGAATATGTCGGAAGCCACTGTTTGTTTTATAACAACAAAAGCGTTAAAAGAATACTCAAAACAATTTTAAGCTCATTTGTGACGGATTTTGATGGCTTTCTATTTAAAGATCAGACTATAAATTCATATGTATTTTATACCGGAGAGTCGTGTAGTATTTATTACTATTCCGACACCTGTGGCATTGGCGACCAGACTAGTTTATGGTATGGAATCGCAAACTGGATAGACTTTGTTTGTGACTGGAAGAGTGATGTAGAGAAAATGGCATAGACGTATAATGTTCTCTTCAGTTGAATAATATCGCGCTAGAATAAAGAGTTAAAAATTTATTCTTCAATCCGATTATACGGCAAAACAAATATTTGAAGTATGGTTTTCTATTGTCATTCCAAGCAAAGATAGGCCTGTATTAGCTGAAAGAGCCATTGCAAGTGTTAGGGCGCAGGGTTTTAATGATTGTCAAGTGATATTGATTAATGATGGATCAAGTCAGTCATATGAAAAAATTAGAAATAAGATGGGCGCAAATTATTTATATTTAGAAAATAAATCGTCATTAGGTGTTTCTCAAGCAAGGAATCTGGGTATTGAAATAGCAAAATACGATTGGTATTGTTTTTAGATGACGATGACGAGCTTCGAGTCGGATATCTAAATAACTTAATCAGGTGCATTCACTTAAATCAACACATTGATTTTTTTTGGTGTGATGTAGTTGTTTATGCGTCTAGGCCAGATAAACAAATTTCGAGAATAGATAGAATATGGCCAAGAAAATACTGGAATGAGGACCATTTTTTTGCGACAGCACTTTCTGTTGCGACGAGTTATGGTCTGTGTGTTAGAAAGGAAAAGCTTATTGATATTGGTTTGTTTGATAAAGAATTTCCTGTCGGCGAGGATATGGACCTTATAATAAGGTTGCTTCAAAATCTTGTATTGCCTAAATCTATCCCTTTCTTTGGAGTAAACAAATTTGAAACTACTAGTGAACGGCTTTCCTATGGGTTTAAAAGATATTCATCTGACAGGGTGTTTGAAAAAATATTATCGAAAAATAGTAAGTTTTTTTAGATCATAATTACTGCAAAGCGTTAACCATTTATTTTGCAGCTTCCGTTCATGCTGCTAACAAGGATTTTGAATCTGAAAAAGAACTATTAAAAGAATTGTTTAACCGCATAGCGTATATCTCGGGGGCTTGCCCCCGAGCTGGATAGCGTACAATGGCTTTAGCCATTGTGGGGTAGCCAACTTATGGAGTTACGTCGAAATACTCATCATGTGTATAGAATAATGTATCACTTTGTATGGATACCAAAATATAGGCATAAAGTTTTTGAAGAACCATTTCGAGCAGATTTGAAAGCCATTATCCAGAAGATCGGATATGACTACGATATAGAAATTGTGGAGCTTGAGATTCCAGTAGATCATATACATATGGTTGTAAGAGCTGAGCCTAAAGATTCACCATCAAGTATTATGCAGAAAATCAAAAGCTTATCGGCAAGAGAGTTTTTTCGAATACACCCACAAATAAGGCATAAATATTTCTGGGGTGGCAAATTGTGGACTCAAAGCTACTTTGTCGAAACGATCGGAAATGCGAGTGAAAAAGTCATTCGCGAGTATGTTAAGAATCAACTTGAAGCTATGAATAAAGGTGAAGAAAACAGTAAGCAGCTGGGGCTCTTCTAAAAACTCGGTCGCTTGCGGCCGAGTTTTTTATAACTAAGAATTACAAAATGTATTTTGAGTATAAGGTAAATACAATTATTAAAGGGGCTGGTTATCTTGTTGGGTCGGTAACTTAGTTTAAATTTTAATAAAGCAATATGTGCATTTTTTCTAAAAGCGACCGGATATCTATTGTTTAACACTGTGTCAATGAAAAATGTTTGGTTTAAAAATGAGTAATACATTATAAGTGTTGTTCGTTTTTATATAGCCTGACTGAAACGGCAAAAGCCAACGGCATAAATCCTTACGCTTACTTACGTGAAGTATTTGCTCGGTTGCCGGTAATGACCCCTCTCATAATGCTTGCGGATGAACTCGATTGGTTAAAACTCGAATTGGAGTTAAAGCCATTTTATACGCTCGATAATGGCCGTCCTGCCTTGCCGATTCGCCTCATGGTAGGCTTGTTGATTCTAAAACAATTAGAAAACCTCAGTGATGAGCAAGTTGTTCTTCGATACAAGTGTAATCCTTGCTACCAATACTTTTGTGGTGCGCCAAGCTTTGTAAGCGCCTTTCCTTGTCACCCCAGTGACTTAAGTCGGTTTAGAAAGCGAATCGGTGCTGTTGGTGTAGAGTCAATCTTTTCGATGTCGCTTGAAATTCATGGTGATGCCATTGAAGAACCTGTTGTCAATGTGGACTCCACAGTTCAGGAAAAATTTATTACGTACCCAATCGATGAGAAACTCACTATAAAAATTATCAATCGGTTAAATAAAATAGCTAAAATCCACGGTATTCAACAACGTCGAACTTTCGTTAAGGAGGTGAAAACCCTTCGTCTTCAGCTTCGTTTTTTTCCACACGTAAAAAAGCGGCTAAACGGCTTCGTACCATCCTAGGGATCTTAATAAGAGAGTTACAGCGCTGTTTAACGGATGAGCAACATGCATTCTACGAAAAAGATTTCCCACTTTATCAAAAAGTGGTGAAACAACAAAAAAGTGACAAAGATAAAATTTACAGTTAGCATGAGCCTCAAGTCTATAGCATTGCTAAGGGTAAAGATCACAAACCCTATGAGTACGGAACCAAGGCATCCATCGTATCAACAGCAAAAGGGGCATTATTTTTAGCGCGGTTAGCCACAAAGAGAATGTTCAGGATAGCCACACGTTGGAAGAAGTTATTGATCTTGCGAATAGATATAGACAGCAACCGATTACCAAGGCTGTATGTGATCGAGGTTATGGCGGTGTTAAAGAAGCTGCAGGGGTAATGATCGTTTTACCGAAGAAGGCATTGAAGCGAGATAGTCGTTATCAGCGCGATCAAAAACGTAAAATGTGTCGACAGTGTGCAGCTATAGAACCATTATTGGTCATCTAAAACAGCACTACAGGCTATCCAGAAATTACCTGAAACGTCACGTTGGCGACGCTATTAATCTTTCTATGGCCGCTTGTGCATGGAATTTGAAAAAATGGATCAATGCAATGCTGGAGACTATTCTTGTTGCCAAAAAATTGCGAAAACACCCTGTTTTTATCGATATATTAGCGTTTATGGGAATGATTCTGTCGATGGGAAGAAGAATTTAGCGTGGGGGTAGAACTGAAAATGCTTACTTTGCCGATATTTGCTGGCCTTCGCATAAAAAAGAGGGGTTATGCAGGGGCGTCTAATTACTTGACAGTCCAGGTTGAAGACGAACACTGGGTCAACCAGTGGAACACAAATTAAGATTAATCCTACAGGCTCTAAAGGTGCCAGTGTCTTCCGGAGCACACAGTAGATATAAAAATCAAATCATTCGGAAGAATTTCCTGATTTTAGATTAGGTCGGTGTGAGCGGGTGGGGCGCCTGACATCTCATCCTGTCTTCATCGGGTGCCTTTTGATCAAAACAAGATTGATCGGTGTGGTTCAACTACAAAAATTGGGGTTTAGGCGGTAAACGATGTCGAGAATTTGGGGTAAGATACTAAGCTTGTTGGGGAAAAAGGGTGGTTTGTAATTCCTATACTCACTTTATTTTGACGCTGTACGCTGGGAGAATACTCCAGCTGGTTATCGCCGGTTGCAAGCAAGTAAAGTCACTTCATTTTCAATACGTAAATTGATGCGGAATCGTTTGGCGATTCCGCATTGTTTTTATTAAGGCAGATCGATGTCCAGCACTTTAACTGACGCAAACGGCAATACTATCAATTTGTATCGCCGCCTACTAAGCTACGCTTATAATTACAAATCCTTTCTGATTATCAGTATTTTCGGTTTCGTGTTGTTTAGCGGAATGGATGCATTACTTTTTAAAACTCCCGGATTTTTTGTCGCCGCCATTGAAGGCAATCCCGTCGATCTGGGAAGATTCAATTTCATTAGCGTAGATATACGCTCTTCAATTTATTTTGTACCCATAACAATTATTGTTTTAAGTGCCGAATTCGCAAAGTAAGTGCAACACGCCTGCCTCTTCCTTTATATAGGGTGAACTGGGATACTCATGGTTTTTCTCGACCAGCAAGAAGAGGAATCTCATGACATACCACCAGCTCACCACCGATGAAAGATATACTATAGCTGCCTATCTAAAGCAACGAAAATCACAAGCATTCATTGCTCGCGCCCTAAATAGAAGCCCTTCAAGCATTTCCCGTGAGTTAAAAAGAAATCGTCGGCCAGATGGAAAGTATTGTGCCGCCCGTGCTGTAAAGCGTACTTCTCGCATCCGGCGAGAGTCCCGTCGAAAATGGTACTTCACCGATATCGAGCTTCAAATGGTTATTGCGCTAATACGTCTAGACTGGAGCCCGGAACAAGCATCTCTATGGCTCAAGAAATGCAATATTCGATCCATTAGCCACTCAACCATCTATCGCTATATTTGGTACGATATTTTTTACCTGGGCGATCTCCATAAACACTTGCGTCAGTCTCAAAAACAACGTCGTAAAAAGTATAGAAGCCCTGATTCTAGAGGCGTTTTGGCTAATAAGGCCCATATTTCTGAGCGACCAATAGGTGCAGAAAACAAGTCTCGTATAGGCCACTTTGAGATCGACACTGTTCATGGATCTAGGGACCAGCACTCAATCGTCACGCTGGTCGATCGAAAGAGTAAATACACCATTATTGGTAAAATCAAAAACCGCACTACGGATGAATTAAACCGCAAGGTAATTCAATTGATTGCAAAAGAGGTTAAACAGGTAAGGTCGATCACCTCCGACAACGGAACTGAATTCCATCAATACAAAAAGATAGAAGAAGCGACTAACGCAACATTCTATTTTGCCAACCCATATCACTCATGGGAGAGAGGTTTAAACGAAAACACAAATGGACTTATACGACAATATTTACCTAAAGGTGAATCAATGAAAAATATCACTCAAAAAGATTGTGACAAAATTGCAATGAAACTTAACCGGCGACCAAGAAAGTGTTTAAATATGGAAACACCGGAGGCAGTCTATGTACGTTAGTCAATTTCGTTGCACTTCATTTGATAACTCAGGAGGTGTTGCATCTAGTTTTTTTGGTTGGTACTTATCATATGGGGTATACAGAGGTGCGTATCAAATACTATTTCAATCTGTTGCAATAGTTGGAGTTGTACTTGGAATTAATGCGTTATTCAATTTTGGCGGCCTATCTAACAAAGAGTTGTTGGTTTCTTTAGTTGGTGTGAGTGTAGCTGTTGGTTGGTGGTTTTGTTCAAATCGAAGTACAAATTCATAACAAAAATCCGCACCTGAAAATATTGCTACGCTCGTTTTTGTGTATGTCGCGTAGCTCCATTTTACACAAAAACGCTCTCCGCAATATTTTCAGGTGAGCTTGGCGTTATGGCTGTGATATTCGGCGGAATCGAGAAATCATGTTTAGTCTGGACGTTAAAATATACGAAATGGTAATATTTTAAACTGGAGTATTGCAAACATTGGTAATATTTTATTCTGATTGCATAGATTGATTTAAAAGGAGATAACTACTTGAAAAAACGATTTATAAACCTTTATGGGATGCAACAATAGAAACCGGTATGTGCAACAATGCCGAGCTTACACTAACACTAAAGTTGGCATTTAAGCAGGTCAACCCTGCTGCTGAAGCTCTTGGTGGAGCTTATCATGACTATGGCGACTCGCGTGCCACCGCTCGAAAAATTGTCAGGTGGTCACCTGCAGATTGGATAGCTTGGAAAATGTCATTTATTAGATCTGATGAACAGTTTTGGAAAGGTAAATTCTGGCTCGTTAAATAATTTTTCTGAACTGGAGTATGAGGATTCAGGTACAAAATATATTCCAAACATTTGCCGTCGTTTTAAATTGGACGGGAGTGATGCTTCTCCAGCTTTCAAATATCATCACATGATAGAATTAGTTGAACTGCACCAATCTGAAACGTGGTTTGGCTCACACTCTAGACTATACGATAGCCTAGACAGTAGTTCGGTACAAAAAGGTACTGATAGCAAAGGTAAATCGATTATGCAGCGTGCTCATGTGCACGAGATAGGGCACCTACTTTGTTTAGGGCATGTCGATGAAGGTAAGCCACACTGCCCCCTAGCGAATACCAACTCGTCCGCTTGCTATGGAGTGAGTGACCAGGACAAAATTCTGTGATGGGTCAAGGTATGCAACTAAGAAACGAGCATGCTACAGCCTGGCGCAAGGCAGTGATTGGTCTGCTAAGCAATGATAATATTCAGATTCCTACTGATTGGGAAGCGAAGCTGCAACGCCACTACCCGAGAGACCTCGCGGAAGTCCAAGCTAAAAAATATATTACTACAAAACCCAACAGAAAATAGCATGAGCAATTTACAACCATGAAGCTAATCGTAACTCCATCAATCAAAATGTTTTTAGTTGCCTTGTGTCTGTCGCAGGCATCAGTATCTTGCGCACTTGATCAAACGAGAATTACAGGTAATGATAAAGAAGAGGTCCAAGCCATGACTAGTCAAAAAAGGAACTGTAAATCTAATAGCATTATCAAATCCCAAAGCCTCATAGATTTCGTGCTAAAAGATATACTTGCAAACTATACCCATTCCGGTGGTGGTGGCATCACATCTATAAAAGAAACGCTCACGAATACTTATGAAGTGTCCATCGCGCAAGAAGAGAGAGTGGACGTATTGACATACGAGCTAGCCATTGATGAGCGGTGCACGGCAACGCTTTTAAAGAAAACTGGATCGACTGTTAATTTTGGCCAATAGCTTTGGCCTGGTTCAAAAAGGGAGAGCTTTTGTGGCCACCCAACTAAAAACTGTAGGACAACAGAATGAAATTATTTTTTATTATGACGCTGTTAGTTTCGAATGTTATCAACGCACAAGCGTTTCAAACACCCGAAAGCGCAGCTTTCGACTCTAGCTCAAATAGATATTTCATTTCAAATTATGGAGATGGAAATATCATTCAACTTGATTCAGCAGGAAATAAATCCTATTTTAAAACGGGATTGTCGAAGTCTTTGGGGATGATTATTAAGGATGATATTCTGTACGTTGTCTCAAATCCGAAGATGGTAAAAGGCTTCCGGCTCTCAGATGCAAGTCAAGTGTTTGAAATCGAAATCAGTGAAGGTCTGTTCTTAAACGATATTACTAGTGATGATTCTGGGTTTTTATATGTTACTGATAGCCGCTTAAAGGCAGTTTTTAAAATCGATCTTTCAAAGAAAACTTATTCGTTGTTTGTAAAAACAGAGCTCGATAATCCTAATGGGATTATCTTTGATAAAGCCAACAACAGACTGGTAATGTGTTACTTCGAAGAGGATTCACCCATTGACCAGATCACGCTAAAAGATGCTGTACGCACTGAGATTATTAAACCCGGATTCGATAATCTTGATGGTATTGCCATTGATGAATTAGGAAACTTCTATATTTCTTCATGGGGAGCCGGGAGCTTTTCGACTGGATTCAAGAAAGAAGGGACGATATATAAATTCGATAATCAGTTTTCAGTAAAGCCCAAGGCAGTTTCAACTGGCCATCATGGGCCGGCGGATATATTTTACTCGCTAGAAAAAAGCGAACTGATTATTCCGTTATTCATGGAAAATGACATAAATGTTAAAATACTAACAACTCTAATAGAATAGTCACGATAAGGCGCTATCCATATAGAGGATTAATGCATACGGTATTCGGGATTAGTTGAACACTACGAAAAGTGCTGTTGGCCGGCCATGGACAGGAACCTTTCTGGAGTTCACCTTCACCCAAAATGGGAAAGTGAAAAAGATAAAGATGAGTGAAAAGGCACTGGCAAAACTCAAAACTAATGTTCGTATGATTACGCCCCGGACCCGAGGGCTAACGCTATTGTATATTGTCTCGGATTTACGAAAGTATCTACTGGCCTGGAAAGGCTATTTCGGAATAACAGACATGCCGACTCCGCTCAGGGAGCTGGACAAATGGATAAGGCGTAAAAGCTTCGATGTTATATTTGGAAGCAGTGGGATCGTTCAGGTTATCCGCAACTTCGTAAGCGGGGTGTAAAGCGGCAATTGGCATGGAATACGGCCACGTCTGCGCATGGCCCGTGGAAACTAAGCTATTGCCCAGCTCTTTATTAGTCTCCTAAAAGGTTAAAATCATCGGCTTTAGCCGGTCAGCTTTAGCTACAATGCTGGAATCGAAAATAAAGCTGGGGAGCAAAATATGGATTATCGATATGGCAGCCATACAGCCTTAAAGTTCAGTATCACTTTGTGTTTGTCACTAAATATTGCTATCGGGTTTTGAAGGGGGATGTTGGGTTGAGAGCCCGAGAGCTGATTCGACAAACGTGCCAATTTTTGAGATTGAGATATTGAAAGGATTGGTTAGCAAAGATCACATACACCTGCTTGTTTCAGCTCCGCCCAATATGGCCCCCGAGCGAAATAATGCGTAGGGTCAAAGGCCGCTCATCGTCAAAGCTATTTTAGAGTTTCCCCGATCTTAAGAAAAGATATTGGGGTCGTCATTTTTGGGCAAGAGGATACTTTTACATTACCCATGAAATACTCCAATCACTTGGGTGTGTTGGAACTGGTGGGATGGCAATTACTCCATCAACCGAACCGCCGTGGTACGTGATCCGTATGCTCGGTGGTGTGGCGGAGGGACATCGTGAGATGCCTCCCTATCCCGATTAGGAGGCCAAATGAAAATCGCGGTTTTATACCTTTTACTCAGTACTTTTTTTTCTCTTGTGCTAGCTTCAATGATTCGACACCTGAAGTACAGAAAGGAAAGTGGCTACTTACAATTCAAAACCTCAACAATGAAAAAGTTACCATCATGTCAATTCGATTTGCGGATAAAGGAGCTGAATCATGTCTAGGTGGTGAATGGCTTCAATTAACAAAAAAAGCTATCTACGACCGAAGATGAAGACTTTTTCCAGTAGAAGATTTCCTTTCTTATCAGCTAAAAGACGGAAGATTAATTGACGGTCGAAATGGAATTTGCGACGCATATTTACACCCTAGCGGCGAATTTGAAGGCGATAAGTCGAGCGGAGAATATGTTTCATTTGGCTGGAGTGGTGAAAAGTTGGGTTATTTCACCCTAAAAAATTTTAGCGCTATGGGCTGATATAGGTATCCGCATGACAAAAGTTGAGGTTGGGGAATGAGAGGAAGTGCGTCTATCTATTTTGCCGTAGGGTATTATGTCTACTTGTATTTGTCCGATAGGTAAATCACCTGTTAAAGGGTGTCAATGGGGGTTTTTTGAATAAGCTATTTTGGGAGCAGTTACGGGAAAAGTACTTTCTTAAAATTGTATTAGTTATTGCTTTGCTTATGGTATTGAAAGTACTGTAAATAATAAGTTTAAGAATGATTGTGTAGATATCTGTTTGGTTGATACTAACGGCCCCGATTATAAATATTCTCCAATAAATATTTTACCAGTCTTTTCTGGCAGAAGTTCGGTAAGTCATAATTCCCGATACGAATCTGAGTGTACTTGTTTCAATCAAAGGGAATTAGATAAATCAAGTAAACAGCAAACTGAAGAAAAGCAGTGGTATAAAGATAATATATTGTAATAAGCGTTGCATTATTCTGTGAGGCCAGCCTTCTCAATAAAACGTTCAGCCTCGAAAGCTAAAATACGCTTGCTGGAACCACAAATAGCGAGGTTCGGTTAGCTTGGCGTTATGCGAATACAAATTAATACAACTACGCTTTCCTCTATTGGATATCATTTGGCTGGTTTATTTATGATGGAGAAAAGGACTTGGTTATGAAAATTATTAATATGGTTGTATTTTTGTTTGTTTTGCATCATCTGGTGGGGTTCAAGTGACGGATCTAAACAGCTAGATCAAGCAGAAATCTATAGTATCTGGAATGAATATAGCGAGCGTGTTGTCTTCGTTCAAGATAACGGGAATGTCATCGAATCAAATGATAGATACGTTACTTATGACTACTCCAGGGACACTTTAACCGTTGAAGCGAAGGATGCGTTACCTGTAATTCAAGTTGTGATAGATGGGCTTACTTGCGTTGAGGACGGAGTAACTTATGACATTACTGTCACAAGCAGTTCCGGAGAAGACAAAACATATTACTCTGCAAATAAAGCATGTGATGCAGCTCAGGAATTGAACTATGTTAAAACTGAAGAAATTTCATCGCTAATTCCATTGCTTTTTATCTACTAAATACAAAAGGCATAACAAAGAGGTAAACCTTATGCGGAGAATTTACAATTAGTTAGTCCCATGGCATCTACGCTCTGTGTGTTGCGAGAAAGTAAGATCTCACCGTATTTACTCTGCATCTTTCCAGTTTTGGTCTTTATCAGCGGTATATCCGCAATTTCTTATCTCGCAAATATTGCTTCCGCGGGTGGAACGCGAGCTGTTGCTTTAGGGCATTTGCAAATGGAGGTCTAATATTGGCGGTGTTTTGAGTGCCTAGTATAGTGGTTCGTTGCGATGCCTAACAAGCGACTGTGATTAAAAGCAATCCCGCAGAAACGTTATTCGCTAATTTATTTATTCCTCTTTATGTTTTCTGTTGGCGACGATTTTGGTGTAGAAGCGCTTTATCACAGTGTTGTTCTGATATGGCACCCAACTAATTTGGAAGCTCTCGAACGTGGTTGTCTAGGCTATAATTTGATCGTATGTCGCTCAGTAGCTGTTAGCACTGTTAAGCCCCGAGCCGTGCTGCAAGGTATAACAAGGAAATTTTACTCGTTTGGCTCTTGGAATTCGGGTGAGTGGGGTTTTGTGGCTCTAGGAAACTCAGAAAGTACGGAAAGTGTACGATGATGTGCAACGCGTTTTTAAACTGCGAGTGGATGCTCAGAGTGTGGCGTACATTGAGGCCATACCGAATCCGTCCTGGGGCCCACCCGAGCAGGTCGGGTCGCCGCCGCCATGGAGCTGAGGGGCCCCTTGGGAATTGGTGTCAGTGCCAAATTTTTTGGAGAGATACTGTGGGTAATGGCATCTAATGGCTTTAAATACTTTGCCTGTGAAATCGGCGGTACCTTTGAGAATGAGGATGCGTTAAAGTTGGCTCGAATGGCTGCTCTGGGAAAAGAAAATTATTTGCCTGCTCGTTTTGCTCGAGCTGCCGAAGGGAATACTGTTTTCTATTTTTAGTATAGACAGATGGTGGGCTAGTTGTAGAGAAACCGGAATTTTATACCGGTTTTATATTGTTCAGCCAGCCCTAATGATTTCTTTAATGGTTCCTCGTTTTAATGTTGTTTTGGAGTCGTATGATTCGTTCATTAGTACCTTTAACTGCTTTGTTGCTTTCTGATGCATTGCTCCTTCTTGGGCATGGTCTTTTGCTCACATTATTGCCGGTTACGGCAAGTAATATCGGATTTTCTGATTTTCAGGTTGGTCTTACCGGTACGGCATATTTTATCGGCTTTGTGGTTGGCTGCCTGGCCACACCATTCGTGTTAAAGCGGGTCGGTCATATTCGGAGCTTTGCCGTATTAGCTTCGCTATATGTCTCGATGGTTCTGCTTTTTATGTGGAGCCAAAATTTTTTGGGGTGGTTGATTCTACGCTTTGCCATTGGCGCAATGATCGCGGGTATTTATATGATTATTGAAAGCTGGCTGAACGAACGTGCAGATAGTAATCACCGCGGTACTATTTTATCTCTTTATGCCATGCTGAATCTGGCGATGATTACTTTGTCGCAGCAGTTGTTAAACCTAGCAGGCGTCAGCCCCCTATTATTGTTTTCGTTGGCGGGTATCTTTATTTCGCTTTCGATTGTTCCTGTATCAATTACTCTCGCCTTGGCGCCGACGCCGGTTAATAAGGTAAAGGTTAATTTCCGTAAAGTTTGGAACCATTCGCATATTGGCCTTATTGGGGCTTCTTTTTCGGGTCTTATTACTGGGGCGTTTTGGTCGCTAGCACCTATATATGCAAGCGATAGCGGCTTTTCAAATTTTCAGCTGGCCAGCTTTATGTCCGCTATCGTTTTGGGTGGTGCGATATTTCAAATTCCATTAGGACGATTTTCAGATAGATTTGATCGGCGAATTGTTTTGGTATTCGTTGCAGCGATTGGCATGTTGTTTTCGATGGGTATATTTTCGGCCTCATTTTTAAGCAGCTATGCGGGTACGTTGTCGACCTTGTTGGCCTTTACTTGGGGAGCGATGGGTATGACGATGTATCCTATTTGTTTGGCTCACGCAAACGATAATGCTGAAAGCACGGATTTTGTCGAAATTGGCAGCTCTATGCTGATCACTTATGGTATTAGTTCTGCTCTAGGTGCACCGATCGCGTCTCTTTTGATGGAGTCGTTTGGGCACCAATATTTGTTTGTGTATATGGCGGTGGTGTTTTTCTTGTTTTCTGTCATTTTAATTATTCGTCGTCAGTCTAATGTGCTTCCAATATTGGCGGAGGAGCATGAAACCTTCCAAGCCGTCGCGGGGATGACTACACCAGAAGCGTTTAATCTTGACCCGCGAGCTGAGGAGCCAAATGAAGCAGCTACGGAAGAGGCGTGTGAGCGTGAATGGTCCGATGTGGATGTCGATTATCATCAGTACGTTGAACCCGATGGGCGGGGCGAAGGTGTACAAGAGGATGAATCGAAAGCCGATTGATTCTCGCCGGTACGGCTGGTACTCGAGTTGGCAATTGGTTAGTGGTGCTGATGCCAGCTCGGCGGTTACGTTTTTACCCAGCAGGTTTACTTTTCCGTACTAGGGTAGGCGTTTGGTTACAATATGGCCAAATCCAGGGTGTCGTTACAGGGTTGAAATTGATCAGACATTTTAAGTAACCGTATTTTTGAAACCGATTTTTTAGCCTCTCCTTTTACTTTTGCAGCATGAAAGGTGATGTCAAAGCCATCGGGTATACTGGGCATGTCTTGCTCGACAATGGCAATGGACAGTGAGCTGATCGGGAAAATGTCCGCTATTCCGTTACGCCCTATAGCGTTTAAGGTTCCTCGCGTGGCTACATCTTTGGGGTAAAGTGACTTTACTTTTGTATCAAACGACGCTTTTAAGTCACGCGCTGTTTTGATCATGTCGCGAGGCGTTTTGAAAATTACCACAAAATCGTCACCTCCTACATGCCCGATAAAGTCACCGTTGCCATTCAGTTCCTGCTTAAGAATGTTCGCCAATAGTTGTATAACATTGTCGCCTTTTGCGTAGCCATAATTGTCGTTATAAGGCTTGAAGTAGTTGATATCAAAATAGGCCAGTGAGTAACATTGGTTGGATTGGTTTAATTCGGCAATTGTTTCGTTAATGGGGACGTTGCCAGGCAATTGAGTGAGAGGATTGGCGTATTTAGCCGCGCGTATTTTCATTTCTGTTATGCGTTTTAGCACATCTCTGGTACTGCCGAGGCCGATATATTGATGGTCCCGGGTAATAATAAAGTGCTGGCGTACGTAGAGATCTTCTTCGCCGGTTAATAATCGGCTTACTTCGGAAACATCGGAATCCCAGCTGACGGTAATGACATCCTTTGCCATGTAGTTTTTTACCGGTTTATACTCGTGGAGCGAGCGGCCGTAGGTTTGTGAAAATAATTCCAACAGGCTCCAGCGGGAGATCATGCCCAGAGGCGTACCGTTTTTAACAATGGGAATGGAGGACAGATAGCGGTTGCTGGTAAAGGCTTCTGCTATTTCCAACATTTTTGTTTCCGGTGTCGCTGGCGTAATGTGGTTTGATAGTGAGCCTATCTTTGCAATAGAGGTGTGCCCCGCCTGCAATTTTTTGGTTTTATCCAGGTTTTTAACCGAGGGAATGGGCTTGGGTTTGCCAAAGTAAAACCCCTGGCAAATATCGATACCTAAATCGTGGACAGCTTTATACTCGCCCTCGGTTTCTACGCCTTCGGCAATTAACTTGCAGCCTAATCCGTTTGCCAGATCACACAGCCGGCTAACAAATTCATGTTTGACGAGATCGCTGTCTATATCGCAAATAAAGTGACGATCTAATTTTACGAAATCAGGTTTAACCTGCGACCACAGTTTTAGGCCGGAGTAGCCTGTCCCCAGGTCGTCAATGGCGATGGAGAAGCCCAGCTCTTTAAAGGATGTTAGTACTTTACTTGTATGCTCAATATTTTCCGTTGGGTAGCGCTCTGAAAGCTCTAGTACGATGCGATGGGGCTCAATGTTAAGCTCATTCGGCAACTGCTCAAGGTAGGCCGCGGCCTTTTTGTGATCATTGAGGCTATTGGGGCTGATATTGATAAAGAGCAGGCCCCCGGGGCTAAGGGAGTTAAATCGCTTGGCGGCTAGTACACGGCATTCGTATTCCAGCTCTTCCTGCAGACCCGCGCGTTCGGCCGCTTCGAAGAGTCGTCCTGCCGGGAACAGAGAAGAGTCAGATGGCCCCCGGCTGAGCGCTTCGTAGCCGAGTACCTGTTTGCTCCTGGTGTCCACGATGGGTTGAAAGTATGTTTGTATTTCTCCTTCTTGAATAATCTCCTTTAATCGTTGTTCAAGGGCCAACCCGTTCATTTAAACTCCGCCTGCTTGTCTTCTGGTGCCGAAAATAATGCATAACTTATGTGACAAAATTGTTACGAGTTAGTACTAAGGTTTGGGTATTTTTGGAATCATTTGTTTTGAGTGCTGGCCAATCTGATAGCGCCGCTCTTTCTGTGTTAACAAAACCCACTCGTTGTTTTATTCCCTATGCACTAATAACGATCTCGGTAGGCGTTATATTTCCCGCGCGGGAGTTTCCGTTTTATTAGGTTTTTGCTTGGGTTTTAAGGCGCGTTCTTGGAGGGTGTTGATAACAGCTGTATTTTCAGCCATTCACTTTTTGGGGTTGCCGGGGTTTTTCTGTGGTGTTTGGGAGCGAGCGAAGCTGGCCGCTCCTGGTTGCCCATCTATATTTTTAAAAAGCGTCATCCCGTTATTGGGAATAAAAGGAATGACACCGTTTTATGAATAAATACGATCAGTATTTATGCTTTTCTGGCTCGGCTTAAGCCCAGGCCAGCAATACCGATAAACAGCAATATTAGTGTTGATGGCTCTGGTACGCTTGCGCTGCTAACGGAGTTGATGGCAACGGAAAAATAGGTTTCATTGTGGTTGTGAGCATCGTCAGACCAGATCCACTGAGCGCTGCTGTCGATTGCGGCTTGAGTTCCCCAAGGGCCAACACCATTGCTGCCATAGGTGCTGGCGGTCGTGTAGCCACTCCAGCCGGTTGTGCTGACATTCCAATCGGTACCGTTGGTGAGCAGGGTGTCGGTGCCATTAGTGAAGATGTGGTCACTGCTATCGAGGAAGAGGTTGCCTAAAAAGCCCGCAATACCGCCGACATCTTCTGCATAGATGTGCAGGAAGTAATCTGTTCCAGCGTCGAGCGTGTGGCTAAAGGTATCGGTTATGCCCCAGTTGTCGCCGCTGGAGATTGAATCTCCTTGAGTGCTGTCGTCTGTGCTTATATATACCCAGTGCTGATTATCAACATTCAGCTCGCCAGAAATAAGGGTGGCGTTCGCCGCGATTGAGAAGAAGGCAACACTTGCCAATACGAGTCTAATTATCATTCAAAGTACCATGAGAAAATAAGTAAAAGTTAACGATCCATCTGTGGTTTTTTAAGCAACACTCTACGAATATCGAGCGTTACTATTTACGCGTCTAAAAACCGATTTTTTAAATCCTTTTACGCCCAAATCAACGAAAAGCAATAAACGTGCCAAAATATCGCGCACGTTGCTATTCGCGGGGTTTATGTTGATCGCATATGTCATGCCTCTATAAGGTGTAAAAAAGTCTGACAAAAATACGCTAAAGTATGGTAAGAATTTTACAGTTGTGAGCTGGTTCTCTCATGCTAATTAATGGGTGATTGCGATTTCTATCGAGCGCTTACTTCGGTAGGATGCGGAGCCTCTAATAGTCATTGGTACTTTAAGGCTTCGGCGCGTTGCTGCTTTATCGTGGGTTTACAGAAATACTTCCGTTTGGATGGTTAACAATATGCTTTTTATCTCTCTCAGGTTTCTTCTTCTTACCGGTGTGCTCTCATTGGTTGCCTGTGGTGGAGGGGGCGGCTCTGGCTCGCCTGCGTCCTCATCCTCCTCCGCGATGTCCTCATCAGAAGCATCGTCCTCAGAATTCTCATCGTCTGTGGTTTCATCCTCGTCATCTGAGGCGTCTTCGTCAGTTGCTTCATCGTCTTCTTCTCAGTCTTCTTCAAGTACGTTTGAGGTCACTTATAATGATACGTCAGCGTATGAGACCGGTATTCACCGGAATCTGTTTGTTGAGTTCCAGTTAGGTACGCAGCAGCAGGTAGACGATAAGGTGGGAGCGGCTTACCAGCAGCTGTTTTTTGGCAATGGTTCACAAACGGTGATGTATGCGGTGGGCTCCGATATGGCCTATATCTATGCACCGGATAGTGATGATATACGCTCCGAGGGGATGTCTTACGGGATGATGATTGCCGTGATGATGAATGATCAGGAGAGCTTTAATAGGCTGTGGCGGTTTGCCAAGGAGTATATGCAGGTTAAAACCGGGAACTTGGCGGGGTATTTTTCCTGGAGCCTGGATAACGAAGCGCCTTACCCAGCGACTGATGTCAATCCTGCACCTGATGGCGAAGAGTATTTTGTGATGTCGCTATTCTTCGCTCACAACCGTTGGGGAAGCGGAAGTGGTGTGCTCGACTACCAGGCCGAGGCCAATGCCATCCTCGATGATATGGTGAATAAGGACACGGCTACCGTTGGCCCTTTAATGGATCCGGCAGCGCACCAGATAGTGTTCTCTCCCGTGCAGGCAAATCCGTACACCGATCCCTCCTACCATCTTCCTGCTTTCTATGAGTTATGGGCGCTGTGGGCAGAGAGTAATAATCAATACTGGCACGATGCAGCGCAAATAAGCCGGGACTTTTTTTATTCGGCCGCTCACACGTCGACAGGCCTGTTCCCCGAGTACAGCTCCTTCGAGGGTGCGCCCGTGGAGACTAGTTTTAACTCCAATAGCCATAACAGCGCGTTCGATGCGCACCGTGTGATCCATAATATGGCGATGGATTATGCGTGGTTTAGTAAAAGTAATACGCTCAACGAACTTGTAGAGCGCTTACATCAGTTCTACTACAACGAGGGGGCGCCAGAGAATCCTCGGTCTTATTTTGCGGTTTACTCTCTGGATGGGGAGGCTCTTGCCAATTACAGTGCTTCTTCTCTGGTGGCGATGAATGCTGTGGGTGCGTTGGCTTCGGATGAAACCATTGCTGCGGGTTTTGTTGAAGACCTGTGGTACCAGGCTGTGCCCAGCGGTACCTACCGTTACTATAACGGTTTAATTCATATGCTGGGTTTATTGCACACTGCGGGTGAGTTTAAAATTTATGGAAACCCCGCTCTGGTAGATTAACCTTCGGCAGGCAATGTTCTTAGGCCGTAGATGATCAGTTTAAATACCCCATTTTTCAATGGGGTATTTCCTTAACCAAATACACCCTGTACAAACCAGCTTTTTTTCAATAAATCGTAAAAGACCCAAAGCCGTAAATAATCATCCCGCTGAGCGATAAAATAATCTCTTGCGCAGGCCTGCTGCCACCAATTTCCTTCTATACGTTCTGGGCCTTGCAATAAGGTTAGTTTGCCTCGCCAGTAAAGATTTTCCCTTCGTTGTTCTACGGGGAGTGGTGAATCGAACAGCCAGCTTGGTCGTGCCCCCTGATGCTCGGGAGCTGTGTCTTCGCTGTGTTGGTCAACGGGGAGGGATAGATTACTGTGCTCTGGTAAATGGCTGTCGCGGTAGGCAATTTTAAACAGGGCGTTGTCGCCAAGGCGAGCACGCAACTTGGCGGTGGTTATCGCAAAATCCTGCTGCAGCTCTATTTTGTTTTTGGCCTCTTGCCCGTCGAAGTTGAGTGTTTGTCGCGCGTCGCCGATGACGTGTGTATTGCGGCAACTGAGCTCCAGGCTATCCACTTCAAATGTGAGTGTGTGTGCTTCCAGTTGTATTTGGCTGAGTTCCAACCATAGTGGCCATTGGCTTTGCGCTTCGCTGGTAAAGACCTGAAACTTTTGTTTGTTGTGATAGATATCCATCAGAATCCATTCGATTTTCTGCGATTGTTGTTGCCGTTGTTTCAGGTGTTGGCTCAGCTGTTGGAGTAAAAATTCCATCGGTTGAATTAGTTGTTCGATATTGGAAATAGGGTAGTCAAATTGAATGCTATCGAAGAAAAATTCTTTGGGCTGATACATTTCAGCAGGTTTTTCAAAAAGGCTGGGCTGGTTGAGTTGCTGATCAAAATTAAAAAGGCCCATTAATAATCGTGAAAAATTCTGCCCCCAGCGTTTACGGATACCGGCAAGGGATTGCTGTTCTATTTGTTGGGCAATATCACCGAGGGTGCTAAAGCCGGATTTATCCAAATTTGCGATGTGGCCGGCTAATTTTTTGGCTTGAATAATGTTTTGTGGGCATAGGGATAGTCGCTCAATAGGGCTTGCGTGGAGCTGTGTTAGGAACGTTTGGCGATCTTCGTTACCGCTGATAACTTGATTGGTATAAGACAAAACCCAGGCGGCGGTTGCGCTGTATCCCAGCCCCAGGCGGTAGTTGTGAGGGCTTTTTTTTAGCGTGTCTTCCAGCCGTGCGATTAAATTCAGTAAGCCTTTAAATAGGGTTAATGAACGTGATATTTCGATAGTGAAACCGCTTTGGGTGGTATCGCTGGGTAGGTGTTGCTCAATATAAGGCGTGAACAGGTAAAGCTGTTCGGCGAATTGATCTAATACGGCTTCTTCCTGCTGCTTATCTCTTTCCAGCCGTTGGCACTCGCACAGAATTTGAGCGGTTGTTGGCGACATGCTTAATGTCACCCCTTGTTTTTCTGCTTGCGGATTACAACAGATAACGTTCTGTTGGTCGCAGACGACGACTGGGGTGGGGTCTTGTTCGAAAAAACCAAAAACCTCCAACGGTAATTGGGGTAGGCGAATAGCCAGCCAATATTTTTCCTGGCGTTTGGGTGCAGCATTTTTCATCGTTAGGAGTATTGCCGCTTTAACTTAGCTTGCTTGCCGGCGGGAATAGACAAAATATTCTGTCGGGGTTGGTAGCTGGTAAGCAGCCAGTCGTTGGCGGCGCTGGGAGCGCTGTTGCGAGGTTTTCCTCCCAGTAGACGGTGCGGTGGTTGAGGCCGCCAGTGTTTAGACAGCGGCAGGCCCAGTGGTTTGCTTTGTTGGCGCAGTTGCCCACGTTGCTTCAATAAGGTGACATTCAATGTCTGTTTGTCTAAGGCTGCTATCAGCCGCAGAGCTGCGGGGGAACTTTGCTGTATGGCTTGGCTTGAACGGAAGAGAATGTAAAGACCCTGTCCATCGCTCGTCGCCAGCTGGCATTTGCGAAGTTCACTGTAGCTGAGAGCCTGCTGCGGTTGCCAAGCCAGTACCAGGCCGCAGCTGCGGGCTCGGGCCAGTTCGATAAAAGAGGAAATAAAATCTGTTTTGTTACGAGCCCTTACAATGAGCAGTTGTTCTACCGGAATGTCGTTTTGTTTTAGCCCCTGGGCAAAAGGTAGCGCGGGGGGGTTAAGGAGAATGGCGTATTGTTGCGCTTGCAGGCACGCTTTTAGTGCCGGAGTGAACAGTAGCCAATCGCCATGCCCTGCTGCTGGTTGGCATATTTCAATCAGACTGGCTGTGGGCCAGCCCTGATCAAGCAGTTGCCGGTTAAGCTCTGGGTGGCCGCTATCCACAACGTTTCTGGCTTTGGAGCGCTGTCCTTGTCCGCGCCAAATGTCACTGCGCTGGAGGAGTTGTTCCAGTGTGGGAGGCTTCGGTTGGGTGGGGGGAGTTTTCATGCTGGCTAACACACTTACACTGTTGTTATATACAGTACTCCTGTGCGTGTGTTATGGCAAGTACAACTTTTGCGCTGGTCGAAGGGCTCTGTCAGTTGTAAACGGTATATTCAAAGGTTTTAAGTGCTGACAGGCTTTAATTCAACTGTACCCTGGCCCAGTAAATGGTCAAAAACATCGAGTCCATATAGTGGTAGGGTTGCACGATGGTTTTGAAGCTAAGTGATTGCGATTTGATGGCGTAATTGTCTAAAAGCCAGTTTTGAAAGTGTTTGTCTTCACAGTTTGGTGTGATACAAAGCACGATGCCTTCACCCTGAAAAGGCCTGGTACTTATGTCGAATTCCGGTATGCGGACGGCGGTTTGTTTGAAAACGGGGATGGCGTTGCCGCCGAGCATACGGGTTTCTGCCAGAATAAAGTTGGCCTGTGGGCGTTGGCTCTTTAGTTCTGCCATAACCGCAGGGTAGGGCATATTGGGGCGGTTGGATTTATCGGTTTTTTCCGCAATCAGGGTCCTTAGGGGGAGGGCAATTGCGACGAGAAGAGCGAGTCCCAGTCCCAGTCCTATGTAGGTATTTACTGGCCATTTTTTTTGAGGCTGCGTGAAATAGGCAGCCACGATAGGAGTGAAAAATAACAGAGGCTGGTACCAGCGATCCTTAACTTCCTGTGCGCCTGTGACAATAACAAAAAACGCAACCACAATACCGACTGATACAAGCAGGGCAAGGAGAAATCGACCGTAAAGGGATTGCGCTGTGGTGCTAATGTGTATTTTGGGTGTAGCAAAAAACAGTAAAAGGGAAAATAGCCACAGCGGTGAAATATAGGCGAGTCCCGATGTGCCCGCTTGGGTCAGGCCAGTAAAAATATTACCGGAACTGGCTTCGATTTTATGAATACTGCCCATGGCTATGCCGTAGTGATTTAGAGCCCAGAAAATATGGGGGCTTGAAATCGCTATGGCGATAGCAATACCCACAAATACGCGCTTATCGAAGATCAGCGATCGAAAAGCCGGTACGTAAAAAACTGCACCAGCCAGGGCTGCAATAAAAAATACATAGTTGTACTTACTGATTACCCCCAGGCCTATAAGTAGGCCCATAGCGGCGTAATTAAAAATGCTGAGCTTGCTCTGAAGCCTGAGGGTTTGCAGCAGCGTCGCGGCAGCCAAAATACTCACCAATACCGAGTGGGTTAAATCTCTTTGAGACTCCCAAATAATTTGAGGGATAAAAACAAGGCCTATTACCGCAATAACTTGTTGGCGAATAGATAAATTAAGCTGTTTGCCTATGCCGATAAAAGTACCCGCAAGCAGGCTTAATAGCAGGGCTTTAAAAACCAGTAATGTTGCAAGGCTGGGCTGGGTAATGCTGAATAGGGTTTTGGTGATATAGGTGTATAACGGTGGCTGTGCGCCATACCCCAGCTGAAAGGTCTGGCTGAGGATTAGTTGTTCTGATTGGTCCAGGTCGGCGGTGCCAGACAAGCTTACTTGGGTCAATGCATTGAGAAAAAAATACAATACAATGGCACCCCACAGCCAAAGCAGGTGCTGGGATGTGTTTCGCTTTATCTTGTGTGTCATTGCAGAGACTTATTTAGATAAATGGGCGCACATTTTTAACCGAAGCGGAATATGGGTCAAGCCAAACCCTTTAGCGGTTCTACTGTTTTTTTTGCGATGTTTTAAGGAGATTTTATGACCAGACTATACGGCGCCATAGAAGCTGGCGGGACTAAATTTGTGTGTGCCGTGGGCACCGGGCCGGAGGATATTAAGGATATTCGCTTTCCCACCACAACACCGCAGCAAACGCTACAGCGGGCCGTCGATTTTTTTCTGCCTTACCGTCAACAGTTGGCGGCAATCGGTGTGGGTTCTTTTGGGCCCATAGATTTACATAGGGATTCGCCATCTTACGGCTGTATTACCTCTACACCAAAGCCCGGTTGGGCTAATACCTCTGTGGTGGGGGCTTTAGGGGCCCATTTTGATATTCCCATTGGTTTCGATACTGATGTTAATGGCGCGGCGTTGGGGGAGGCCAAGTGGGGAGCCGCTCAGGGGTTAGACGATTTTATTTATCTGACTATTGGTACCGGTATTGGTGGCGGTGTGGTGAGTGGTGGCCAGTTGGTGCACGGGCTGGTTCATCCCGAGCTTGGCCATAGTTTTTTGCCAAAATTACCAGAGGACGGTTACAAGGGGCGGTGTCCCTACCATGGCGATAGCTGCTTTGAAGGCCTAGCGGCGGGCCCTGCGATAGAGGAACGCTGGCAGGTACCGGGGGCCGAACTGGCGGCAGATCATCCCGCGTGGAATATGGAAGCTGAATATATTGCCCTGGCGTTGGCGAGCTATTTTTGCACGTTGTCGCCACAAAGGATTATCTTGGGCGGAGGCGTTATGGATCAAAGTCATTTGATTTCCATGGTGCGAGAGAAAGTACAGAAGCGGTTGAACGGCTATATTCAGCATTCGGCTATTCTAGATGACATTGAAAACACCATAGTACTTCCGGGGCTGGGTAGTAAAGCCGGCATTCTCGGTGCGATGGTTCTGGCGCAACAACTAGAGGGGTAAACGTGTCCAAAATCCAAATAGATCATTTTTCCGATGTGTTATGTATATGGGCCTATGTGTCGCAGATTCGGGTGGACGAACTGATATCCGAGTTTGGCGACAAGGTGGAGGTCGCCTTTCATTTTTTCCCTGTCTTTGGTGATGTGCCGGGGAAAATTGAAAAAAATTGGAGTCACAGGGGTGGGGTTAAAGCCTATAGCTCCCATGTACAATCGGTTGCCGATAAGTTTGATCATGTATCGATTCATCCGGATGTCTGGGTGAAAAACACACCTCAATCTTCACTGCCCGCCCACCTGTTTTTGTCTGCGGCAAAAATGGCAGAAGCTAACGGCGAGGCGAAAGCGGGTTCTTTTCTTCATTTTATGCAGAAGGTGCGCGAAGCTTTTTTTGTGGACGCGAGGGATATATCCAACCGCATGGAATTGTTGGCTATTACCGAACAGGCAGGCTTACCCATTGCCGTGATTCGTGAGGCGGTGGATAGTGGCAGGGCTCACTCGATGATTTGTGGCAACATGCATCACTCTGTGGACTTGGGTATTCAATCCAGCCCAACGTTGATTTTTAATGAGGGTAGGCAAAAGCTTTCGGGTAATGTGGGTTACCGTATTATCGAAGCGAATATTCGGGAACTATTGGAAAACCCTGCAGGGCAGCAGTCATGGTGTTGATCGACAAATTCCCGTTTACAGGGAATATTTCTGGGGGCACACATTTTTGACGCATTAAACTCTATGTAACCATTTCGTCATGTAAATCTCATATCGCTGTCATGCTGTGATATTAACGTGGTTATATGCGGAGGGTATTACATGCGTTTATTGCAGAACATACATCAATTTGATCTGATGACTTTTGACTGGTGCTTACGACGAAAGCACCGTCAGTTGGCGGTGAGCCTTAGCCGTTATGTTTCGCGTACAGCGGACGGCCCTCTCTATGCGGTAATTGGCGCGGTTTTTATGCTGCAGCAGAACTGGGCTATGGCCAAGCTGATGGCGCTCGCGTTTCTAGTAGAGCGCATTTTCTACTTCATTTTTAAATCTTCATTCCGCCGAAACCGACCAGCTGTGGCAATTCCTGGTTTTAAAAGTGCGGTGGTTCCCTCCGATCAGTTCAGTTTTCCTTCCGGTCATACATCGGCTGCCTTTTTGGTCGCCTGCGCACTTTCATCGGCATTTCCAATTCTAGCCTGGGTGCTCTATCCGTGGGCTGTCTGTGTAGGCTCTGCCAGGGTTATGCTCGGGGTACATTTCCCAACAGATATTTTGGCTGGTGCTTTGTTGGGCCACAGTATTTGCCTGTTGATTCTGGGCCTTATCTAAACAAAGAGCAAAAATAAACAGCATGAAAATACTTTACGGTGTCCAGGGAACTGGCAACGGGCATATCAGCCGTGCGCGTGCTATGAATAAATATTTACGCGAATTTGGTGTGGAGGTGGATTATATTTTTTCTGGACGTGAGCGGGAAAAATATTTCGATATGGAAGAGTTTGGTGATTGGCGCTGCTATAAAGGTTTAACCTTTCTTCATAGCGCGGGCCAGCTTAATATCATGCGCACATTAAAAGAGGCAAAAATACGGCAGGTGTGGCGTGACATTAACGAACTAAAGCTGGATGCTTACGATCTGATTGTAACCGACTTTGAGCCAATAACTGCTTGGGCTGCAAGGCGAGCGGGGCGGATCTGTCTCGGTGTGGGTCACCAGTACGCTTTTAATCACAGTGTTCCGCTACGTGGCCATAATTTTGTGGGCCGCAAAATTATGGCGCTATTTGCACCGGCCAGCGAAAGCCTGGGGTTGCACTGGCACCATTTCAATCAGCCCATTTTGCCGCCTATTGTCGATATGGATCATATTGATGATCCGGTGGACGAGAAGAAAATACTGGTATACCTGGGTTTTGAAGACAGTGAGCAAGTGGTCAGTTTGTTGGAGCCCTTCGAAGACTACACCTTTTGCCACTATGGGCCTTTCCCTGAATATGAGAGCCGAGGCCATATTAAGCTGAAGCCCTTATCGCGGGACGGTTTTAAATACGATCTGGCAACCGCCAGTGGTGTTATCTGCAACGCGGGTTTTGAGCTTTCGAGTGAAGCCGTTCAATTGGGTAAAAAATTACTGGTTAAACCTCTAATTGGGCAGCTGGAGCAGTTGTCCAACGCCAGGGCCATGGAAGAGCTGGGCTTGGCTATGACGATGGATACTTTGAACTCGGAAAGCGTTGCCGATTGGTTAAATAATTTCCATGCCCCGCAGGTGGAATACCCCAATGTTGCAAAGGCGATTGCCCGCTGGATTAAAGACCGGGAATGGGAGAGAAAAGGCTCCAAAGAGGAGCTTATTAAAGCCCTTTGGCAGGCTGTAGAAAGTCGTGGTGTGGAGCGCTTTAAAAGTAATCCGCTGCCATTATGCTTGGCGGTTTAGAACAGCTCAGAACAATCTCTATATAGAAACGCTCAATCTGAGTCGAAGCAATATCGTGCTCGACGCTGCGGATAATGTTTAGGATTTTATTGTTCGCGACCTCCGATTTTAACTATTTATCAAATGCTTCATTTATCTTCCTCTGGTTATCATTGCTCTACGTTTGAGTGCTGCAGCTACGGGGGCGTCGATATTGGCGGCTATCTCCTTCATGATTTCACTTTACCAGTCTGCATTCTGTATGATCTGAGGATAAATCGGATTTCCCCAAAACCTTCGATAAATCTCGGTCTTTCAAATAACATGCTCAGAGGTTTCCTTGTTGCGGTTGACATAAATTTTTTTCAGCGGAGGTCGCAATAAATTCGGTCATGCTTTTGGTGTGAGCCGTAACGTTATCGACTATGCTGGAGATATCGCCTGTAGATTGGGATGTTTACCGGACGGCTTCTCCGCTTTCATTTATAAAAAGGGCTATATGGTGTCGATCACTTCTGATATTGGGGAAGATACGACAGCCGGTTTTTTGATAGTGCGGTCTATTGTGTGTGAAAACGCTAATATGGCTGACTTTCGAGGAAGCATGTACAATCCGTCGGCTGTAGGGAGTTGGTTGCGTGGGGAAACTAACGTCCTCCAGCGTGGTTAAGGTAAACAGGGTAACGTTCTTGGCCATGAGGTTTTAGTGTTTTTGTCTCAATGCAGCCCTTGCCCTCGGTTTTATTCATATCTTGCCGATAAGAAAAGGTAGAGCGCCATTCTCCCGCTGCTTTGGGAAAAGTGCCTCGTGGCACTTACACAGAAGCTGTTTACCTCTGGTGATTTTCTGCCGAAAAAATGCAGGTATGAACCTCTGAAATTAGGCTAGAGTGGGATATAACTCTCAGAATAAGAGGGCTGTAGTACTATTTTCTTAGTAAAAACCCCAATAACATATTGTTTTTAATGAAAAATCGCCCCCGGTTTATGAGTTGCTAGGTTAAACTATGGGAGTTTAATGAGATCAAGAGACAACTACACTAGATGTCAGTCCAAATAATGATACGTTTACTAACAGCATTCTGCTGCCTCTCCTTGGGCCTTTTCAGCCCCTATTCCGCATCTGAAGCGCTAGAAAAACACACCTTAAAAGGTGCTGTAGCGCAAGCTGCTATCAGCAATCCTGGTGTTCAGGCGGCATGGAATGCGTTTGAAGCGGCTAACCAGGGCGTTAGAGCATCGCGAGGGCGGTATCTGCCAAAGCTGGATTTGACGCTAGAGCATGGAAAAGAGAGAACAGAAGACCCCCAGCAGATAGAAGAGTCTTATGACACCAAGATCTATCAGCTTGTTATGACGCAAATGCTGTTTGATGGCTTTGCGACTAAACAGGATGTCGCCAAGCAAAATTTTATCAAGCTTGCGCGTTACTACGAGTTCAGGCAGGTTGCCGAGGAAACCGCACTGGAAACGGCCCAGGCTTACTTGGATGTTTTACGTTATCGGGAGCTGGTTGATCTTTCCAGAGAAAACTATTTCCAGCATGTCCGTTACCACAAGGATATTGAAGACCGGGCGAACTCGGGGATTGGACGTGGGGTGGATCTAGAGCAGGCTAAAGCACGATTGGCTCTCGCCGAATCCAATGTACTGACTGAGACCACTAATCTTTACGATGTTTCTGCGCGCTATCAGAGGTTGGTTGGCACCTTCCCTGGTATGTTAATGGAGCAGCCTGAATTACCTGAAACAACGATTCCGTCACAACGCAAAGATGCCCTAACACGAGCGTTTAATTCCAACCCCCAGTTGAATGCATCGATTGAAAACATTCGTGCTGCCCGGGCAGACTTAAAGGGAAAAGCGGCCCCTATGATGCCTCGTTTGGATCTTAGGTTGCGAAAGCAGATTGACGAAAATACCCGTGGCTTTCCTGGTGAATACGATGAAGAAGCCATTGAACTCGTGCTCTCATACAACCTGTACAACGGTGGAAGCGATAAAGCCAGGCGTAAGCAATCCAGATATTTAATGTATGAAGCGGTGGACACGCGAAACAGAGTTTGCCGCGAGGTAAGACAAACCGTCGCTATTGCACACAACGATATTTACAGTAAAGAAACCCTTATTGGGTATTTGAAAAAAAATGTTGATGCAATAGCGCGTGCGCGTCTGGCCTACAAAAACCAATTTGATATTGGTCAGCGAACGCTCTTGGATTTACTCGATACCGAAAATGAATTTTTTGAGGTAAATCGCACGTTAGTGAATGAACGGTATGCCTTAGTGTTGGCGAAAGTACGCACCATGGTAGGAATGGGTACTTTTCTCTATGCGTTGAAGGTTGACAGTTTGGATAAAGAAGTTTTTGACGATTTGGATTTGAGCCAGGAAGAGTCATTAAAGGCCCGGTGCCCAGCAGAATCGCCGGTAATGCAAAGTATTGATTTTGATAAAAACAAAATTCTGGGTGATCGAAACTTTCAGTCAATACCGCTGGCCCAGAGGGAAGTGATGCGACTGGATATTAAATTCAACCATCAATCTGCAGGCTTAGGTCTAGTCAACGGGCCGGAAATTGAACGCGCGGCCTCTTTTCTATGTGAGAATCCAAATATCCGTGGCGTGGTTGAGGGGCACACCAATTCACTTGGATCGGATGATTACAATTTGGAGCTGTCACAGGCTCGTGCAAATTCAGTACGAGCCGCGTTAATTCAGCAGTGCAGTAGCGCGAAAGGTCGGCTTTCTGCTGTTGGTTTTGGTGAAATTCGCCCGATTGCTCGTAACGATTCAGAGCTTGGCCGCGCAACCAATCGGCGTGTGGAGTTGGTGTTAGAGAGTGGAAAAGGTAGTTATACGATCCAGGATGGCCATTCTGAACCCAATTCCTCTAAAAACTGATTGCGGGGGGAGGAATGCGTGAGTAAAGTCGATTCACTCCTCGATTGCTTATTGATTCTTGGAGCAATTCACGGGCAAGTTACTACTCGCGAATCGTTGACGGCGGGGCTGCCGCTTAAAAATGCTCGCCTCGAACCCGAGCTGTTTTCGCGCGCGGCTAATCGCATTGGTCTGACGACCAAAATCCATAAAAAAACGCTTAGTCACATTAATCCATCGTTACTTCCGGCCGTTTTGTTACTGCGAGATAATCAGGCTTGCCTGCTGTTGCGTTTTTCTGAACAAAAAGGCGCCACGGTTATTTTTCCGGAGCTGGGTGATGCGGCGGTTGATATAAGCGCTGAGGAGCTTGAAGACCAGTATTTAGGACGTGTTATTTTTGCTCGTCCGAGATTTCGTTTCGATCAACGCAGCCCGGAACTAAAAAATAATCATACACAACAGCATTGGTTCTGGAGTAGCTTTCGAGCGAGCTTTAGTCTCTACCGTGATGTTTTGATCGCTGCGTTTTTTATTAATTTAATGGCCATCGCGTTACCCTTGTTCACGATGAATGTGTACGATCGCGTAATACCCAACAGCGCTGTTGAAACACTGTGGGTGTTGGCCATTGGGGTTGCGATTGTTGTGATTGCCGATGCAATATTGCGTACTATTCGTGGGTATTATCTGGATCTTGCCAGCAAGCGTATTGATATTCGCCTGTCGGCGGAAATCATGGAGCGGGTATTAGGCTTACGCATGGAGTCGCGTCCGGTATCTGCGGGATCTTTTGCGGCAAATTTGCGCTCGTTTGAAACCATACGCGATTTTATCACCTCAGCGACTATTACGGCGGTTATCGATTTACCCTTCACTCTTATATTTTTAATTCTGATATTTTGGATTGCAGGGCCAATGGCGTTACCGGCCTTGATTGGCATGACAGTTATTGTACTTTTTGCGCTCACTACACAGGCCAAGATGGAAGAGCTTACCGAGACAACCTATCGGGCGAGTGCTCTACGCAATGCAACGCTTATTGAAAGTCTCGTTGGCTTGGACACCGTAAAGGCGATGGCAGCAGAAGGTATTATGCAACGACGCTGGGAACAGTCTGCAACGTTCTTGGCTCGCGTATCGATACGACTTCGTTTACTGGCATCGTCGAATGTTAACCTAGTGATGTGGGTTCAGCAGTGGGTCACAATAGGGGTGATTATCAGTGGTGTATACCTGATCACTGCCGGCGAATTGTCGATGGGCGGTTTGATCGCCAGCACGATGCTAAGTGCACGCGCCATGGCGCCGTTTGGTGGCATCGCGGGTTTGCTTACCCAGTATCACCACGCACGCACGGCCTTTTCTTCGTTAAATGAAATTATGGAGACGCCCGTTGAGCGAAATCCGGATGCGCGTTTGGTTCACAGGCAAAAATTAAAGGGCAAAATCGAATTCCGCAACGTGTCTTTTACGTACCCTGGCAGTGAAGTCCCTGCGCTTAAAAATGTTTCTTTTAGTATAGAGCCCGGAGAACATGTGGCTTTCATTGGTCGTGTTGGCTCTGGAAAAAGCAGTTTGCAACGTTTGGCGATTGGCTTGTTCCAGCCCACTGAGGGTGCGGTATTGGTGGACGGCATCGATGTAAGGCAGCTCGATTTGGCTGAGCTTCGTCAGCAGGTCGGTTATGTCGCACAAGATGTGACATTGTTTTACGGCAGTTTGCGTGAAAACATCGTACTTGCGCACCCACAGGCTGAAGATGAAGACGTTATTCGCGCAGCGGAATTCGCCAACTTGGGCGATTTTGTTAATACCCACCCTAACGGTTTCGACATGGTTATTGGTGAGCGTGGTGACTCCATTTCAGGGGGCCAGCGAAAATCGATTGCGCTGGCGCGGGCGGTTGTCCACGACCCTCAGGTGTTACTACTGGATGAACCAACGGGGTCAATGGATCATTCTACAGAGACCTGGATTAACAATAAAATTCAAGAGTTTAGCGAAGGCAAAACCGTCCTCGTGGCGACTCACCGAACCTCGGTGTTGGGCTGGGTTGACCGCATAATTGTGATCGACAATGGACAAGTGGTGGCAGATGGTCCGCGAGACAGTGTCGCCAGCGCATTACGGGAAGGCCGCATAGGAAAGGCTTCATGACTAAGCCAGCAACGCCTGATGGCGGCTCGGAAAACAAAAGGCGCCTTAGAGATATTGCTGCGCAGCCGCTCGAAAAAATCCTGGAGGCCATTGATACCGCCCCGGATGAAGCCGATTCTTTGACGTGGGAAGACAGCGCTGATCGTGCTCAAGTTGAACAAAATCCGATAAAAACACGTGTCATGTTCTACACGCTCTGCTCTTCGATAGTTGCGTTGATCGTTTGGTCGGCTTTTGCGGAAATTGACCAGGTCACTCGGGGGGAAGGCAAGGTCATACCTTCTCAGCAGGTGCAGATTCTGCAGTCGCTCGATGGTGGTGTTATCACCGATATTCGCATGAGAGAAGGTGATATTGTCGAAAGGGATCAGTTACTGGTTAAACTTGATGCCACACGGTTTCAGTCCACCCTACAGGAGAGTCACGCAGAGCTATTAGCGCTAAAAGCGAAAGTTATTCGCCTGCGGGCGGTTGTGGAGGGCACTGATTTTGTTCCCGGTAGTGAACTCGAAACAGCCGCGCCCGGGCTGGTTGAGCATGAGCGGCGGCTTTTTGAGACCAGCCAGCAAGAGTTAGAGGTGCTCAAACAAATTGCCCTACAGCAGATTACGCAGAGAGAGCAGGAACTCGAAGAGGCTGAAGCCACGCGTGATCGGGCCGTGAAAACCTATAGTTTGGCGTCGCGAGAACTTGCTGTAACCCGTCCGTTGGTTGCTACAGGTGCCGTGTCTGAAGTGGAATTGTTGCGTCTGGAGAGAGATCTGGCCAACATGATCGGTGAGCGCGACCAGGCATTAGCACAAATTCGTCGGCTAAAATCTGCGATTGTTGAAGCTAAGCAAAAGTACTTGGAAGTGGATCTGAATTTCAAAAATGATATTCGCGAGGGCATGTCCATTGCCATGGCTCGGCTTAGCGTGCTGGAGGGAGCGTCCTCCGGTTTAAGCGATCGTGTAAAGCAAACCTCGGTGCGTTCCCCGGTGCGAGGAACAATTAAGCGCCTTTTTTACAACACCATTGGCGGTGTGGTGTTACCAGGCAAGGAGATTGTCGAAATTATCCCCTTGGATGATAGCTTGCTGTTGGAGGCGCGCATTAAGCCCCAGGATATTGCTTTTTTACATCCTGGGCAGTTGGCAAACGTTAAATTTACCGCTTACGATTTTGTTGTTTATGGCGGGCTTGACGCCAAGGTGGAGCACATAGGCGCCGATACGGTGACGGATGACAAAGGAAACCCGTTTTATATTGTGAGAGTACGCACCTTCGAATCCAGCTTGGGGGAGGGTAAGCCGATTATCCCCGGAATGGTCGCAACAGTAGATGTGTTGACGGGTAAAAAGACAATATTGGCTTACATGCTCAAACCACTCTTGCGAGCCAAACAATACGCACTGACTGAAGAATGAAAGCTCCCCTGTTTGTTAGTTCTGCGCCACAACTCCTGCCCAACTGGAAAGAAGCCTTTTCCGGCTCGTCTTTTGTTTGTGGCTTGCCGACCCGTTTTGACGCGTTTGATGACGCCTTAATTTTTGTCGATTATATGAATCTTAAAAGCGATGAAAAACGCAGTTGGCTAGAAAGGTGTCTGGCGACAGGTCGCAAAGTATTTGTTTTGAGCCCAACCCCCAATTTGCACGAAGCGATTGATGTTATAAAAGCTGGTGCTGTGGGCTATGGGCATACACTGTCTGCCCCCAGCCGACTGCAGGAAATGGTGTTGGTGGTTAATCACGGTGGCCTTTGGGTTGGGAATAAGCTACTCAAACGAGTGATGGCTGGTTTAGGCCAAAGCTCCCAGCAGAAAAATGACCCAAAAAAGCAGGGGGTTGAACGTTTTAAAGGCATACTTAGTCAGCGAGAAATCGCTGTGGGCCAATTAGTTGCTCACGGTGCCACCAACGCAGAAATATCCACCGCACTTAACATTAAAGAAAGAACCGTAAAGGCGCACATTAGCTCAATATTTAGCAAGCTAGATGTACGTAATCGCGTCGAATTGGCGCTTCGTCTCAATAATATTAAAATTTCCCGCCCATCTATCCTAAATTAGTCTAAGAGATATGCCCTTTAGTACAATTAGTGGCGTTTCTATTGGGCTAGGCTTAGCTCGTTAAAACTGTTTTTGCTTACTACTACCGATTAGACCCAGGATCACTTATGAACCCTATTGCAACAGTCGTCTCTGTTTCCGGCGTTAACTACGCAAAAAATGCTACTGGCGAGCTGCGTGAGCTTAAACCTGGGGATGTCATTTACGAAGATGACATCATCATTACCGGTAGTAGTGGCAACGTCGAGCTCGCATTAAATGACGGTAACAGGATTGTGGTGGCTGAAGCTGGGGAGGTGGCCATTACGCCAGATTTACTGGCATATAAAGGCCCTGTGGCAGATGAAAACGCCATCGAAAGTGACGATGTGGCCGCCGTACTCGAAGCGTTGGAAAGTGGTGTGGACCTTAGTGAGGTTCTTGAAGAAACTGCCGCAGGCGGGGGGCCAGCGGATGAAGGGCATGGATTTGTGCGCCTAGCGCGCATCGTAGAATTGCTACCCGATATTGAGATCAATACCGAGACACTGGTTGCTCCTGATATTGACGATCTGGATTTCAGCACTGCAGATGATACTGGGGTGCTGTTTTCCAGCTCAAATCTATCAATATCGGCACCCGCTGTCGTCACCGAGGGCGAGTTGATTCGCTATACGGCCACGGTGGATAACCCCACCCAAAGTGATATGAACGTAACCCTGGGTAATGGTTTGGTTATCATTATTCCTGCAGGTGAAACCTCCGGCTTTGCGGAAACTACCGCCTCGGATGATGTGTATTTAGGCGGAAACAGCGTTAGCACCGTTATCTCCGACGTGAGTGGCGGCGACCTGCAAAACCTGAATGTATCCACCACGCCTGTGGTGACTGCGATTAATGATGATGCCGATATAACCCAGGTGCAGGTGAGCGCTACCGCCATTGTGTCGGAGGGCGGCGATATCACCTATACCGTAAGCGTTGCTCAGCCCACGCTTGAAGACATGGTGGTTGTTTTGGATAACGGGCTGCAAGTTACGATCCCGAGTGGCCAGTCAACGGCGAGCGTTGTGGGTTCAGCGCCAAATGATGTTTATGCGGGAAATAGTCAAGCAACTGCCACAATTCTTGGCGCACAGGGCGGTGGTTTTGAAAATCTTGTTGTTGATACATCACCTGCCGTGGTTGCGGTTGAGGATGTGGTGGATACCACCACTTTGAACCTTTTTTCATCTGAGTCGGTGGTTGAAGGTGGCACGATAACCTATACCGCAGAACTGGATAGTCCTGCTGCGAGCGATCTGACTGTAACGCTGAATAATGGTGGTGTTATTAGCATCTCAGCGGGCAGTACTAGCGGTACTGTAGAGATGCAGGTTGAGGATGACGTATATCTTGGTGATAACCGATTTTCGTCCGCGTCAATAGTTGGCACTACGGGCGGGAATTTTGAAAGGTTGCTGGTTAATTCCACTACAACAGAGATTCTGGACAATGACAGCAACACCAATCTGGTGCTTACGGCAACAGAAAGCGTAATTGAGGGCGAGCCAGTGACGTATCTGGCCACTCTTGATAACGCTGCGGCCAGCGATATGACAATCACCCTTGAAAACGGGCTGGTGATTGTCATTCCTGCCGGCGCAAGCTCAGGATCGGTTACGTACACCACTACTGACGATGTTTACATAACTGAAAATACGGTTAGCACCACCATTGTAAGTGCCGAGGGTGGGAATTTCGAAGCGCTCAATGTGAGTGCTGATCGTGTTGTTACGACGGTAGTTAATGATAGCGATGCTACTACGCTGCGTTTGAGTGCAAGTGACGTGGTCACGGAAGGTGAGGAGATTGTTTACACGCTGACCCTGGATAATCCGACGAATAGTGATCTGGTGGTTAGCCTAGATAATGGTGAAATTGTCACAATAGCTGCGGGAACTTCGCAGGCCAGCATTGCTACGCCAACAGTTAATGTTGGTTCAGTTCTTGTCGCAATTACAGAAACATCCGGTGGCGGTTTTGAAAACCTGGTTATTGATACGGTACCCGTCGTCACGCAAGTCAACCAGGTTCCACAGCTTTCGTTAATTGCCGAGCAAACGGTTGCGGAGGGCGAGACGATAACCTACACGGCGACTTTGAGTGAAGCGATAGATACACCATTACAGGTTACGCTCGACACTGGGCTTGTCATCACCATCGCCGCCGGTCAGACAAGCGGTCAAGCGAGCATAACGGCAGACGATGACGTTTATATAAACGGCACAACCATCAGCGCTTCAATAGCCTCCATTGCGGGAGACAATCTCCCTGCGATTCACGTTAATACCTCACCGTTTGAAACTGCGGTAGTAGATGATGGTGACCAAACAACGCTGAACCTTGCGGGTCCTGCATCCATTATTGCGGGTGAAGATTTAACCTATAGCGCAACTCTCGACAACATCGCAGAAACCGATGTGACAGTAGAGCTTTCAAATGGCCAAACAATTTCAATCGCAGCTGGGCAAGCTTCGGGTTCTATTACTCTCACTAGCAGCGATGCGACGTACCCCTCATCCTCCACGGAAACCATTTCAATCAGCAATGTATCGGGCGGCAACTTTGAAGGGGTATCGATTGTTGGTGGTGAAGTTGTTACGAGCATTACGGAAGCTCCAGCTACAAACACGGTGCGCCTGAGTGCCGACGTCAGCACGTTGAGCGAAGCGGGCGGGGTGATCACCTACACGGCGACGCTGGAGAGTGCGAGTCAGGGCACGACCACGGTAGAAACCACGCTGGGGACGATCACGATTGCCGACGGGGCGACGGAAGGGCAGCTGGCATACACGGTTGCGGCGGATGAAGATGTTTACGTGGATGCGGGCAGTCTAAGCAACGTCATCACCGGCGCGAGCGATGGCAACTTTGAACAGCTGACGTACAGCGACACGGCGTTAGCGATCAGCATCACCGACACGCTCGACGAGACGGAGGTGCGCCTGAGTGCCGACGTTAGCACGTTGAGCGAAGCGGGCGGGGTGATCACCTACACAGCGACGCTGGAGAGTGCGAGTCAGGGCACGACCACGGTAGAAACCACGCTGGGGACGATCACGATTGCCGACGGGGCGACGGAAGGGCAGCTGGCATACACGGTTGCGGCGGATGAAGATGTTTACGTGGATGCGGGCAGTCTAAGCAACGTCATCACCGGCGCGAGCGATGGCAACTTTGAACAGCTGACGTACAGCGACACGGCGTTAGCGATCAGCATCACCGACACGCTCGACGAGACGGAGGTGCGCCTGAGTGCCGACGTTAGCACGTTGAGCGAAGCGGGCGGGGTGATCACCTACACAGCGACGCTGGAGAGTGCGAGTCAGGGCACGACCACGGTAGAAACCACGCTGGGGACGATCACGATTGCCGACGGGGCGACGGAAGGGCAGCTGGCATACACGGTTGCGGCGGATGAAGATGTTTACGTGGATGCGGGCAGTCTAAGCAACGTCATCACCGGCGCGAGCGATGGCAACTTTGAACAGCTGACGTACAGCGACACGGCGTTAGCGATCAGCATCACCGACACGCTCGACGAGACGGAGGTGCGCCTGAGTGCCGACGTCAGCACGTTGAGCGAAGCGGGCGGGGTGATCACCTACACGGCGACGCTGGAGAGTGCGAGTCAGGGCACGACCACGGTAGAAACCACGCTGGGGACGATCACGATTGCCGACGGGGCGACGGAAGGGCAGCTGGCATACACGGTTGCGGCGGATGAAGATGTTTACGTGGATGCGGGCAGTCTAAGCAACGTCATCACCGGCGCGAGCGATGGCAACTTTGAACAGCTGACGTACAGCGACACGGCGTTAGCGATCAGCATCACCGACACGCTCGACGAGACGGAGGTGCGCCTGAGTGCCGACGTTAGCACGTTGAGCGAAGCGGGCGGGGTGATCACCTACACAGCGACGCTGGAGAGTGCGAGTCAGGGCACGACCACGGTAGAAACCACGCTGGGGACGATCACGATTGCCGACGGGGCGACGGAAGGGCAGCTGGCATACACGGTTGCGGCGGATGAAGACGTTTACGTGGATGCGGGCAGTCTAAGCAACGTCATCACCGGCGCGAGCGATGGCAACTTTGAACAGCTGACGTACAGCGACACGGCGTTAGCGATCAGCATCACCGACACGCTCGACGAGACGGAGGTGCGCCTGAGTGCCGACGTCAGCACGTTGAGCGAAGCGGGCGGGGTGATCACCTACACAGCGACGCTGGAGAGTGCGAGTCAGGGCACGACCACGGTAGAAACCACGCTGGGGACGATCACGATTGCCGACGGGGCGACGGAAGGGCAGCTGGCATACACGGTTGCGGCGGATGAAGACGTTTACGTGGATGCGGGCAGTCTAAGCAACGTCATCACCGGCGCGAGCGATGGCAACTTTGAACAGCTGACGTACAGCGACACGGCGTTAGCGATCAGCATCACCGACACGCTCGACGAGACGGAGGTGCGCCTGAGTGCCGACGTCAGCACGTTGAGCGAAGCGGGCGGGGTGATCACCTACACAGCGACGCTGGAGAGTGCGAGTCAGGGCACGACCACGGTAGAAACCACGCTGGGGACGATCACGATTGCCGACGGGGCGACGGAAGGGCAGCTGGCATACACGGTTGCGGCGGATGAAGATGTTTACGTGGATGCGGGCAGTCTAAGCAACGTCATCACCGGCGCGAGCGATGGCAACTTTGAACAGCTGACGTACAGCGACACGGCGTTAGCGATCAGCATCACCGACACGCTCGACGAGACGGAGGTGCGCCTGAGTGCCGACGTTAGCACGTTGAGCGAAGCGGGCGGGGTGATCACCTACACGGCGACGCTGGAGAGTGCGAGTCAGGGCACGACCACGGTAGAAACCACGCTGGGGACGATCACGATTGCCGACGGGGCGACGGAAGGGCAGCTGGCATACACGGTTGCGGCGGATGAAGATGTTTACGTGGATGCGGGCAGTCTAAGCAACGTCATCACCGGCGCGAGCGATGGCAACTTTGAACAGCTGACGTACAGCGACACGGCGTTAGCGATCAGCATCACCGACACGCT